>JAFMQY010000023.1:0-15789 GCA_017354415.1 Nocardioides sp.
GCGATGGGACACCAAGCCCTCAAAGCGCATCAGGAGGACGTTCGCTACGCCCAGCACGACACGCAGAACGTGTTCCTATGCCGCTGACATGACGGCATAGCGTTCCGCTACTCATGCCGCTGTCCATGCGCGACGTGCGAACGACCCCTCAGCGGTTGTCGCCAGACCCACCGAGGGCGTTGCGACGCTGCCGGTCGGCGAGCTTGTCCACGTTCCGCTGCGCCACATCGTTGAGGGAGAGGTCAAGGAAGTTCGCCAGAACGGCGGAGTACCACAGGACGTCGCCGAGTTCGGCTGCCATGTCATCACGATCAAGCTGTGCGACATCACTGTGCTTGTCGCGCACCAACTTCTTGACCTTCTCTGCGATCTCACCGGCCTCGCCTACCAGGCCGAGAACCAAGTGCATGAACTCGTCCGGGCGTCCTTGTCGCGGGCCGTGCGCATCGCAGCGCGCTGGTAGTCGTCGCAGTCCACGACGCCACGCTATCGACCGTTCACGCCGCTGTCCGTGCGCGGATCTGGCGACGTGCGTGCGACGGCCCAGACTCAGAGCGCCATGACGCGCAGCGGGTGTTCGCTCTCCAGCCAGGCAACCAGCCACGTGAACGTCTCCTCGGCCTGGGCCCTCTTGAGCCGGTCGAGTCGGACAGGCGCCTCCGTGCTCGGCGTGATGGGTCGTGCGGTCACTGACCACCTGCTGAGGACGGTGTGGCGCAACAGCCATCCGAGGATGCCGAGAAAACCCGGCAGCGCGCTGAACCAGTTCACCACGTCGACATCGTCGGTCAGGTCTCGGAGTTCTCCGCGCGCCACTGCTGCAACGTCGTGCCGAGCCGCTCGATCTGCGGGATTGACAGGTCGAGAGCGAGGCGAGCAGCTTCTCGGCGATCCGTCTGCCCTGGACCGGACTCTTGGCCTTGTACGCGGCGCGGAGCCTCTGCGCGCGCAGCCAGGCGAGGAGGACCGGGCCACGGGCTCCTCGGGGCGCCGCCCTCGCCCGCGTCGGGCTCACACCCCGTGGGCATTCAGCCAGGCGATCACCTGCGAGTCACTCCACGACTCCGTCGCCTCCCGCGCCGCCACGCGTCGAGCCCGTGCCCGATCGTGGCCGTGCCGCCACCGGCACCGGCACCGGGCAGAGCAGTAGATCGGGATCCGGCCGGTTCGCGCCCGCCGGACCGCAACGTGGTGACCGATCCGACGTCCATGTGATCGGACGTCCGAGCGTCGTCCATAGGTCCAGACGTAGGTGCGCGACGGGCCGACGTACGTCAGGGATCACCCGCGCGAGGGCGCGCATCGGCTTCGTTCCGCCTCAGGTGCCGCCGGGCTGCAAGGACGTGGTCAGCTCGGGTCCACGAGTGACCTCAGGTAGTCCTCCATCTTGTCCCAGCTATCCTCCTGGCCGTCGGTCCTGGTCATGTGGTCGCGGCCTGCTTGGTCACGGAACGCGAGGTTCATCGCCACCTTCGTGACTCCGTCGGTCTCCTGCAGTTCTATCGTCTCGACCGCCTCCGCATCCGGCCAGCCCTCGAACAGCCAGGTGTCGACGATCCGGGTCGGCCGCTCGATCTCCAAATAGGTTCCACGGAACGAGCACTCGGTTCCGTCGCCGGTCACGAAGACCATGTGGTACTTCCCCCCGACACGCAGGTCGATCGAGCAGACGGTCATCTTGTCCTCGAACGGCGCGAACCAATGGCGCACGTGCTCGGGCTTCGTCAACACGTCGAAGACCAGCCCGATCGGAGCGTCGAACTCCCGAGTGGTGAGGATCTCCAGCGCGCTCGGATACTCGATGACTGCCGATCCATGTCGGTCAAGCGTCATTGCCTTCTCCTTGTCGTTGTAGCTCTGTGAGGTAGTCGTCCATGCGATCGAGTCGGTCGTTGATCGCCCGTTCGTACTTGATCACCCAGTCGTGCAGGGGCTGAAGATGCTCGGGTTCCAGCCGGTACAGCCGACGGCGACCCTCCGCCCGGCAGCTGACCAGTCCCACCTCGCTGAGCACGCGGAGGTGCTTCGAGACCTGAGGCTGAGACATCGAGAGGTCGTCGACGATCGCGCCGACCGCCCTCTCGCCGGTGATCAGCACGTCGAGGATCTCGCGGCGGTGGGCGTCGGCAACTGCATTGAAGACATCGGACGTTGTCGAAGCTCGGGCCACCCTTCAAACATATTCCGATATCGACATGTGTCAAGGTCCGGGTCCAGCCGACCCGGCGCACCTCACGTCCGTGGTCAGAACACCTCGAGCACGTCCACCGTCCGGTTGCGGTCAGCCTGCGATCCGGAGTCCTACAGTCGGAATCCGGATCGAGGTGGCGGAGCGTACCTGGCGGCCAGATCGGAGGCGACCGGCGTCGTGAGTTCGGGCAGATTCACGGTGACTCTCGACACTGGCTCACGGGTGGTGATCGCAGACTCGGGGCCTTCGAGTCGCCCGGTCGGCGTCGTCGCCGTGCCGGGTTGGAAGGGCGCCGACGTCGGGCTTCGGAAGCTCGTGGCGCGAACCGTGAACGACGGATGCCGTGTGATGATCCTCAACCTCCCGGGGATGGGGGTGTCCGAGAGTGGAGCGCGCCTCGGCGACGGGCTGGACGGGCTGTCCGACCTGGTGGAGGAGGTGCTGGGCACGTTGGGCACGTCCGAGCCGGTCATACTCGCCGGGCACTCCTTCGGCGCGACCATCGCTGCGGCAGTCGCCGGACGACGCCTGGTGCCGTTGCGAGGATTGGTGCTGGTCTCGCCCGTGGTCGTGCGCCCCAGTGGCAGATCAGGGGCGGGCGCACACGCAGCCAACGCCTGCGTCAACCTGTTCGCGGCGGTGCTGGCGCGGGCGCCCAGGCCTGTCGCCGACGCCGTCGTTCGATCCGCTGTCATCGAGGACGTCGCCAACGCGTTCCTCACCCGCCGCGGCTTGAGTGGGTTTCGCCGCATACGCGCCGAAGCCGCACCCGAGCGCCACCTGACTGCCGATCCCCGCGCCGCGGCCGACCAGCTGCTGGTGGCATCGGGTCACGGTTGCCTCGAGTCCGCCGCCGCCGTTCGCGTCCCGACATGGATCGTGGCAGGAGATCGGGACCAACTGTCGCCCCGGGACGAGCTGGAGCAGCTGTGCGGTGCGGTGGCCACCTGTCGGATGACCCTGCTCCCGGGCGCTGGTCATCTGGCACACCAGGAAGAAGCGGAGGCAATGAGCGGTCTCTTCGCTGACGCCATCACCCACGTGGTGACGCTGTGACCGGCTCTGGTCCACCATCGATCTCGATACTGTCGACGGCCAGCGAGCAAACTCTGCTGGCGACGCAGGAGTGGCGGCGTTCTCACGGCAAGCAGATGCAAATGTTGCTCCGGCATCTGACGGAGGAGGACACGCGATGCCGAAGCGATCAAGGGAGATGCAGCGCGAATGCCGGAGCCGTCAGCGGGACACATCGACACCGACGATTGGTTCGGACGCCTCATGCCGTCTTGGCAGCCGATCGTCAGGGGCTCGGACGACTCCATCCGAGCGGTGGTCCCAGGCCTTCACTACGCCGTCAAGGTCACCAGCCTGGAGGAGAGGCAGCGACCAGAGCTGCACGAGTGGATCGAGCAAGCCGGCCGCACGCCAGGGTGGACGTGAAGGCGCCCGTGCACGGCGGCATGGGCGGTCACCGACCCTCAAGGCTTGGTGGATGCTCGCCGCAGCTCGTAGCCCGTGGCCTTGGCCAGCGTCTTGTTGACCCGCTCACGCCACTCACCGGCCGACTGCGTGGAGGGCTCGGTCGGGATGCGTTCGGCCCCGCCCGCGTGGGGGGCTCCGCGGCGATCGGGAGAGGAGCTACCGGCTCCCATCCGGCTGCGACAGCCGCCTCGCGGGAGCGGCATCGCAGGGTCACGCGGGTGCCCTTCGCGTAGCCGTCGACGCCCAGCACTGACGGTCGGCCTGCCAGCCTGCCTTCCAGTCGTACATGGACTCGATCTCGAAGCCGTAGGAGCGCAGCAGCAGATCCAGCGCGGGCACCGAGGGCCGCAGCACCAGTACCCGACCCACCGAAAAGGGGTCCTGGGCGGCACTGCGGATGTCGTCGACATCTTCTTCGCGAATCACTCTGAGGGTCGGCTGCGTCGCACGGGTGACCATCGTGTCGACGATCAGGTGCCTCGGGGCGAGGTTGTGAAGGCGGTACATCAGTTCGGTGTGCCGGTAGGTGTGGTACAGGACCCGAAGCACAGCACCACGTCGACCTCGAACTTCTCCCGGGCCAGCACCTCGAAGACATCGCCGCGCACGAAGCGGTAGGTCTCCGGGTCCTGGCCATAGAAGGCAAACGCCTCCTGAGCCCTGTCGATGAGGGTCTGCCTGACCTCCACCCCGGTCACGTGCGCCGCCCCGGTCTTCAGCGCGGCGAACGAGTATCGTCCGTCGTGGCTGGCCAGATCGAGCACCCGCGCTCCGTCGAGAATGTCCCGGTTGCCGCAAGGGACGCCACTCTTACTGATCGACAGCACGGGCTTCCCGAGAGTGGTCCGGGACCTGGTCTGCCGAACATCCCGCCCTGCTGAGGACGTGCCTCGACTAACGTGGCTTGGACCGGCATCGACGACGTAGGAGCGATGGAGCATGGAGCGTGTGTGGGCGTTCGAACGGCTGGCCGTCACGATGCGCCGAGTCGACTTCCTCGACCCCGCGCTGGTGGGCCAGCCTGAAGTACGGGAGCGAGGTGTGCGCCTTGAGATCAAGCCGATGCGAACGCAGGCCCAAGGGTCTGTGTACGCCTCTGATGTGATGACGCTGGACCGAGCGCTGTGCCGATTGGACTTCCTCGAGTCCGGACCAGGCAGAGCCGACCGGATGCACTGGCACCCCGAGATGGCCAACGGCGAGCCCGGGGACCGCGTGTTCGACGTCGGTATGCCGGCCGACCCACGGGCCTGGCTGACCAACTTCCTGCGCAGCGTGCTGCCCGACTACTTGAGCCTGAGCGCGCACGATGTGACGGCGTACACCGACGACCTTGCCGCGATCGGCGAGACTGCCGACGAGATCGGGCGAGGGCTCGACGAGGGGCTCGCCTGGGCGCGTGAGCCCTGGCCGGATGCCGAGCACGACGACCGCGGGATGGCGGTGGCGGGTTAGCTGGATGGTTCCGTGCCCCGGGTGGAGCCCCCTCGTGCCAGGGACTGGATCCTGGGTGGCTGGGGACGTGGAGGGGCGTTCCGACGACGTGTCAGTGCAGCGCAGGCGCCAACGTACGGCGGCACATCTCCCTTCATACATGAAGCGTCGTAGGCATGAGACCGCGCACGGCCCGGGGCGTCGGGGGTTTGGCGCCCCTGCTCCGGCTGTGGGGCGTTGGTCCGGCGGCGGAGCCAAGACCACCGCGGTGCTCACCGTGCTCGCCGGGCTGACGGCTCTCGTCGCTCTGCAGCGCCGGCGCGCCAGGTCCCCGAACGGCCTGCGCTCGCAGTACCGGCGTGGTGTGGCCGCCGCCTTGACGGCGTCCCCGCCGGAGCGGCAGATCATCAGCGAGGATGATCTCACGCACCTGCCCGCACCGGTGGCACGCTACGTGCGCCGCAGCGGGGCGGTGGGCCGGCCGGCCGTGACCGGCTTCCGGGTGACCCTGCGCGGTCGAATCCGCAGTGCGCCAGGCGGGTCCTGGATGCCGTTCACCGGCGAACAGGTCAACACCTACGGCCCGCACCCGACCCGTCACTTCTGGCTCGATGCCAAGGCATACGGGGTGCCCCTCGACGTCCTCCACGTCCTCACGGAGGGCCACGCCACCATGCGGGCAGATGTTCTGTCCGCGGTTCGCGTCGTCGACGCCAGCGGCCCCGAGATGGACAAGGCCGAGAGCGTGACCCTGTTCAACGACTTGTGTTTGTTCGCACCAGCAGGGTTGCTCCACGCTCCCATCACCTGGTCTGCCGTCGACGACTGTCACGCCCGCGGCATGTACCACCACGGCGACTACTCGGTCACCGCGATGCTCGAGTTCGACGCCGACGGCGACCTTCTCGACTTCGTCTCCGACGATCGCCTGCGCGACGATGGTGGCGGCGGGTCATTCACCCAGATGCGCTGGTCCACGCCCGTCTCGAGCTACGCCTCCGCCGACGGTCGCCGCTACGTCTCCCACGGGTCCGCCGTCTGGCACGCGCCGCCGCCAGGCACGCCCTACACCTATGTCGAACTTGAGGTCGTCTCCCTCCAACCCAACCCTGCCCCCAGGTGACAGGCCCTCAGTTGCCCTGGCGGGCCAGGAGCGAGGGGCCATCTGCGCGCCCCGGTACCCGGCCCTTTTCCGAGGGCCATGGCTCGCAACGACCCGGCGGCCATACGTCAAGAGCTCGGCCGCATTGCTCGGGCCGTACAGTCGATCCACGCCCAGCGACATGACGGTGCCGTGACGACTCACCGACCGCAGCGGTTCTGACGCTCCCAGGGCCATGGTGCGGCTCACAGGCGTGGGACGAGGGCGTGCGCCGAGCCTCGATCCATGCCGACGTACTGAGCCCATTCGGTCGAAATGGAAGTCGGCACGAGAGTGCACGGGACAGCGGCAGAGCCGGACATCAGGAAGGCAGTGAGAGAGGCTTGACCCATCGCGACCATTCCGGCTGGTGTGCATAGCCCGCCGCGGTCCAGGCCAGGTGCGCCAGATGGTTGTCGTCCAGAACCATGGCATCCGCCCGTGTCCCACCGAAAGCTACGAACCGCTCTTCGGCGCGCGAAAGCAAGCTGCGACCGATGCCCTGTCGACGCCAGTCGGGATCAACAGCAAGCCGGTACACGTGGCAGCGCCACCCATCCCATCCAACGATGATCGAGCCCACGATTCGGTCGCCCGCCTCGGCCAGAAGCAGAGCGTCGGAATCTCGTTGAATCAGCCGCTCCAAGGCGGTCGTCCGGTCGGTGGGTCGGTTCGAGTCCTCCGCTGCACGTTTCCAGAACGACAGAATCGCGCGAATGTCGTGTGTTTCGGCCGAGCGAAAGTTGACGTCGATCACGGCTCCATTCTGCGAGTAGCGACCTTCGCATCGGTCACCGCCCCAGAAGCACTCATCGGCGGGTGAGTCGCGCTGAGGGACCGAGGCCTGCGGCGCATGCCGAGATGGGTGCACGTGAAGGACCTGCCTTCTGAGTCGAGCCCCAGCGCAATCAGGTGTCAAACAGGTCTGCGCGGGTACGTTCCTGGGGATGTTGCAAGGGCGTGCTGGACGCGATCCGGGCCGTCCCGCCTGCACTCGCCTACGCGATCATCGCTCTGCTCGTCTTCGGCGAGGCTGCGTTCTTCCTCGGTTTCGTCGTTCCCGGCGAGACGGCGGTCCTGCTCGGCGGATTCCTGGCGAGCCGGGGCCACCTCGACATCGTCACCCTCATCGTGATCGTGGTGATCAGCGCGATCCTCGGCGACACCGTCGGTTACGAGGTCGGCAAGCACCTCGGACCTCGCGTCCTGCAGCTCGGCATCTTCCGCCATCACCGGTCCCGGCTCGACAAGGCCCAAGGCATGCTGCGTCGCCGCGGCGGCCCCGCAGTGTTCCTCGGTCGGTGGACCGCCTTCTTCCGGGCCGTGATGCCGGGCCTCGCCGGCCTCAGCGGGATGCGCTACCTCACGTTCTTGTTCTGGAACGCCCTCGGCGGGATCGCGTGGGGCATCACGTACAGCCTGGTGGGCTACTTCGCCGGCGCGTCCTACGAGCAGGTCGCCTCGACCATCGGCAAGGGCACCGCCGTCGTCGTCGCCGTGCTGGTCGTCGCTGCGCTGGTGGTCTGGGGTGTCCGCCGTAAGCGCCGCGAGCAGGCCGAGGAGGAGGGGTACGCGGAGACCCCCCACGACCGCGACGGGCTGTCGGGACCGGCGGGGTAGAAGCGGCTCGAGTCCGTACGTCGTGCCCATCCGGCCACCGCACGGACCGCACTGTCGCCAGGGCTACCCCATCGCCTGGCGCTTGCATGAAGCAGCCCCGACCACCGAATGGCCGGGGCTGCTATGGGTGATGCTGGTGGCTCAGAGAGCCTTGCCGTTGACGAACAGCCGCAGCGGGCCGGCGGTCGTCAAGGGGCCCGTCGACCGACCCTGATCGGTGTAGTTGATCGCGCCCGCGGTGATCGCGCCCGGGGTCACGACGCCGGGGACAACAGGGTCCTCGCTGATCTCACCGGGGGTGATCTCGCCGGGGGTGGTCGCACCCTCGGTGATGTTGTTGACGAGGTCGGACACCACCGGGACGCCGTTGACGCTGTCGTTGCGCAGGCAGTCAGCCGGGTCATCGCCCGGAGCGGCCTGCCAGTCGCCCCACGCCACGTCGCCGAACTGATACCCGCCCCACTGGTAGTCGCCCCAGGAGTAGCCGCCGTTCGGCGTCCAGTCGCCCGTCGGCGTCCAGGTGTCGCCGAACGACCAGGCGCCGTCGCTGAACGTCGGAGAGTCCCAGGTCGGCGTACCGTCCATCTTCTGCACCTTGTTCGTGATGCCCTGGATGTTCCACCCGGTCCACTGGCCGGTCTTGCGGGCCTTGGCGTCGATGTCGGCGTTGACGACACCGGACAGCGTGCCGGTCCGGGTGGCGGTCCGGGTGCCCTCACGCAATGCGTTGCGGGAGGCGTCGCGAGTGGCGGTCCGGGTGCCGGTGGCGGTGCCGACGCGAACGCCGGCACGCTCACCGTCGCGGTGGAACGTCTTGTTCTTACCGTTGATCGTGCAGGACAGGTCCTGCGACATCGCCTGAGACACGGCCTGCGTGCCGATCTGGGTGGCCGACTGCGTGCCGGCCTGGACACCGGACTGCGTGCCGGACTGGCTGGCGTCCTGCGACCATGCCTGAGACACGGCCTGCGTACTGGTGAAGGTCAAGGTGCCCTTGTCGACGGCGTCTTGGAGCTTGGCGTTGTTCAGACCGAGCGCGGTCTGGACTTCGCCCTTGCCGATGAAGCCGGTGTCGTCCGGGTTGATGGTGTAGGCGTTGGCGGCCGTCGAGGTGGCGACCAGCGCAGTCGCCAGGAGTGCGGGCGCCGCGAGCGCGGCGACCTTGGTGATGCGATGCATCCGCTTGGTTCCTGCTTTCTCGTCTGTTGAGGATCGATGCTCGGCCACAGTAAGCGGCTGTGGCACTATAGAGACGCTATGGCGTCTCTATCGTGACGCCAAACGCAGCATAGTGTGAGTCACGCCGACTGCATGCCGCCGCGCCGCCGGACCCAGACCTGACATCGGCATCCCCCAGGCAGGACCGCGGGCGGTCGGGAGGGACGGTGACACCCGGCCGTGCGAGGTCCACTCTGGTGACATGGGGGATCTCAGTGGAGCGTTGGTGGGGCGCGCTGAGGAGACGGGGAGGCTCCACCTGTGGGCGGATCGGGCCCGCTTGGGACGTCGGATGGTCCTGGTGCTGGACGGCGAGGCGGGGATCGGCAAGTCGCGGCTGGTGAGCGAGGCTCTCACGCGGTTTCGGAAGCCCGGTGACCTGGTGGTGATGGGCCATTGCGTGGAGCTCTCGGGGGGTGAGCTGCCCTACGGGATGGTTTCTGACTGTCTGCGGGCATTGGTACGCCAAGTGGGGGTGGAGGAGGTCCGCACCGGCGCCGGTGAAGAACTGCCGACGCTGGCCGCGCTGTGTCCCGCCCTCGGCGCGGCCGCGTCAGTGGTCGACCGGGCTGCGGTGCTCGGGGCCTTCGTCTCGCTCGTCGAGCGGCTGGCAGAAGACCGGCTGGTGTGGCTGGTGGTGGAGGACTTGCACTGGAGCGACTCTTCCAGCCGGGAGCTCTTGGGCTATCTGGTCCGGGTCACCGGGGCTTGCCGCCTGGCGGTGCTGATCACCACTCGGACATCCGATCCGTCGGCTCCGGTCGCCGTGTCCGGGTTCGTGTCCGAGCTGGTTCGGGCTCCCGACGTCGACCGAGTCACCCTCGGTCCCTTGTCCCCGGTCGAGGTCGCTGAGCAGGTCCAGGCACTGACCAACGCGACCGCGTCCTCGCGCTTGGTCGAACGGGTCGTTGCGTTGTCGCAGGGCGTTCCGTTCTTGGTGGAGCAACTGATTGCCGCCGGGATCGGTGACACCGGGCCGGTCCCAGCCTCGGCGTGGCAGCCGATGCTGGCCAGGGTCGATCGCCTCGACCAGCAGACCCGCCGGATGATCCAGATCGCCTCACTGGCCGATGGGCACCTGACCCACCAACGGTTGGAGCAGGCCTACACCCAGGCCGAGCCGGAGGATGCCGATCAGTTCGATGGGGCGGTCACGTCGGCGGTCCGAAGCCAGATGCTGAGGTTCGACCCGACCCGCCACTCCTACGAGTTCGTGCACGCACTGCTCAGGCAGGCCGTCGATGCCTCGGTGTTGCCCGTGGACCGGCTCCGCTGGCACCGCGCGTGGGCGACGGTGCTCGCCAAGGCCCACGGAGACGCGGCTGATACACAGCTTCAGGTGGCGACCGCTCACCACTGGGCGCAGGCCGGTGCCGACGTCGAAGCCTTCGACTCCGCTCTGGCTGCCGCCGCACACTGCCGGAGGCTGGGCGCGATGGCCGAGATGGCGACGCTCCTGCGACGCGCCCTGGATCTGTGGGACCGTGTCCCAGCCCGACGGCGAGCCGGCCGAACCCGGGACTCCTTGCTGTTCGACGCGCTCAACGCACTCGTCATGGCCGACGACGGCACGGGAGCCGCCCTCCTCGACGCGGAACTGAGCCGCAGCGACGCGGGAGCCGACCCATTACGCCATCTGTGTCTCCGGCTGGAGCGCGATCTGATGTCCGACCACGTCCGGCCGGTCGGGCGCGGGGGAAGAGTCGACGACAACGCGTTGTGGCAACGAGCGGTCGAATCCCTGGACACCCTGATGGCGGCCGAGCCCAGCCCCTTCGTGGTGGTGGTGCTTGTCGACCTGTCCGCGTACCTCACGGCCAGGGAGCCTGACAGCGCCATGGAGATCGCCCACCGCGCGGCCGTCCTCGCGGCCGGGCTGGGCGACCTGCGTCTGCGCGAGATGGCTACCGGGCGGCTGACGTACGAACTTGCCTACCAAGGGCGGTTCGACGATGCGGTCGAGGCGTGCGATCGGCTGTTCGAGGAGCATCCGGGCCGGCACGCCGAGCTGCTCGAGCTTGACCAGTTCCGCGGGATGTGGCTGATGTACGCCGGCCGGTACCACGAGGCGGTCACCAACTCACAACGGCTCCGCTCCCGCCTGGGTGACGCGCGGGTCGCGCGGGGCACCTGGGGCTTCGCGACGTGGATCCTGGCGGATTCCCTCATCGCTCTCGGTCGATGGGACGAAGCCAAGGAGATGATGGACACCTGGGTCGAGACCCTTCCAGCCTGGCACGACCGGATCGTCTACACCGCCAAACATGTGGGCACGTTTGCCTGCCAGCGAGGCGACCTCACGACCGCCCGACAGTGGCTGGAAGCGGCCCGCTGGGACAGTCCCGCCGATGAGGCATCCGCGTGGTTTCTCGCCCGCACCCAGTACCGCAACCTCCAGGCGCAGATCGCGGTCGCCGATGGTGAGCCCGAGGCGGCGAGAGACGCCCTGGCTCCACTGTTGGGCCACGTCGAGGCGCGTCGGGTACCCGACATGTTCGACCACCTCATCCTGGCGGCCCAGGTCGAATCCGAGCTCGCCGATCTCCGAGCCCACGCACCCGATGCCGCGGCCGGCCACGCGATCGAGGCCATCCGCGGCACCGCGGCCGACGTCCCGCGCCTGACCGAACTGGCCGTCACGCTGGCCACACACCTCGAGGCTGAGCTGGCTCACGCGACCGGTCACGACGACCCCGCCATGTGGAACGCCGTCGTGGCACGGTGGCGTGACGTCGGCAACGTCCCGTACCTCGCCCAGTCCCTCGTCCGACTCGCCGCCGCGCACCTGCAGGCCAAGAACCGGCAGGCCGCGTCCGCCCCCCTCACTGAAGCCATGCAGATCGCGTCGAACCTGCGTGCGGAACAGCTCCGTTCACAGATCGTCGAACTCGCCCATCGACACCGGCTCCCGCTCGCCGGCGAGTCGACCGATCCGGGACAGCGCGGCGAGGGCCGACTCGCGGGCCTGACCGCTCGCGAGCTCGAGGTCCTCCAGCTACTCGCGCAAGGGATGTCCAACAACGAGATCGGCAGCAGCCTGTTCATCTCCCCCAAGACCGTCAGCGTCCACGTCTCCCGAATCCTGACCAAGCTCGGCGTCACCTCGCGGGCCAAGGCCACCGCGATCGCCTACGAGGACGGCATTCTCCAAGCTCCCTCGTGCGATGCTGCGTTCACCGACCCGGGACGGTGAGTGGCACACGTGTCCCGGATGAACGCTCGGGACACGTGTGGGTCAGCAGTGGTATGCGGGCAAGTCAGGTGTGTCCGGCCTTCGGTACCTGACTCATCCATGCAGTGCTCGACTTCATGGCACCCGATGCTGCTGGCCCGGGCCGTGCGCTGCTCAGCGTCACATCCCGAACCGCGCCCGCTGCAGCGTCTCGACCGCCTCGGACGGGCCGGTGATCTCCACGTCGGCCGCGTCCCGCCGTCCGAAGAGGTACAGGAGCAGCTCGCCGGGAAGCCCGCCCAGGCGAGCGGTCGGCTGACCTCGCCGAGCGGTGGTGATCTTGTCCGTCCCGGTCCACATCAGATCGAGCCCGACGCCGTGCAGCCGGCGGGCCAGGATCCAGCGCCCACGAACGACGTTGCGGAAGAGGGCGGCGTCCTCCGCCGGCGGCATGGTGCGCGGTCCCAGGCCGTTGGCCCGGCGTACGTCCTCGTGATGGACGAAGAACTCGTTGAGGCTCGCGAGGTCGCGCACCCAGGGAATGCGGAAGAAGCCCGGTGGCGGCCCGGACCGGAGGCGGGCGACGAGACCCGCGAAGGCCGTCTCCTTCAGGGCGAGCTGTCGCCGTTCCGCGAACCGACCCCACGCACCAGGGACGACGAGCCCCGGTGCGGCCAGAGGGTCGCGCTCACGCAGGACGAGATGCGCGGCGAGGTCGTACGTCGTCCAGATGTCGATCAGGGTCGGAGCCTGTGGTCCCAGTTCGTCCAGGAGATCGCAGAGCTGATCGCGTTCGATGGCATCGAAGAACGATCCGGCCACGATGACCGAGCGTCGTGAGCGCTCTGCACCGAGCGATCCCTCGCCCACGCCGGCCACCATGACGTTGCGACGACCAGGCGGGCGAAAGCTCAGCCCGTGGCCGCGCGGCGATCGTTCTCGTTCGCGACGGCCAGGGCGATGTCGTGGACCAGGCGCGAGTGCCAGCGGGCGTGAGCGGCCAGGTCGTCGGTCAGGGCGTGGCAGTCGGGGCAGGCCATCGGCTGTGCGGACTCGTCCATGGTGTCTCTCCTCAGGCAGGGCCTCATCCCACGGTGGCACCAACAGCGCGGGCAGTCCACAGCGGGGCCTGTCGCGAGCCATTTCCGCCGCCCGGACGACCACGCCTGGGCTCGAGCCGTCACCCCAGGCTGCGGGCGGCCTCGCGACGGCGACGCTGGTCGCTCAGCTCGAGCACCCGGTTGCGGACCGTCGGGCTCACCCCGTCGGCCCCGGCTGCGGCACAGAGCCGGTCGACGAAGTCCGCTCCGCCCCCGACCGCCGGGTAGAACGAGCGCGACATGCCCAGTGCCCAGAGCATCCCGGCGTCACCGAACCTCTCGAGCGACGCCAGGAACCTTTCGGCGTACGGCGTCACGAGCCCCTCCTGTCCGGGTCGCCAGAAGCTCCGGCCGACTCGACGGATGATGCTGGGTGGAAGCCTGCGCTGCTCCACCGTCGTCTGCCAGGTCTCGGCCTTCGCCTCGGCGGTCGGACGGGCTGCTCGTGCGCGCACGGCACTCATCCAGGCATCGGGGTTCGGGTCCTCGGCCAGCAACGCCTCCACGTCGGACTCCTCGAGCTGGTCGAGCTCGGCGAGCCGGGTCAACCGTCGCCACCGCAGGTCGATGTCGGTGGCCTGCGCGGCCAGGGCCTCGAGCTGGGCGGGGGTGATGGCGCTGTCCGCGAGTCCGCGCAGCGCAGCCATCCTGCGGTCCGGGTTGGCCGCCAGCTCCAGGCACAGGTCGGCCACCTGCGACAGCAGCCCTCCACGCGCGGAGGCGGGCGCCCAATGGTCGGCCGCCTCGACCAGCCGGTTGAGCTGCGGCTCTACGACGGAGTCGGCGGTCTCGCGCTGCAGCACGTGCACGCCGCAGTCGACGAGCTGCTGGGCGGTCAGCTCCCCGTCGTACAGCAGCCGCCACGCCGTCGTCAGTGCCAGGGTGCGTCCGACCGCGGTGGGCAGGTCGCCTCCGCGGGTGAGGAGCAGCTCCAGCGACGCCGGATCGGGGCGTACGCCGGCAAAGGTCAGGTCGTCGTCGTTGACCAGCCACAGGTCGGCGGCTCCGCCGGGCTCGAACGGCGTCCGCTCGCCAGTGACCTCGAGGGGCAGGCTCTCCACCAGGGTGAGCCCGTCGCCACGCTCGGCGTACGCCCCGATCCGCAGGCCGTGCGGCAACGGCGCGGCACGCCCCTCGGGCGGCGTCGTCACCAAGGTGCCTCCGCCGTCCTGGACCTCGAGAGTGAGGCGGTCGGTGCCGGAGGTCTCCAGCCAGCCCTGCACCCAGCCCGTGAGGTCGCGGCCGCTGGCCTCTGCCACCTCGGCGACGAGGTCGTCGAGCGTGGTGTTCCCCCAGGCGTGCCTCTGGAAGTAGCGACGCAGCGCGACCACGAAGGCGTCCTCGCCGACGTAGGCGACCAGCTGCTTGAGGACGGCGGCGCCCTTGGGGTAGGTGATGTCGTCGAAGGTCGCCTCGGCGGCGGCTACGTCGACGAGCGCCTGGCGGATCGGGTGGGTCGTGGGCGCGGCGTCGGCCGCATACGCGTCCTGCTTGTCGTCGGCGAGGAACCCGGCCGCGACGTCGGTGAACTCGGTGCACCGGGCCGCCGCCCACGCGCAGGCCCAGTCTGCGAAGGACTCGTTGAGCCAGAGGTCGTCCCACCAGCGCATGGTCACCATGTCGCCGAACCACATGTGCGCCATCTCGTGCAGCAGGACGAGGGCGCGCAGCTCCCGCTCGACGTACGACGGTGGGTCGCGGAACAGGATGGTGTCGCTCCAGGTGACGCAACCGTAGTTCTCCATGGCGCCCCCGAACTCGGGAGCGAAGACCTGGTCGTACCGCGCCTGCGGGAACGCCATCGCGAACTGCTCGCCGTAGAACGCCAGGCCCTTGGCCGTGAGGTCGAACAGCTCCTCGGCGTCGCGGTCCAGCACCGGGGCGAGCGAACGGCGGGCATAGAGACCGAGGTCGTAGCCGTTGCGTGTGCTGCGTCGCTCGACGAACGGGCCGGCGTTGACGACCGGGACGTACGTCGACAACCGCGGGGTGTCGCCGTACCGCCATGTGCTCACGCCGTTGTCGGTGCTGACGATGGCGTCACCGGTGTTGCTCGTGACCAACCACGGCTCGGGCACGTGGACGGTGATCCCGAACACCGCCTTGAGGTCGGGCTGGTCGAAGCAGGCGAAGACCCATCGCGCGTCGTCGGGCTCGAAGGTCGTCCACACATACACTTCGCCGTCGCTCGGGTCGACCGCCCGGTGCACGCCCTGACCGGACCCGGTCCGGCGTTGCGCCGATCGCACGACCAGGACGTTGTCGGCCTCGAGCCCCGGGAGCTCGAGGTGGCCTCCCGGCGGCGGGCCGGCCGGCAGGGGGCGGCCGTTCAGTGCGGCTTCCTCGACCTCGCCGAGGCAGTCGATGAACGTCGTGGCGCCCGGTGTGGTCGCCGAGAAGGTGATCGTGGAGGTCGTGCGGAGGGTGTCAC
>JAFMQY010000023.1:15799-29175 GCA_017354415.1 Nocardioides sp.
GTGTCACCCTCCGCGAGGCCGGTGAGGTCGAGCTCGAGGTCGTACCGGTCGACGTCGAGGAGCGCGGCGCGCTCCTGGGCCTGCTTCTGGGTGAGGCTGCGGACAGCGGTCATGTCCGGCAGGCTAGCCCGCCGAATCGTCACCCGACTCCGTCGTTTTCTGTCTCCGCCCCCAGGTTCATCCCTGGTTCATCGCGGCGTACCGCTTCGTCCCGACACAGCCGAGCCACGGCTACTACCATGCCGTGATGCTGGTGCAGGTGCGCTTGCTGGGCGGTTTCGCCGTCGTCGTGGAGGGCAGAGCCGTCCCCGCCGAAGCGTGGAGCCGTCGCCACGCGGCAGCACTGGTGAAGCTCTTGGCCGTGTCTCCCGCCGCGCGACTTCACCGAGACCGTGTCGTCGACGCACTGTGGCCAGACCTCACTCTGGACTCCGCCCTTCCGAGGTTGCACAAGGCCGCTCACTACGCACGTCGCGCGGTCGGCGACCAGAACGCCGTGGTCCTGGGCGGCGACGTCGTCGCGCTCTTCCCTGACGCCACGGTCGAGGTCGACGCAGTTGTGTTCGAGAATGCGGCGGCGGAGGCGATCACCGCGAGCCCGGCATCCGCAGAGGTCTGCGCAGCGGCGTTGGAACAAGCAGCCGAGCTGCTTCCCGACGACCTCGGCGAACCATGGCTCGACGAGCCGCGCGAGCGTCTGCGCCTTCGCCTCGTCCAGCTCCTTCGGTGCGCAGGCCGCTGGGAGGAGCTGCTGCGCGTGGAGCCTGGGGACGAGGAGGCACACGTCGAGCTTCTCCGCGAGGCCGTGGTGCGCGGTGACCGGTCCGAGGGGTTGCGTCGCTACGCCCGCATGGAGCAGGCGCTGGAGACCGAGCTGGGCATCGCGCCGCCGCCCGAGGCCGTCGTACTCCGTGATCGGCTGCTCACCACCGGACGCGCGTCCCCGCCACCGCCACGCTCCGACGCTGGTGCGTCGGCCACTCTGTGGAGCACGGGGCCAGCTCTCCTCGAGCGTGACGCGGAACTGGGCGAGATGCTGGCGGCCGTCGGGTCCGCCATCGAGGGCGGGCACGGCTTCGTCATCCTGGTTGCGGGCGAACCGGGCGCCGGGAAGTCGGCCCTCGTGCGCGGCTTTCTCGACCGGCTGGCGTCCGATGTCGCGGTCCTCGTCGGAGGGTGTGACGACCTCCTGGTGCCGCGCAGCCTCGGGCCGTTCCGCGACATGGCTCATGACCATCCTGAGCTCGGGGCGGCACTCGCCACCGAAAGCCTCGACGACGTGCCGCCCGCTCTGTTACACGCCTTCGCGGCACGACCCTGCGTCCTTGTCATCGAGGACGTCCACTGGGCCGACGACGCGACGCTCGACGTGATCCGATTCCTCGCCCGGAGGGTCCCCGGCATCCCCGGCGCCCTTGTGCTGACCTTTCGCGACAGCGGTGTCGGCGACGAGCAGCCGTTGCGTCGGCTGCTCGGCAGCCTGGTCGGTGCCCGCGTGCGACGGGTCACGCTCCCGCCGCTGAGCGTCGACGCCGTACGCCGTCTCGGGGCGACCTCCGAGGAGCAGGCGGCTGAGATCCACCGGGTCACGGAGGGCAACCCGTTCTTCGTCACCGAGGTGCTGGCGGCGGGCGGAGCTGGCGTCCCCCCGACCGTGCGCGACGCCGTCCTGGCGCGCGTGGTCAGACTCCCGCCACCGGTCCGGACGCTTCTGGAACGGCTCTCGGTCGTCCCCACCCGCGCCGAGCGTTGGCTCGCCGACGCGCTGACCGACGGTCAACCGTCCGTCGTCCTCGCGGCTGAGCGCTCCAGCATGATCCGGGGTGGCGAGACGTCGGTGTCGTTCGGCCACGAGCTGGCCCGGCAGGCCATCGAGTCCTCCCTCACCGCCGGCGAGCGGCTCGAGGCCAATCGGCTGGTTGTCGACGCACTCCTCGGACGCCCGGACGTGGAGCCGTCACGCCTGATCCACCACGCCGAGAGATCGGGACAGGTCGACGTCGTTCTCGAGCACGGACCGGCCGTCGCCGCCGAGGCGGCTCGCCTCGGGGCGCATCGCCAGGCCGCAGGCGTCCTGCGCGTCGTACTCGAACACCGCGGGTCACTCGGCCCGCATGAGGTCGCAGAGCTGCTGACTCGACATGCGTACTCCCTGTACGTCGTCAACGAGTACGAGGCGGCGCTGGAGTGCGCCGAGGGCGGCGTACAGGCGGCGGAGCAGGCGGGCGACGCGCTCGTGCTTGCGGATGCGCTGTTGGTGCTCGCGCGCGTCGTGCTGTTCGCGAGGGGCCCGATCCGCGCTCGGCTCGCCGCCGCGCGAGCCGTCGACATCCTGGGCCCGACGGGTGACGACGCCCGGCTCGCCGCCGCCCTCACGGAGCTGGCGCGCGCCTACAGCAACCTGGCGACCGTGAGCATCGTCGCCGACGCGGACGAGCGCGCCGAGAAGTACGCCGAACGCGCGCTCACATTGGCCCAGCGGCTGCACCGCAAGGAGACCGAGGTCCTGGCCTGGTGCTACCTGGGCGATGCCCGCCTCTCTCGCGGAGATCCGCGTGGACGGGCGGATCTCGAACGGGCCATCTCCGAGGCCGCCGCGGACGGCCGGATCGAGACGAAGGTGCGCTGCTTCGTGAACGCCGCGCATGGCGCCTACCGCTGTGGGCGTCTGGACGAAGCCGAGCGATTCGTCGCTGGGGGACTGCAAGCCAGCGCCGACGGGGAGTTCTTCGCCGGGCAGTACCGGCTCAGACTCACCTCGGCTGCAGTGCAGGCCAGCCGCGGTGACTGGGACCGGGCGATCGCGTCCCTGCGGGCCCTGGTGGAGGTCCCTGGGGACCCGGGGGTGATGGCGTTCCTGGCTCGCAGCATGCTCGCGCGTCTACTCGCCCGCCGCGGGGAACCGACCGCCGCCGACGATGTCCTGTCGGCCGTCCTCGAGGGCCCGGCCCTCACCGACGACAGCTTCGTCGCCGGTCCGGTGGCGGTGGCGCAGGTCGAGCTAGGGTGGTTGGACGGGTCCCTGGGGTCACTCACGGACGACGCCCGACGCGCCCTCGACTTGGCCGGGTCACAGGAGCACCCATCGATGCAGGCGGAGCTGGCGTGCTACCTCCGCCGAGCCGGAATCGACGTCGCAGGTCCCGACGACGCACCAGGGCCGTGGAGACCGACTCTCGCCGGCCGCTGGAAGGAGGCCGCGGCCGCCTGGGCCGCGCTCGGTGAGCGCTACGAGGAGGCCGTCGTCCTCGCCGTTGCTCCCGATCGTCGGGCGAGCTCTCGTGGCCTGCAGATGCTCCGGGGCCTGGGGGCCGAGGGGACGATCCTGGCCGTCTGAGAGGGTGCCGGGCGCCTGCATGAAGGCGTCGTGCGAGAGGATGAGATCGGTGTGAGAGCACTCACGCACCCAGACCCCCGTTCACAGGGCGCTCACAGCAGCGTCGTGGATTCTGACGCCATGCAAGCGCTGAATGACCTCCGTCGACGTGGTCCCGTCGGTGACATGGTCGCCGATGCGGTGGCGGAGGCCGTGGGGCGGGAGCGCCGGGTCGACCCGGTGCTTCCCCGTACGGGTGGTCCTGCCGGCAACGCCCTGCTCACCGCCTGGACGGCGCTGGTGCTCCTCGGTGGTTCGGTGGCGGAGCTGCTGACCCTCTTCAATGTCAGGGGCGTCATCTCGTGGCACGTCGCGGTCGGGGCGTTGCTGGTGCCGCCGGCCGTGATGAAGACTGCGAGCACCGGATGGCGGATCGTCCGCTACTACTTCGGTGACGCGGAGTACCGGCAAGCGGGTCCTCCCCCGACGCTGCTCCGGCTGCTCGGCCCGCTGGTCATCATCTCGACGTTGGGACTGCTCGCGTCCGGGGTGCTGCTCGTCCTGCTCGGACCGTTGCGGTCACACCAGATCGTGTTCGGCATCCCGGCGTTCCGCCTCGACTGGATCGGCGTCCACCAGGGCTTCTTCGCCGTGTGGGTGATCGCTACCGGGCTGCACGTCCTCGGCCGGATCGTTCCCGCCCTGCGGATCACCCTGGCCTCGCCCGGCGGGACCGGTGTCCCCGGTGCGTGGTCGCGCTGGCTGCTGATGGGCACGATGGTCGTGTCGGGCGTCGCGCTCGCCGTGGCACTGGTCCACGCGGACGGAAGCTGGATCGGCTTCCATCGCTTCGAGTTCGAGCACACAAGCGACTAGGCCCATCGCGGGCCGTGCTTCTGCGTTCAACCAGACGGCCGTCCGCAGTCATCAGTCGTCGTGGCCTCGACGGGCTCGACCGACGGTGGTCGATCAGTCGCGGTCGTCGCCCTCGAAGCCGATGAGCCAGTGGAGCCCGAAGCGGTCGATCAGCTGCCCGTCGGAGGCTCCCCAAGGCCGGGTCTGTAGGTCGTCCACGACAGTCCCACCGTCGGCGAGGCGGGAGAACCACTCACGCAAGGTGGTGGGTGAGGCCGTACCGAGCAGCGAGAACATCAAGCCCGCGCTGTGGAACTCGGGCTCGTCCCCCACCACATCGGAGGCGAACAGTGCGACCGGCCCGTCACTCAGAAAGCCGTGGGCGATGGCGTCGGCCGGGCCATCGGTCCTGTTGAACTCGGCGAAGGTGTGCAGGTTGACCGCACAGCCGAAGACCTCGCCGTAGAACGTGAGGGCGTCGCGAGCAGTGCCTGGCAGGTGGAGGTATGGCGTGGGGTCACTCACGCGCGCGATGTTAGGCCAGGGCGGTCTCCGGTGCTGCGGCGACCACCTCCTCGTCGGGTTCGCAGATCCTCGGGAGGCCGACCACGTCCTCCTCGTCACGCTCGAGCACGGGCGGCGAGTGGGTCTCGACGTACGCCGTGAGGTTCCGGGGGTGGTAGCCGTTCCCGGCGCCGAAGACGGTGCGGGCGGTGGATGCGAGCATGACCGGGATGGACGTCGCCACGGGTTCCTGGCCGGGCTCGGTTCGGTCCGGCACCGGGATCGGGGTGAGGTTCCGTCGGCCGGCGACGAAGGTGTCCTTCATGACGTCCGGACGGGGGCGGATCCGCTCGAAGGCGTTCGCGACCCAGAACACCGCCTTCATCGAGTTGTGCGGGTCCGCCGGCCGGCCACAGTCGAGGAAGAGGTCGAGCATCGTCCGGTCGAACACCAGCCCGCACTCTCGGGCCTGCTCGGTCATCCACAGCAGGGTGGTGTCGGACAGGCCGCTCTCCGCGTAGCCTCCCCCGACGTCGGTGTGGACGCCCTGGAACCACACCTGCTTCACGCGGGGCACCGTGCTTGCCGTGTCGTGCGGGCCGGTCACCACGGTGGTCTCGGGAGAGCCGTCGGGGACACTCCACAGGCACGGCGCGAAGCTGCGGCGCCGCTCGTCGATGGCAAGCGCCTGCCGCGCGACGCGCACACTCGTGCCGAGCTTCACGTCGTGGAACTGGTGGTCCGTGTGGAGCACCGTCGGGACGCCGAGGGCGCCTACGGTGTCGAAGACGCCCAGGAACGCGATCGGCGTCTCCGGGTGGCAGCACGCGTCGCGGAACGCCTCGGACGTCTTGAACGCGGAACCGGCGGGGATCGCCGGTCGGTGCTTGTACCGTTCCAGCGCCTCGCCCAGGTAGCCGAGGACGAGTGACTTCCGGGTCAGGAGGCCGGTGGTGCCGATGATCCCGGCGATGCTGCGAGCGGTGTACGCACCGCGCGAGAACCCGAACAGGAAGATCTCGTCACCCGGCTCGTAGTTCAGCGCCAGGAAACGGTAGCCGGCCCGGACGTTGGAGAACACCCCGCACCCGAGCCACCCGCCCAGGAGCCGGTCCATCGTTTACCCGACGCCGACGCCGGCGACGTACTCCACCTGCTCGGTGCCGCCCGCCTGGTCCGGGTCGGTCTGGATGGTGCGGGCGATCTTCTCCACGTTGGTGATGTTCTTGGCGTCGGACCGGTTCCAGGTGCCGTCGCAGCAGACGATCAGACGGCGACGCGGTCGCCCCGACGAGGGTGAGAGGTGCAGATCTGACACGTTGCCCCCGGTTGTCAGCGCAGTTCAGACCAGTCGAATGTCCTCCTGATGGGCGTCGACGTCCAGCCCACCTCAGAAAGGGTTGCACCTCGGCACCTCGCCGTGGTCACCATGCGGGGTGGTCGGAGTGGTGATGTGGCTCCAGCGGCAGCTGATCTACTTCCCCGACGCCTCGCCCGTCCCACCGGCCGGTGACGTGATCGCGGCGGCGCGTGATGTCACCCTGCACACCGACGACGGGGTCGAGCTCGGCGCGTGGTTCGTGCCGCCGGCGGCGACGCCGACCGGCGATCGTGGGATGGCGGTGTTGGTCGCGCCGGGCAACGGCGGCAACCGCGCCGGCCGGGCAGGCTTGGCGGAGGAGCTGCGGCGGCGCGGGCTCGCCGTACTCCTGATGGACTATCGCGGGTACGGCGGCAACCCGGGGTCTCCGAGCGAGGAGGGCCTGGCGCACGATGCGTTCGCCGCCACACAAGCGCTGGCAGATCTGGGGTACCCGCCCGAACGCAGCATCTACTTCGGGGAGTCACTGGGCACGGGTGTGGTGGCGGCACTGCAGGCCCGATGCCCGCCTGCCGGGATGGTCCTGCGGTCGCCGTTCACCGAGCTCGCGGACGTCGGGGCACGGCACTACCCCTGGCTGCCGGTGCGGGTCCTCCTGCGCGACCGGTTCCCGGTCGTCGACCACCTCGCCGCCAGCGAGGTGCCGGTGACGGTGATCTACGGCGACCGGGACCAGGTCGTGCCGACCGAGCTCAGCGCCCGCGTCGCCGATGCGGCGCCGGCGCTGGTCGAGCGGCTGGTGCTCGCCGGCGCAGACCACAACGACGACGTGATGTTCGGACCGCGGGTGGCGCGGGCGACGAGCACCCTCGCCGCCGAAGTCGGATGAGGTCGACCCCTTCCTCGACCGTCAGATGTCGAGCAGCTCTCGGGCGCTGCGCACGTCGTCGGTGCAGAAGACCAGGCGGGTGCCACCGAATGTCGTGTACGCCAGGTCGATGTTCACGTTGGCGTCGGCGAGACGGCGCGCTACCTCACCCAGAGCACCGGGCTCGTTCGCGACGTTGACGATGAACACCTCCCGCGTGTCCGCAACCGGCATGCCCGCATCGGTGAGCGCGTTCTCCAGCTTCTCGAGCAGGTCGTCGTGGACGAGCACGTGTACGACGCCCCTGCTCTCCCCCGTAAACGCCGCGAAACCGTCGATGTTGACGCCCGCGGCACCCGCGGCCTCACCAAGCCGCGCGAGCTCCCCCGGCCGGTCGTCGAGGATCACCGTCACGTCGTAGTCCATGACCCGATCGTGCACCCACCTCGCGTGGCAGTCGAGGACATGCGTTCGGAAAGGTCGGGGTGCCCGCCGCGCCGAGGACCTGCGCCTCTCGGCACACGCGTGAGCTTCGGGGCACCCTTGAGTCGACAGAGTGGACAACAGGAGGTACGTCATGTCGGTCCCGAGCACGCCCGCTCCCACCGGTTACGCCGCACGCCTCGGCGTCGACTACTCACCACAGCTCAACCGCGTGGCGACCCTCTTCCGGATCTTCATGATCATTCCGATCGCGATCGTGTACGGCGTTCTCTCATCCGAAGCGACCCGTACGTACTACCAGAGCGGCCAGACGGTGACCACGACCAGCGGTGGGATCGCCAGCGGCCTGTTCTTCGCGACGTTGCTGATGATCCTGTTCCGCCAGCGCTACCCCCGCTGGTGGTTCGACTTCGCCCTCGAGTTCGCTCGGTTCGGCGCCCGCCTCGGCGCCTACCTCGGCCTGCTCACCGACCGCTACCCGTCGACGGTCGAGCAGCAGAGTGTCCACCTCGAGCTCGACTACCCGGACGTCGAGCGGGACCTGAACCGCTGGCTACCGCTGGTGAAGTGGTTCCTGGCGATCCCCCACTACATCGTCCTCTTCTTCCTGTTCATCGGCGCCGTCGTGTCCATCGTCATCGCGTGGTTCGCGATCCTGTTCACCGGGCGCTATCCGCGGGGGCTGTTCGACTACGTGGTCGGCGTCGCCCGCTGGGCGCTGCGGGTCGAGGCCTACGCCTTCCTTCTCCTCACCGACCGTTACCCGCCGTTCTCCCTCAGCTGAGGTCGCCACGGCAGGGTCACGAAGGGGCCCTGTCGCGTTCGACGGTCCGGTGTGGGTTGCTGCTCGTGTTGGCGGCGCGCCGTGCCCACTGCTGGGGATCCGCGTCCGACTCGAAGGGACAGGGTTGACCTCATCACCCCCGCGCGCAGACCACGATCTCTGCCGACGTCGCCGTTCGAGGTCATGCAGCGCCGCGGGAGGTGGTGTCGGCCGCGACGGCTGGGACATGCCGAAGTTCACGCGGCCCCCCTGTCGACCCGGGTGGGCGCCATGTCTGCGGTGGGCCTTGTAGATGGAGGTCCTGCGAAACCACCGGAGGCCGAGCAGGGCGAACAGAAGGACCCCCACGGCCTCGATCACAGCCACCATGACTGCTCCTCCCCCGAGAAGCCATCCTCAACTACGCCGATCCCGCCTCGGCTGCTCGATGAATGCGTCTCCGTCGCCTCCTGACGTTCGACTTGTTGGCACCTTCGCCGCGGGGCTGGTGCAATGCAGGTGCCGCCAGATGATGGGTCAGCTCATGGGGAGGTGTCGTGGCAGGTCCGCTGCTCCAGACCAAGCTCCACCAACCTCCCGTCCGCGGCGACATGGTGCCGCGACGTCGGCTCGACGACCGTCTTCGGGGCGCACTCGACAGGCGCCTCACGCTGGTGTCCGCGCCAGCCGGGTTCGGGAAGAGCACGCAACTGTCGTCGTGCGCCGCTGCCTGGGCAACGGCCCGCGACGTCGCAGTGGCATGGGTGTCCCTCGACGGCGACGACAATGACCCGGGCACGTTCTGGGCGTACGTCGCGGCATCCCTCGACCGCTCGGCACCTGCGATGGATGCCGCCGGTGCCCTGAGTGCTGAGCCGGGCCGGCCGATCGACGAGCAGCAGCTGACGGCACTGCTGAACGCGCTGGTGAGCCTCGACTCGGAGGTGGTACTCGTCCTCGACGACTACCACGCCATCGTCAACCCGCAGCTGCACGAGCAGGTCGGTTACCTGGTCGACCACCTCCCGCCGGGCGCACACGTGATCGTCAGCACCCGCGCAGACCCGTCCCTTCCGCTCAGTCGCCTCCGGGCACGTGGGGAGCTGGTCGAGGTGCGCACGGCCGACCTCCGGTTCACCGCCGACGAGACAGCCCGGTACCTCGCAACAGCGGTCGACGCCGAGATGTCCCCCGCCGACGCCACGACGCTTGCCGATCGCACCGAGGGTTGGGCCGCGGCCCTGCAACTGGCTGCGCTGTCGATGCGTGGCCGCGACGACATCTCGGGGTTCGTCGGCCGGTTCGCCGGCGACGACCGGTACGTCGTGGACTATCTCGCCGAGGAGGTCCTCGCGCGCGAGTCGGCCGACGTACGGGACTTCCTGCTCTCCACCAGCGTGCTCGACCGGCTGACCGGAGCGCTGTGTGACGCGGTCACCGGTCGGCGCGACGGCTCGATGATGCTCGAGACACTGGAGCGGGCGAACCTGTTCGTCGTACCTCTCGACGACCGTCGGGAGTGGTACCGCTACCACCACCTGTTCGCCGACGTCCTCCAGGCGCGGCTCCTGGCCGAGAGGTCGGACGGTGTGCCGGGCCTCCATCGACGGGCCAGCGACTGGTACGAGCGGAACGGCGACCCCGCCCGCGCCATCCGGCACGCCTTCGCCAGTGGTGATGTCGAGCGGGCCGCCGACCTGGTCGAGGTCCAGATCCCGGAAGCCCGCCGCGCCCGGCACGAGGCGATCATGTTGGGCTGGCTCTCCCAGCTCCCCCAGGACCTCATCGATCGTCGCCCGGCTCTGGCGATCATCCAGGTGGGAGCACTCGTGGCCACCGGCGACATCGCGGCTGCCGAGGGCCGTCTGAGTCAGGTCGAACAGGCCCTCCCAGGATCAGATGCGGACGGCTACATGGCCGCGAACGTCGCCCTGTACCGAGCGGCGTTCGCTCAAGCACACGGCGATGCGGACGGCACGGTCGAGCACGCGCGGCGGGCGGTCGCGCTGGCGCCACCCGACGACGACGTCACCCGCGCCGGCGGGGCCGGGTTCCTCGGCATCACGCTGTGGGGTGCCGGTGACCTGGTGGGAGCCGAGGAAGCGTGGGAGGAGGGCGCGGCCGGGCTTGGCCGCACCGGACACCTCGCCGACGTCCTCGGCATGACCATCGCCCTCGGCGACATCCGCACGGTCCTGGGTCGGCTGCGGCAGGCCCGGCGCGGCTTCGAGGACGCGCTCGCCCTGGCGGAGAAGTCGGGTCGGGGCGTCGTTCGTGGCACGGCCGACATGCACGTGGGTTTGGCCGAGACCCTGCTCGAGTCCGGCGATCTGCAGGGCGCCGCGGAGCACCTGGCGACGGCCGCCGAGCTTCCGGACGCCGCGGGTCTGGCGCAGCTCCCGTACCGGTCCCGGGTGGCGCGGGCGGGGCTGCGCGTCGCCGAGGGAGATCTGGCGTCAGCAGCAGCCCTGCTCGACGAGGCGGAGCGCGCCTATGTCGGCGACTTCTTCCCGCCGTGGCGACCGGTGGCCGCCGTCCGGGCCCGGGTCTGGCTGGCCGGCGGTGACGTCGACAGGGCTCGCGCCTGGGCGCGTGACACCGGCCTCGCGGCAGACGACGAGCTCACGTTCCTGCGCGAGTACGAGCACCTCACGCTGGTGCGGATCCTCCGCGCCGACGGCCCTGCGGCCGTCGCCGGGCTTCTCAGCCGGTTGCTCTCGGCCGCCGAGGCCTGGGGACGGATCCGGTCGGTCATCGAGTGCCTGACGCTGCAGGCCATCGCGCTCCACACGCGCGACGACGAGGCGGCTCTCGACACGCTGGACCGCGCCATGGAGCTCGCGGAGCCGGAGGGGATCGTGCGCGTCTTCCTCGACGAGGGCCGCCCGATGGCGTCGCTGCTCCAGACGGCCGGCAAGCGCGGTGTGCGCCCGTCGTACGTGCAGCACCTTTTCGCGTCCGGAACCCAAGCCCGGCACGAGCCGCATGTCGCGCAACCGTTGCTCGACCCGTTGAGCGAACGCGAGCTCGACGTCCTGCGGCTTCTCGACAGTGACCTGGACGGGCCGGACATCGCGCGTCACCTCGTGGTGTCGCTCAACACCGTGCGGACCCATACCAAGAGCATCTACGCCAAGCTGGGCGTGAACAGCCGCCGCGCCGCGGTCATGCGAGCCCATGAGCTGGGTCTGCTCACCCGCAACTAGAGGCCGTGTCCGCGGCTGCATCGTCGAGGGCTCGGACGGACAGCAAGGGTGCGCCGAGGTCGCGGACCTTGGCGAGGATGCCGTGGAGCTGGGCCTGGTCGGCCACCGGCCCGGTCAGGGTGCTGGTGCCGTCGTTCCCGCGGACGATGTCCAGGTCGTCGAACCAGGCGGACCAACGGTCGTCCAGGCGGCCGACGACCCGCACCTCATAGGTGCGGGCGTCCCGGACGGTCATGACGGCGCCCCGACCCTCGAGGGCCGCACAGCGCGTTCCGCAGAACGCCCGCGACCGGAGCGCCGGTACGCCGTGTTGCGGCGGATCACCCACTCCGCCACGGCCAGGTTGAGAACCCACCCGGCCCCCTTGGCCAGGTCACCGCGGACCTCGCCGGTACCGAACACGGCTCCGCCGATGCCTTCGGTGAAGACCTGGGTTCCCGCGCCCAGCCCGATCGCGTAGGCGCGGATCATCCAGGCCCGGTGGGCGGCGATGTCGCGGCGGCGAATGGCGGTGAACCCCAAGACCAGGCAGGCGACCATCGCGGACCCGAAGATCACGCGCAGCACGTACAAGACATCGCCGGTGCCGGGCTGTGGCTGGTAGAAGAGGGTCAGCCACAGCGCGGACCCGGCGACGAGCAGGCCGGCGACCGCGACAACGCGCCCGGCCCGGCGGTGCCAGGCCCGATGACGCCGACGGAAGCGGGGGACGAACTGGAAGGCGCCCACCAGAGCGAACACGGCCGCCCCCACGATGTGGACCACGAGCGCCCCGGGGAATCCGGCGAACCGGTGGTCGGCGGGGATGACGGCGGGTCCCCCAGCAAGCTGGACGAGCCGCAGGGCGCCGGCGCTCAGGGGGATCGCGGCCAGTGCGACCAGGGCGGCCGGGACCGGCCAGCTGTGTGGCCGGTCCCGGTGACCTGTGGAGCGAGTGCTCATCGGACTGCGGCGGTCTCGGGCGTCGCGGGCTGGACGGCGGCCACGGCCGCGGCGTTGCGCTGGTCGCGCCACAGCGAGATGCCGAGGCCGATCAGGGCGACACCCTCGGGGACGGCCATGGGCCGGTTGAACGACTCCGGCAGCACCGCGAGTGCGGCGGTGGCGACGGTGCTCACGGACAGGAGGGCGGCCGCCCACCGAGCCAGCACTCCGGCCCGGAACAGGGCGATGCCGAAGACCAGGCCGCCGAGCATGTAGCAGGCACCGGTGAGGTTGAACAGGATCTGCAGGTGGCCGATGCCTCCGATGGGGTGGCCGCCGGTGGAAGCGACGACGACGTCGTTCACGAAGGCGGGGTTGGTGTGGGTGAGGGCGGGGAGGACCAGTGCGGCCATCACCTCTGTGGGCAGCATGAGCAGGTAGCCGGCGGCGAACAGGACGAACCCGACGAGCCCGAGCATCCGCATCTGGCGCACCTGCCGCAGGTAGATGCCGGTGATGCCGGCGAGCGCGAAGGCGGTCATGACGGCCTTGGCGGCGCAGCGGATCGCCCACTGGTCGGTCTCGGTCAGATAGCTGTCCGTCGGCGGGTGGTTGATCTGGACGGCGATGAAGATCGCGCCGGCGGCCGCGGCGGCGATGCCGGCGGCCTTGGTGAGGCCGGTGGTGGTGACGGTCATGTCGGGCTCCTTGTCCCATGTGGTCGGGCGGGGCGCCCGGCGATGGGTTGGAACCTAGGAGCCGACGTGGTGAGGTCACATCACCATCTGATGTGAGCGAGGTGGTGATTCGTTCACCTCCCCAGGAGCGGGCCCGGCTCCTGACACTACGACACGGGGCTCACAGCTCGCGGCCGCCGGCTTCCTCGGGGTGTTCGGTACGGCGAGCGGCGCGGCGCGCCCTCTTCTCACGCGACCTTCGCCCAGCCCGCGCACCCTCGATCTCCGCGTCGATCATCTGCAAGGCGATGAGCTTGGCGCTGGCTGCGCTGCTGATGTAGGCGTTCATGGGGACTCCTCGGTCGGCTTCTCGTCCTTTCCTCACTCATCAGCCTGTCGCTAAGCCCGGATCCACCGATGAACTCGGTGGCGTGAGCGTGCCGTAAACCGAGAATGCCCTTGCGTGGCGGGAGGATCGGACTTGCTGAAGGTCCCGAT
>JAFMQY010000234.1 GCA_017354415.1 Nocardioides sp.
CCGGGTGCGGGTGCGCTTCCGGGTGCGGCTGCGGGCGGGTCGCTCGCGGCGCGGCTGATCGCCGGCGTGCTCCTCGCGGACCGGCTTCGGCGGCGCGATCCGGCCCTTGACTCCCGACGGGATGCCGAGGTCGTGGTAGAGGTGCTCGGACGTGGAGTAGGTCTCCGGGGGCTCGTCGAACGGCAGGTCGAGGGCCTTGTTGATCAGCTTCCAGCGGTGGAGGTCGGCCCAGTCGACGAAGGTCACCGCGGTGCCGGTGGCACCCGCGCGGCCGGTGCGGCCGATCCGGTGGACGTAGGTCTTCTCGTCCTCGGGGCAGGTGTAGTTGATGACGTGGGAGACTCCCTGGACGTCGATGCCACGGGCGGCGACGTCGGTGGCGACCAGGACCCGGAGCTTGCCGTCGCGGAACCTGGTCAGCGCCTTCTCGCGGGCGAACTGGGCCATGTCACCGTGCAGGGCCGACGTGTCGAACCCGCGCTCGGACAGGTCGTCCGCCACGCGCTGCGCCTGCCGCTTGGTGCGGGTGAAGATGATGATCTTCTCCGCGTCGTCGGCCTGCAGGATGCGGGCGATGATCTCGGGCTTGTCGAGGTCGTGGGCCTGGTAGATGAACTGGGCCGTGGCCGGGACCGTCTGGCTGTCGGTGCTGTGCTCCGCGCGGATGTTCATCGGGTGCCGCATGTGGGTGCGGGCCAGGGCCACGATCGCGCCCGGCATGGTCGCTGAGAACAGCATCGTCTGCCGGGTCTCCGGGGTCATCGCGAGCAGCTTCTCGACGTCGGGAAGGAAGCCGAGGTCGAGCATCTCGTCCGCCTCGTCGAGGACCAGTGCGTGCACGTGGGAGATGTCGAGGGCCCTGCGGTGGCACAGGTCGATGAGCCGGCCCGGCGTACCGACGACGATGTCGACGCCGGCGGCCAGGGTGTCGAGCTGTGCCTCGTAGGCGACGCCGCCATAAACCGTGAGCACGCGGAGCCCACGGTCGGCGCCGGCGAGCGCGAGGTCACCGGAGACCTGCAGGGCGAGCTCGCGGGTCGGCGCCACCACCAGCGCCTGCGGCTTGCCCTGCGGGACCTCGGAGTAGTCCGGGTCGTGCGGGGCGACGCTGCGCTGCAGGATCGGGATCCCGAAGGCCAGGGTCTTGCCGGTGCCCGTGCGGGCCTGGCCGATCAGGTCGGTGCCCATCAGGGCGACCGACAGGGTCATCTCCTGGATCGGGAAGGGCGTGGTGATGCCGGCGCGCTCGAGCGCGTCGCAGATCTCGGGGAGCACCCCGAGCTCTCGGAAGGTGGTCACGATGTTGAGTTTCGCTTTCGGTCGAGCTGTTGTGTGTTCGAGTGGTCGTCCAGCGGCCGACCGGGACTCGAGCACGGGCTCGGAACCGTCTGCGTCTGCCGCGCACATCCAGCGCCTCATGAGTTGCGGGGCGCGCGTCCTCACCGCTCACGCGGGGACTCCGCCAGTCTATCGGTAGCGTGTGCCCATGGTGGAATCCGAGCCGGGCGAGCCCGGACTCGTCTTCGAGGACGCGGACTACCGGCTCGCGGTCGTCGACCTGCTCGGCGCCATCGCGTACGGCGAGCTGTCGGCGTTCGAGCGACTCGTCGACGACGCGAAACTGGCCCCCACCGTGCACGACAAGGTCGCGATGGGAGCGATGGCCAGCCTCGAGTTCGGGCACGTCTCACGGCTCCACGACCGGATCCGGGAGCTCGGAGCGGACCCGTTCGAGGCGATGGCGCCGTTCGAGAGCGCGATCGACCTGTTCCACCTGCACACCGCGCCCGCGGACTGGTACGAGGGACTGGTGAAGGCCTACGTCGGAGACGGGCTGGCGGCGGACTTCTACCGCGAGATCGCGGCGTACCTCGACGCCGGCACGCGTGAGCTGATCATCGCCTCGCTGGACGACTCGGGGCAGGCCGAGTTCGCCGTACGCCACATCCGGCAGGCGATCGAGGACGACCCCAAGCTCGGCGGGCGCCTGGCGCTGTGGGGTCGCCGCCTGATGGGCGAGGCGCTGACCCAGGCGCAACGGGTGGCGGCCGAGCGGGATGCCCTGTCGGTGCTGTTGGCAGGCGGGATCGACCGGCCCGGCCTCGACCTGGCCGCGATCGGACGCATGTTCACCCGGATCACCGAGCGGCACAACGAGCGAATGGCCGAGCTCGGGCTGTCCGCCTGAGCTCGGCCACGCCGTTCGCTCGGAGTGCCGTCAGGTCTTCCTGACCCGGCCCATCAGGGTCGCTGCAGCCATCACCAGGATCGCCGCAATGATGATCGAGACGAAGAACGCCAGCCAGTCGATGCCCCTCGTGCCACCGAGCCATCCGTAGCCGATCACGACGCCGACGATGCCGCAGAGCACGGTCACCCAGATCGGGACGTTGTCGCGGTCACCCGGCGCGACGAACTTGCCCAGGATGCCGATGATGATGCCCATGACAATGACGAACACCCAACCCATGTGAGTCTCCCTTCGTCGGCCCGAGCTCTCGAGATCGGGCTCTTGCGCTCGTCACCTCCATGGTGCCCGTCTCGGGGCGTGGAAGCGAGCATCGGAGGCGAGACGCGCGGACAGGAACCGCCGACTCTCAGCGGAAGAGGCGGCGGGACCGGGACCGTCCGGTCAGGGTCGCCGCCACCATCACGACGATCGCAGCCGCAAGAACCTGCACGATGTGACGCAGCCAGTCGATGCCACCGGTCGAGCACCGGCCGTCGAACACGTCGACGTAGAGCCAGTTGCCCAGGAAGATGCCGACAACGCCGCACAGCACGGTCAGCCAGAAGGGGATCTTGTCGCGGTTACCGGGGGCGACGAACTTGCCGAGGAGGCCGATGACGACACCTCCGATCAGGAGCCAGATGACTCCGCCGAGCGTCCAGGTGTGCCCGCACTTGACGAGCATCGGGGCGGCGGTCGTGACGATCACGCGGTTCTTCCTCTCGGTCGGGACCCGTATGAGGCGGGTGGGGCCGAGTGCGGCCCGACCCGCTCGTTCCCTCGGAGCAGCGGGTCAAACGGGCGAGTGGGCCGTCCTGGGAGGACTGGGTCAGCCCCGGAAGCCGACCTGGCCGCTGACGCCTCCGCCGACCTCGACGTAGGCGATGGTGCGCGACGGCACCAGGACCCGGCGGCCCCGGTTGTCGGTGAGGGCGAGCGTGCCGTCGTCGGCGAGTGCCTTCGCGAGCGCCGCCTCGATCTCGTCGGCACTGTCGGTGGTGTCGACCGTCAGCTCGCGTGACGCGTGCTGGACTCCGATCTTGACTTCCATGGTTCTCCTTCGTCGAGGGCGGCGGTCCCCGTCTCTGTGGGGGCGTCGCGGATCAGGTGCGGGGGACGTCGTACCGGAAGGGCGTCAGTGCTCGTCGGTGAGGGGATAACCGCGGATCCCGCGCCAGGCGAGCCCGCTGACCAGGTCGACGGCCTGCGCCTGGCCGATCCCGCTGCTCTCCGAGACCCAGAACCTCGCGCTCACCTGCGCCATTCCCACCAGGGAGACCGCCAGCAGCCGCGACTGCTCGGGAGGCAGGCCGGTGTCGTCGTGGATCACGTCCGCGATCATCGCGGCGCACTCGGTGGTGACCCGCTCGACGTGCTCGCGTACGGCGGGCTCGCTGGTGAGGTCGGACTCGAAGACCAGCCGGAAGGCGCCGCGCTCGCCGGCGACGTAGGCGTAGAACGCCGCCATCGCGGCCGCCACCCGGGTCTTGTTGTCATGCGTGGAGGCGAGCGCCTGCCGGCAGTTGGCGATCACCTGGTCGCATGCGGTGTCGAGGAGCGCGAGGTAGAGGTCGAGCTTGCCGGGAAAGTGCTGGTAGAGCACCGGCTTGGAGACGCCGGCGCGCTCGGCGATGTCGTCCATCGCGGCGGCGTGGTAGCCCTGCGCGACGAACACCTCGAGGGCGGAGTCGAGTAGCTGGGCGCGCCGTTCACGTCGTGGCAGGCGCCCGCCTCGCGGTTTCTGGTCGGTGGTGCCCACGCACGCACCCTACTCAGTGGTAGGTCGCGTCCGGATGACGGACGCGCTCGTGTGCGTCGTACCAGGTCGGGAACATGGAACGAGCGATACCTGTTGACGCAGATGCCATCCCCCGAACGAGGAGTACGACGTGTCCCTGCCGCCGCTGGTCGAGCCGGCCGCCGAGCTGACCCAGGACGAGGTACGCCGGTACAGCCGGCACCTGATCATCCCCGACGTGGGGATGACGGGTCAGAAGCGGCTGAAGAACGCCAAGGTGCTGGTGATCGGTGCGGGAGGGCTGGGCAGCCCCGCCCTGCTGTACCTGGCCGCGGCGGGCGTCGGGACCATCGGCCTGGTGGAGTTCGACGAGGTCGACGAGTCGAACCTCCAGCGCCAGGTGATCCACGGACAGTCCGACATCGGCAGGCCCAAGGCGGAGTCGGCCCGCGAGTCGATCGCGGAGGTCAACCCGCTCGTCCACGTGGTCGTCCACCACGAGCGGCTCGACAACGACAACGTGATGCGGATCTTCGAGGGCTACGACCTGATTGTCGACGGCACCGACAACTTCGCCACCCGCTACCTGGTCAACGACGCGGCGTACTTCCTGAAGATCCCCTACGTGTGGGGCTCGATCTACCGGTTCGACGGACAGGCCAGCGTCTTCGCGCCCACGCTCGGCGACGACCTCCCGTGCTACCGCTGCCTCTACCCCGAGCCCCCGCCGCCCGGCATGGTTCCGAGCTGCGCCGAGGGCGGCGTGCTCGGTGTGCTGTGCGCGAGCGTCGGCTCGGTGCAGGTGACCGAGGCGATCAAGCTGCTCACCGGCATCGGCGAGCCGCTGGCCGGCCAGCTGATGATCTACGACGCCCTCGAGATGGAGTACCGCAAGCTCAACGTGCGCAAGGACCCGAACTGCGCCCTGTGCGGCGAGCACCCGACGGTGACCGGGCTGATCGACTACGAGACGTTCTGCGGGGCGGTCTCGGAGGAGGCCTCCGAGGCGGCGGCCGGCTCGACGATCTCGGTGACCACGCTGTCGCACATGCTCAAGGAGCGTGAGAACGGCGAGCGCGACTTCGTGCTGGTCGACGTGCGCGAGCCCAACGAGTACGAGATCAACCGGATCCCCGGCTCGGTGCTGATCCCGAAGGGCGAGTTCCTGAACGGCAACGCGCTCGGGGAGCTCCCCGGCGTCGACTCCGGCAAACAGATCGTGCTGCACTGCAAGACCGGAGTGCGTTCGGCCGAGGCCCTCGCCGTGGTCAAGGGTGCCGGGTACGCCGACGCCGTGCACGTCGGTGGCGGCGTGGTCGCCTGGGTCGACCAGATCGACCCCAGCCAGCCGGCGTACTGATCTCGGTCGGGCGCGTAACCCGCACCCTCCCGAGGCGTTGGCCCTCCTGAAGAACCTTGCGCCGCC
>JAFMQY010000108.1:0-6549 GCA_017354415.1 Nocardioides sp.
GGTGCCGTGGGTGGCGGCGGTCGGCCTCGCCGCCGCGGCGCTCGTCACGAGTGCCGTCACCGCGGCGGTCGCGGCCTGGTCGGTCACCCGGACGGCGCCGGTGCGACTGGTGGCGGCGACCGAGTGATGTCTTTCGGCGCGGCCGAGAGATGCCCTTCGGCGCTTGACGTCCTCGCGGGTCCAGGTCAATAATTCAACGCATGGTGAATAACTTGGTCGAGGTGCGCGACCTGGTCGTCGACCGCGGTGGTCGACGGGTCCTGCACGGCCTGGGGCTGACCATCGAGCAGGGCAGTGTGACAGGGCTGCTCGGCCCGAGCGGCTGCGGCAAGAGCACCCTGATGCGTGCCCTGGTCGGGGTGCAACAGCTGGTCTCGGGCAGCGTCAGCATCGACGGCCTCGAGGCCGGGAGCAAGCCGTTGCGTAGCCGGATCGGGTACTCCACCCAGGCGGCCAGCGTGTACGACGACCTCACCGTCCGCGAGAACCTCATCTTCTTCGCCCGCGTCCTCGGCGCCCCCGGGGACGCCGTCGACGAAGCGATCACAACCGTCGACCTCGCATCCCACGCCGACCAGGTCGTCGGGCGCCTCAGCGGCGGCCAGCGCTCGCGATCGAACCTGGCGGTCGCACTCCTCAACCGTCCCGACCTCCTCGTGCTCGACGAGCCGACGGTGGGTCTCGACCCGGTGCTGCGACGCGACCTCTGGGCTCTGTTCCACCGGCTCGCCGATGCCGGCGCGGCGGTGTTCGTCTCCAGCCACGTGATGGACGAGGCCGACCGTTGCGACCGGCTGCTGCTCATGCGTGAGGGCCGGATCATCGCCGACGACACCCCGCAGCGGATCCGGGAGAAGACCCGCACCGACGACATCGAGAGCGCGTTCCTGGCCCTGGTGGACGAGGACGCCGGCGACGAGGGGAGCGCCGCATGACCCCCCGGATCCTCTTCGCCGTCACGACCCGCGTGCTCACCCAGCTACGCCGCGACCGCCGTACCGCGGCGATGCTGCTGGTGCTGCCCTGCGTGCTGATCACCCTGCTGTGGTGGATGTTCCAGGACCTCCCCGGCGACCTCTTCGGACGCTTCGGGCCGGCCCTGCTGGCGATGTTCCCCTTCATCGTCATGTTCCTGGTCACCAGCGTGACCACGCTGCGCGAGCGCAGCTCTGGGACGCTCGAGCGACTCCTGGCGATGCCGATGGACAAGCTCGACTTCCTGGGCGGGTACGCCGTGGCGTTCGGCCTGGTGGCCGCCGTCCAGGCCGCGTTGGCCGTGGCGCTCAGCGTCGGGCTGCTCGGGCTGAACGTGGCCGGGCCGGTCTGGCTGCTCGGCCTGGTTGCGGTGGCGGACGCCGTCCTCGGCACCGCTCTGGGCCTCCTGGTCAGCGCCTTCGCGCGCACGGAGTTCCAGGCGGTGCAGTTCATGCCGCTGTTCGTGATCCCGCAGATCCTGCTGTGCGGGCTGTTCGTCCCGCGCGACCAGATGCCCGACGTACTCCACGCCATCAGCAATGTCCTCCCCCTGAGCTACGCCACGGACGCGATGCAGACCCTGGTCTCGTCCACCGCCACATCCGACGTGTGGCGCGACCTGGGAGTGGTGGCGGCCTTCGGCCTCGCCGCCCTGGCCCTCGGCGCCGCGACCCTCCGTCGTCGTACCCCCTGACCGCACCATCCGCCCCGCGTCCCAGGCCCGGAGGAGGAGGGCACGCGGCGTAGCCTTTCGGCATGTCGCTCCTCCGCCAACCGCTGCTGCTCCTCGCCCGCAGCGACCAGGTCAAGCGGCTCGTCACCGCGATGCCGGTGTCGGCCGGGATCGTCCGCAGCTACGTGCCCGGCGAGGACACGGCCGACGCGGTGCGGGCGACGGCCGAGCTCGTCGACGAGCACCTGAAGGTGACCCTGGACTACCTCGGCGAGGACACCGTCGACACGGACCAGGCGGACGCGACGGTCCAGGCGTACGTCGACGCGCTCACCGCACTCTCGGCCCGCGGGCTGACCCGGCACGCGGAGGTCTCGGTCAAGCTTTCCGCGATCGGCCAGGCGATCCCGCAACACGGCCACAAGATCGCGCTCGAGAACGCCCGCACCGTCTGCCGCGCCGCCCGCAACGCCGGCACCACCGTGACCCTCGACATGGAGGACCACACCACCACCGACGCCACGCTGGTCACACTCCGCGAGCTGCGCAAGGACTTTCCGGAGACCGGCGCCGTCCTCCAGTCCTACCTCCACCGCACGGAGGCCGACTGCCGGGCCCTGGCCTACGAGGGCTCGCGGGTCCGCCTCTGCAAAGGGGCGTACGACGAACCCGCCACCGTCGCGTTCCAGTCCAGGCTCGACGTCGACAAGTCCTACGTCCGGTGCCTCAAGGCGCTGATGGCGGGCCAGGGCTACCCGATGATCGCCACCCACGACCCGCGGATGATCGAGATCGCGTCGACGTTGGCGAGCCGCCACGGCCGGGGCGCGGGCAGCTACGAGTTCCAGATGCTCTACGGCACCCGTCCCGAGGAGCAGCGGCGGCTGGCAGCCGCCGGGGAGACCGTGCGTGTCTACATCCCGTACGGCAACGAGTGGTACGGGTACCTCATGAGACGTCTCGCGGAGCGACCGCAGAACCTGACATTCTTCGTCAGGTCACTGATCTCCAAGAAGTAGAGGCGAGCAAGCCATGTCTGGGCCCCACGTCACCGCGATCCTGGGTGCCGGCGTCATGGGCGAGACGCTGCTCTCCGGCCTGATCCGCGCCGGCCGCCCGGTCGACGACCTCCTTGTCGGTGAGAAGCGCGTCGAGCGGGCCCGAGAGCTCGAGGACAAGTACGACGTGTCCGTCGTCTCCAACCTCGACGCCACGAAGCGCGCCGACACCCTCGCCCTGGTCGTGAAGCCGCAGGACATGGCCGGCCTGGTCGAGGAGATCGGGCCGGCTGTGCGCCCCGGCCAGCTCGTCGTGTCTCTCGCGGCCGGCATCACCACGTCGTTCCTCGAGTCCCGGCTGCCGGACGGCGTGCCGGTCGTGCGGGTCATGCCCAACACCCCGGCCCTGGTCGACGAGGGCATGGCCGCGATCGCGCCGGGCTCCCACTGCGACGACGAGCACCTCGCGATCGCCGAGGAGCTGCTCGGCTCGACCGGACGGGTGCTCCGGGTCCCCGAGAAGCAGATGGACGCCGTCACCGCGATCTCGGGCACGGGTCCGGCGTACGTGTTCTTCGTGGTCGAGTCGATGATCGAGGCGGGCGTCCACCTCGGCCTTCCGCGAAGTACGTCGACCGAGCTGGTCGTCCAGACCCTCGTCGGCTCGGCCAAGATGTTGCGCGAGACCGGCATCCACCCGGTCGTGCTGCGCGAGCAGGTCACCTCGCCCGGTGGCACCACCGCCGCCGCCCTGCGGGAGCTCGAGGTGCACAAGGTGCGCGCGGCGTTCCTGGCCGCGATGGAGGCCGCGCGCGACCGCTCGGCCCAGCTCGCCGAGGGGTCGTAACCGTCCGAGGAACCGAACCGAACCGACGCCCGTCGACGTTGGGAGGGCGAGGAGGTCCGATGACGGTGCCGGAGTACGACGACGTCTACGCCGCACTGTGGCCCCGCCTGGTGCGCACGGCGTACGCCGTCTCCGGTGACCTCGGCGTCGCGGAGGACGCCGTACAGACGGCGTTCGCCAAGGCCTATCGGAGTTGGCGGCGGATCTCGAGGCTGCACGCCCCCGAGGCGTACCTGCGCAGGATGGTGGTCAACGAGGTGCTCAACGACCGGCGGCGAGCCCGGCGCCGACACGAGATCACCAGTCCGGAGCCGCCCGAGCCGCCGGACCGCGCGACCGACGGCGGTCAAGATCCGCTCGCGCACGACGAGATGTGGCGGGCTGTGTCGGCACTGCCGCCCCGGCAGCGCGCCGTGCTGGTGCTGAGGTACTACGAGGACCTCAGCGAGCAGCAGATCGCCGACGCCCTCGGCTGCCGTCCCGGCACCGTGAAGTCGCAGGCCGCGGCCGCACTGGCGACGCTGCGCACCCGTATGGACCTCTCCACCCGTGCCCGAGAGGGGCTGTGATGGATCTCGAGCAGCAGCTGAGGGAGACGTACGCCGAGCGGCTCGCGCAGATCGACATGACCGGCGGGGACGTCGACGCCACCCGGCGTACGGGGGCCCGGCTGCGGGTGCGCCGCCGGGTCAGCGTCGCGGCGGCGGCGGTGGCCGTCGTCGTTGCCGTGGGCGGATCCCTGCTGGGCACCGGGCGGGTCGCCGTTGGTCCGTCGCACGACAACGGCACGTGGCGTGAGCTCCCTGCCGCTCCGCTGACACCTCGGGCGAACGCGGAGGCGGTGTGGACCGGCCGCGAAGTGGTCGTCCTGGGCGGCGAGACCCAGCCGTGTCCGCCCAACGCCGACTGCGCCGTGTCCGGTGGGCACGCCCTTCGTGACGGCGCGGCGTACGACCCGGCCACGAACACCTGGCACCGCATTGCCCGTGCGCCCGTCCCGGTTGGTCCGGGCGATCGACTGCTGAGCGCGGCCGGGCGGGTCGTGCTCCGGGACTGGCAGCGGCACGGCTCTCGGCTGTTCGTCTACGACCCGCAGACGGATCAGTGGTTCGAGATCCGCGCGTTCTCCGGAAGCATGGGCGATCTGCCGTCGGCCGTCGATGGCCGGGTCTACGGGTTCGTCGGCGACCACATCGCGATGTACGACGCCTCCCGTGGGCTGTGGACCGAGCTCCCGCCCGACCCGCTCCGGCCGAAGCTGACCCAGCGGCGGATCACCGCGACGTCGTCGGGTCCGGTCGTGACCGGCGTGCCTGCCGACGTTCCCCGTGACGGCTCGGTTGCGCCGGTCGTGACCGCCGACGTGTACGACGGTTCATCGTGGCACCGCCTGCCGGCGACCGGCCAGGTCGGCAACAACGCATGGTTCTGGACGGGTACGCAGATGGTCGACCCCGAGCCCGGCAGCCTCGACGGCGGCCAGGTGGACGGGTGGGGCCGGGCGTACCCGGTCGGCGGCATCCTCGATCCGGCGACGGGTCGCTGGAGCCCGCTGCCGGCTGCCTTCACCGACCACGGCGGCGGTGCGGACATCAACGCGGCCGGCGGCCGGTGGGTCGCGACGTACGGCCAGGTCTACGACACCGCGACCGGCCGGGTCGACACCCTTCCCCACCTCGACGGGGCGCCGAGCTACGGCGTGACGGCGGCCTGGGCCGACGGTCGGCTGCTGGCCTTCGGCGGAGCGACGTTCGGCGCCGAGGGGACCGCGCTCTCCGACCGCTCCTGGCTCTGGACGCCCTGAACACACCAGCCTCAGCAGTCACTGGCCCCGGCCACTTCCTGCGCTTCTCGGGTGTTGCAACCCCCGAGAAGCGCAGCAATCCCCGGCGAGCCGGGTATCCCGACGACCACCCGGGTATCCCGACGACCACCCGCGTATCCCGACGACCACACGCGTATCCCGACGACGACCCAGGTATCCCGACGACGACCCCCTACAACCCCATCGCCGCGGTGGCGTCGGCCAGGACGGATGCGGTCACCTCCCGCGCCCGGGCGGAGCCGTCGGCGAAGACCGAGGCGACGTACGCCGGGTCGGCGGCGAGCTCAGCGTACCGCTTCTGCACCGGCTCCAGCGTGGCCACCACTGCCTCGGTGACCGCCGACTTCAGTGCGCCGTACGTCGTGATCCCGTCGGCGGAGCCTCCGCACGCGTCCAGGATGTCGAGCAGGTTCGTCACCCCCGGCTTGGCATCGCGGTCGGGACGCACGGCATCGGGTCCGGTGTCGGAGTCGGTCACGGCCCGCGCCACCCTGCGGCGTACGACGTCCGGTGGGTCGAGCAGGCGGATCACCCCGGAGTCGTTCTCGATCGACTTCGACATCTTCCTCGCCGGCTCCTGCAGGTCCATCACCCGCGCCCCGGACGCCGGGGTGCGCACCTCGGGCACCACGAAGACCGGCCCGTAGGTGTGGTTGAACCTGATCGCGAGGTCACGGGTGAGCTCGACGTGCTGCCGCTGGTCGTCGCCGACCGGCACCACGGACGGCCGATACAGCAGGATGTCGGCCGCCATCAGCGCTGGGTAGGTGTAGAGCGAGACCCGGGTCGAGGGCACCCCCCGGCCCTTCTCCTTGAACTGGATCATCCGGTTCAGCTCGCCGGTGTACGCCGTGCACTCCAGCAGGTAGGCCAGGTCACGGTGTGCCGGCACCTGGCTCTGCCGGAAGAGCGTCGCCCGCGCCGGGTCGAGCCCGGCCGCGAGGAACAAGGTCGCCATCTCGGCGATGGTGGCGCGCAGGACGTCCGGGTCCTGGGGCGTGGTCAGTGCGTGCAGGTCGGAGAGGCCGAAGAAGCACGCGTAAGGGGACGAGTCGTCCTGGGCGGCCACGAAGCGGCGCAGCGCGCCGAGGTAGTTGCCGAGCGTCAGCCGCCCGGTGGGGGTGATCAGGGAGAGGTTGCGGTCCATGGTGGGCTCCTGGGTGAGGGCCTACGGGCGCTGGTCTCGACATGCTCGACCGACGAGAAACGGCCGCCCGCGGGCGGCCGTTCG
>JAFMQY010000108.1:6559-12848 GCA_017354415.1 Nocardioides sp.
GAAAGAGGTCGTGCTCGATCGGAGGTCGCCGTCAGGCGGGCCACCACGGTGACGTCGGAGTCGACTTCGGAGTCGCGAGCATGCGTCGAGGGTACCGGTAGCGTGATCGGCATGCCAGCGTGTTCGGGCCCTGCGACGGTGATCTTCGACCCGTCCCTGACGGGATACGACTTCGGGCCGAGCCACCCGATGGCACCGGTGCGGGTCGACCTCACGATGCGCCTGGCGCAGGACCTCGGCGTACTGGACCGGCTCCGCATGGTCTCCCCCTCGATCGCGGACGACGACCTGATCGCGACCGTCCACGAATCCGGCCTGATCGAGGCCGTCAAGCGGGCCGGCAAGGACCCCTACGGGTTCGAGCCGTCGCACGGCCTCGGCAGCGACGACAACCCGGTCTTCGCCGACATGCACCACGCGGCCTCTCACGTCGTCGGCGCCACCGCCGAGGCGGCCCGTCAGGTCTGGAGCGGCGAGAGCCTGCACAGCGTGAGCATCTGCGGCGGGCTGCACCACGCGATGCCCGACCGGTCCAGCGGCTTCTGCATCTACAACGACGTGGCCGTCGGCATTCGGTGGCTGCTGGACCAGGGCGTGCGGAAGATCGCTTACGTCGACGTCGACGTCCACCACGGCGACGGCGTGGAGCGGATCTTTTACGACGACCCACGGGTGCTCACGATCTCGTTGCACGAGACCGGCCAGGTCCTGTTCCCGGGGACGGGCTTCCCGCAGGAGTGCGGGGGCCCGAACGCCGAGGGGTCGGCGGTCAACGTCGCGCTCCCACCAGGGACGGCGGACGCCGGGTGGCTCCGCGCCTTCCACGCGGTGGTGCCCCCGCTCGTGCGCGAGTTCGGGCCGGACCTGCTGGTCACCCAGCACGGCTGCGACAGCCATCGCGACGACCCGCTCGCCGACCTGATGCTCAGCGTCGACGGCCAGCGTGCGTCGTACGTCGCCCTCCACGAGCTCGCTCACGAGGTGTGCGGCGGGAAGTGGCTGTCCACCGGGGGCGGCGGGTATGCCCTCGTCGACGTCGTACCCCGGGCGTGGACCCACCTCCTGTCGCTGGTGGGCGGGCAGCCCCTGGACCCCGCCACCGACACCCCGGAGTCGTGGCGGGCACACGTGCGCGAGAACCTGGGCCAGACCCCGCCGTTCCGGCTCACCGACGGTCGCGACCCGACGTACCGCGACTGGTCCGAGGGCTACGACCCGGCCACCTGGTTGGACCGATCGATCCACACCACGCGCGAGGCGATCTTCCCGCTGCACGGCCTCGATCCCCTGCCGTGAGCCCACGGCGGTTACGAGCGAGTAACGATGCGGGAGAGAGCAAGGCGACACGCTCGAATCCCGCGAGTTTCTGTAGGGAATTCCTTCCCCATGAGTCACTCAAGGCCCTATTCTCACCATGAAGCGCGGGACGTCGAGTCACCGGAGGGGAAGCCGGTGCGTGCCTGCCAAGAGAGACGGTGCCTGCGATGCCTACTCATGACCCCGGAGACATCTCCGACGTGAAGTTCCTGACCGTGGCAGAGGTCGCCGGGATGATGCGCGTGTCCAAGATGACGGTCTACCGACTGGTCCACAGTGGCGAGCTGCCCGCAGTGCGGGTGGGTCGCTCGTTCCGGGTGACCGAGGACGATGTCAACGAGTACCTCCGCAAGAGCTTCTACACCGCCGGCTGATCACCGCGACTCAAGATTCTTCTGCTCACGCCGCGGCCGATAGGCTGTGCGCGTCGTCCCGGCGCGTCCGGGACCTCCCGACGTCGTAGAAGAGGTTTTCGTGGGTTCTGTCATCAAGAAGCGTCGCAAGCGGATGGCCAAGAAGAAGCACCGCAAGCTGCTGAAGAAGACGCGCGTCCAGCGGCGCAAGCTCGGGAAGTAATCCCACCTACGAGGCGGTGAACCGTGGGAAAGGTGGTCCTGGTCACCGGCGTCTCCCGAGACCTCGGTCGTAGGTTCGCGCGCAGCCTCGCCGCCGAGGCCGGTGTCGATCGCGTGGTCGGCGTCGACGCCGTTCCCCCGCAACGTGACATCGGCGACGTCACGTTCGTCCGCGCCGACATCCGCAACCCCGTGATCGCCAAGGTGATCGCCAAGGAGGACGTCGACACCGTCGTCCACATGAGCGTCATCGCGACGCCGGGCAGCACCGGTGGGCGGGGCACGATGAAGGAGCTCAACATCATCGGCACGATGCAGCTGCTCGCCGCGTGCCAGAAGGCGCCCGGCATCCGCAACCTGGTCGTGAAGTCCACCTCGACCGTGTACGGCGCCAGCAGCCGCGACCCGGCGATGTTCACCGAGGACATGGAGCCACGGCGTCAGCCGAGCTCCGGCTACGCCAAGGACGTTGCCGAGATCGAGGGCTATGTCCGGGGGTTCGGCCGACGGCGTCCCGACGTCCGGGTCACCACCCTCCGGCTGGCCAACGTCCTCGGGCCCCACGTCACCAGTCCGACCACGTCGTACTTCCGGCTCCCGGTCATCCCCACCGTCCTCGGCTTCGACCCGCGACTGCAGTTCGTGCACGAGCGCGACCTGATGCGCGTGCTCACCCATGCCGTCCACTCCGAGATCCCGGGCACCTACAACATCGCCGGCGACGGCGTGATGCTGCTCTCCCAGGCGGTACGCCGCCTGCGCAAGCCGACCGTCCCGCTGGTCCGGCCGGCCGTGGGCGCCGTCGCGTCCGTGCTGAAGTCGGCACGGATGGCCGACTTCTCCCCGGAGCAGCTCGGCTTCCTCACCTTCGGCCGCGGCATCGACACCACCCGGATGCGGGAGGACCTGCGTTTCGAGCCGGAGTACACCAGCGAGCAGACGTTCTGCGACTTCGCCGCCGCGATCGGTGGCGGCCCAGGCCCCGTCGAGCGGGCCGTCGACGGCCTGAGCGCCGCTTTGGGCGAACCCGCGACCGCCCTCTCCACCGCCGGCGTCACCGGGGTGCCACATGGCTGACGCGGAGGTCATCCCGATCGGCACGGGGGGCCGTCCGGGCCGCGGCACGGGCAACGCTCGACCGTCCAAGGCGTCGCGCACGCTGGCCGGCGGTTCGTCCCGCCCGAAGTCACGCCGTACGTCGAAGCCGTCCGACGCCGGAGGCGCCGACGAGACCCCGGACCCAGGCGAGATCCCGGTCCGCGAGACCCGACCCCCCACGACCACCGAAGACCGCGGCCCGACATCCGGCATCACCCCCAGCGAGTGGCTGGCCGCATTCCAGGCCGGCGCGGGCCAGGTCTTCGGCAACGACTGGGAGCCGCGACTGGCCGAGTTCCTCGCGTTCCTCCGCCGCCGGCTGACCGGCGAGTACGAAGTCGACCAGTTCGGCTTCGACCCCGAGGTGGCGGAGCGGCTGCTGCTCGCCTCCTTGCGTCCGCTCGCGGAGAAGTGGTTCAGGATCGAGGTGCGGGGCACCGAGAACATCCCCGGTGAAGGTGGTGCCCTGGTCGTCTCGAACCACTCCGGCACTCTGCCCGTCGACACGCTGATGACTCTGTTCACGATCCACGAGCAGACCGGGCGGTTCCTGCGGCCCTTGGGGGCGGACCTGGTGTTCCGGATGCCGTTCGTGAGCAGCCTCGCGCGCAAGGGCGGCTCCACGCTGGCGTGCAACGAGGACGCCGAGCGGATGCTCACCGGCGGCGAGCTGGTGGGCGTGTGGCCGGAGGGTTTCAAGGGGATCGGCAAGCCGTTCACCGAGCGCTACAAGCTCCAGCGCTTCGGCCGTGGTGGGTTCGTCGCCGCGGCCCTGCGCACCGGCGTCCCGATCGTGCCGCTCTCGGTCGTCGGCGCCGAGGAGATCTACCCGCTCATCGGCAACGTCCCGGCCCTGGCTCGCCTGCTCGGTATCCCCTACGTGCCGATCACGCCGTTCTTCCCATGGCTGGGGCCCCTCGGCATGGTGCCGCTGCCGTCGAAGTGGCTGATGGAGTTCGGCGAGCCGATCCGCACCGACGAGTACGACGAGGGCGCGGCCGACGACCCGATGCTGGTGTTCAACGTGACCGACCAGGTGCGCGAGACCATCCAGCAGTCGCTGTACGCCCTGCTCGTGCAGCGCTCGTCCGTCTGGCGCTGACGGCCGCCTCGGGGCTCAGGGGAGCGAGGGCAGGTCGCTCGGGAGCAGGCTGGTCACGCCGTCGACCGTGTCGCCGACGGTGTCGGCCACCTGGTTGCCGACGTGGCCGACGGCGTCGAGCAGGTTGTTCGTGGTGTCGGTGACCGTCGACAGCGGGTCCTTCTGGTGATTGTCGACGAGCCCACCTGTCAGGTGGTGGAGCGTGTGCTTCACCTCGCCCGCGGTCGGCGGCGCCGGGTCGGTGCCGTCGCTCTGGTCGGGGTTCGTGACGCTGGCCGGGGGCAGGTGTGTCGGCAGGTGCGGCAGCGTCGGCTGTCCGGGCCGGCGTGGGTGGTGCCGGGCGTGACCAGTGCGCGGCACGGCGACCTGCCAGGTGTCGGCGGCGGCCTGAACGGCCTGGGTGAGCACCGCTGGTGCGGACGTGATCAACGGACCCGGGCAGCTCGAGCAGGTGTGGACGGAGACCTGCTGGATCTGGTCGAGAGCGCGCGCCGCTTGGAGGAGCGGGGGCAGTGACTGCGGCGGGACGGCGGACTGCAGGTCGTGCAGGCGGGCCATGCTCCCGGCGGTGAACGTCCGCAGCGTGGTCATCGACGACTCGTCGCCCGTCGCCTGGTAGTCCGCGACCAGCAGGTCGGCGCCGGAGGTCGCCTGCTGGGTGAACGCGTCGAGGGCGTCGCTCACACGGGCGGGGTCGGCCTGCTGTCGGCTGAGCTGCTCAGCCTCGTCGAGCCTGGTGCTCGCGCTGTCGAGTAGCACTCGGCCGCGGGCGGCACGGTCGAAGGTGAGCTCGGCGTGCGCGCTCTCGAGGCCGCGCTTGATCGGGTACAGGGTGTCGCCGGGGAGGGCCGTCTGCGCGGCCACCGCCATGGTGGCCGAGGATCCCACCAGGACGACGCCGCTGATCGCGGCTGCCAGCCGGCGCCGGCGCCCGCGGGTACGCGGTGGCGTCGGGCTCAGCCGGAGCTTGGCGTCCGTGGCCTCCTGGTCCGCGGCGACATCGGCGAGCACCGTCTCGGCCTCGGCCATCAGCCGCCCGCGCAGATCCGCCACGAACCCGGGGTCGGCGACCGGAGCCGGTACGGCGCGCAGCGCGCCCACGAGGTCGACCAGCTCGGCGTACTCCGGGGTGCCGGCGCCGCCCGTCGAGGGACCGCCCTCGACGAGCTCGTGGAACTCCTCGGCTCTCCGACGCGTGCTCACGTGGCCTGCCCCCGTGACTGGTGGATGTCGCGGCGTACGCCGGACACAGACGACAACGAGGTCCGGACGCGCCGGGTTACGGCCGGTGCGGCTGTCTGCTCACGCATCGCGCCACCCCTCGGGCATCAGCTTGGCGAGGTTGCGAACGCCGCGCAGCTGGAGCTGCTTCACCGCGCCCTCGCTGCGGTCGAGCACGGCGGCGGTCTCCGCGATGCTCAGCCCCTGGAGGAAACGCATGATCAGGCAGTCGCGCTGCTCGTCGGAGAGCCGGCGGAGGCCGTCGAGGAGCACGTCGTTCGTGAGACTCGCCAGCACGGCATGCTCCGGGCCCTCCGTGGCGTCGTCGTGGGCGCCCATGTCCTCGGTGGGCAGCTCGAGCCGGGTGCGGCCCGCCTTGAAGTGGTCCGTGCACAGGTTGCGGGCGATGGTCATCAGCCAGGCGCCGAAGTCCTTGCCCTGCCAGCGGAAGCCGCCCATGTTCCGCAGGGCCCGGAGGAAGGTCTCGGAGGTCAGGTCCTCGGCGAGGCTCTGGGAGCGGGTGCGGTAGAAGACGAACCGGTAGACCGAGCCCTGGTAGTGGTCGTAGAGCTGTCCGAACGCCTCCGCGTCGCCGCCCCGGGCCAGGTCGACCAGCGCGATCAGCCGGGTGCGCTCGGCCTCCGAGTCTTCCGACGACGCGGCCTGGTCGGAGTCGTCGTACCGTCCGCCCGAGGGAGCCCCACCGACCGCGGCCTCGCTGAGGAGCATCCATCCGGGGACCCCGGCGGGTTGCGGGCGCACCCCGAGCGCGGCCAGGACGGCAGCGCGCAGGTCGTGCAGTCCGCGTGCCGTGTCGTGGCGGCCCCACGTCATGGCGGATCCCTCCCGAGGCCCCTGGTGGTCGGCGTTCATGGTAGGCACCGATCGCGCGCAGGTGTAACCCGGTGTGACAAAAAACCGAGCGCGCGGGCCCGGCGCGCCTGCGAGGGGCGCGTCAGCGCTTCTTGCGGACAGC
>JAFMQY010000335.1 GCA_017354415.1 Nocardioides sp.
CCGACGTGGTCAGCCTCGATCAGGACCGGATCCTGCGCTCGATCCTCGCGCTGGTGAACGCGACGCTGCGGACCAACGCATACCGCACCGACGAAGACGGCGGTCGGCGCCAGGCACTGGCCTTCAAGTTGGACCCGCGCCACATTCCTGACCTGCCCGAACCACGCCCGCGATACGAGATCTGGGTCTACTCGCCGCAGATCGAGGGCGTGCACCTGCGCTTCGGGCCGATCGCCCGCGGCGGCCTGCGCTGGTCGGACCGCCGGGAGGACTTCCGCACCGAGATCCTCGGCCTGGTCAAGGCGCAGACGGTGAAGAACGCCGTCATCGTCCCCACCGGCGCGAAGGGCGGCTTCGTCTGCAAACGGCTGCCGGATCCGAGTCTCGACCGGGAAGCGTGGTACGCCGAGGGCGTCACGGTGTATCGCACGTTCATCTCGTGCCTGCTCGACCTGACCGACAACTACGTCATCAGGCCCGACGGTGGGCGGCAGGTGGTCCCGCCGCCGCAGACCCGCAGGTACGACAGCGACGACCCCTACCTCGTGGTGGCGGCCGACAAGGGCACCGCCACGTTCAGCGATATTGCCAACGGGATCGCCGCGGACTACGGCTTCTGGCTCGGTGACGCGTTCGCCAGTGGCGGTTCGGTGGGCTATGACCACAAGGCGATGGGGATCACCGCCCGCGGCGCGTGGGAGTCGGTCAAGTACCACTTCCGCGAGCTCGGCGTCGACGTACAGACCCAGGACTTCACGGTGGTCGGGATCGGCGACATGTCCGGTGACGTGTTCGGCAACGGCATGTTGCTCTCCGAGCACATCCGCCTCGTAGCTGCTTTCGATCACCGGCACGTCTTCGTCGACCCGAACCCGGACGCCGAGTCGTCCTATGCCGAACGGCGCCGGCTCTTCGAGCTGCCGCGATCGAGCTGGGCCGACTACGACACGTCCGTGGTCTCCACCGGCGGCGGGGTGTATCCGCGCAGCGCGAAGGCGATCCCGATATCCCCTGAGGCTGCGAAGGCGCTCGGCATCGACCACGACGTCATCTCCATGACGCCCACGGAGCTGATCCACGCGATCCTGCTGGCTCCGGTCGACTTGCTCTGGAACGGCGGTATCGGCACCTACGTCAAGGCCTCGACCGAATCGCACACCGCGGTGGGCGACAAGGCCAACGACGCGGTGCGGGTCAACGGCGACCAGCTACGCTGCCGGGTCGTCGGGGAGGGCGGCAACCTGGGCCTGACTCAGCGGGCCAGGATCGAGTACGCCCGCGCCGGCGGGCACATCAACAGCGACGCGATCGACAACTCGGCCGGCGTCGACACGTCCGACCACGAAGTCAACCTGAAGATCCTGCTCGACCGCGCGGTGGGCAACAACAAGATCAGCCGCCAGGAGCGCAACGAATTGCTCGGCGCGGCGACGGACGACGTCGCGGCGCACGTACTGCGGGACAACTACGAGCAGAATGTGCTGCTCGGCATGGCCCGCAAGCTCGACCCGGCGCTGGTGTCCGTGCACCGCCGCTACATGCAGGCTCTGGAGTCCGCCGGCGAGCTCGATCGCGAGCTGGAGTTCCTTCCCTCGGACGCTGAAATAGCACGTCGCGAGGACGAGGGGACCGGGTTGTGCAGCCCGGAGAACGCGGTCCTGGTGGCCTACGCAAAGCTCACCCTGACCCAACGCATCGAGGACTCCACCCTGCCCGACGAGCCGTGGTTCCGCCGGGTGCTCGCCAGCTACTTCCCGCCGATGATTGCCGAGCGGTTCGCGGACGACCTCGAGCA
>JAFMQY010000235.1 GCA_017354415.1 Nocardioides sp.
ATGTGGACTTGCCGACTCCGGGCGAGCCGGTGATGCCCACGATCATCGCGCCGCCGGCGTACGGCGTGAGGGCGGCCGTCACCTCACGCAGCAGCGGCGAGGCGTCCTCCACGAGGGAGATCAACCTGGCGACGGCGCGCGGGTCACCGTCGCGGGCACCGGAAACCAGCGCGGAGACGTCGCCCGACCCGCGGCGTCGTGTCACGCCTCGCCTCAGGCCGGCACACGCACGATCAGGGCGTCGCCCTGGCCGCCGCCACCGCACAGCGCGGCGGCGCCGACGCCGCCACCGCGGCGCTTCAGCTCGAGTGCCAGGTGGAGCACGATCCGGGCGCCCGACATGCCGACCGGGTGACCGAGCGCGATGGCTCCACCGTTGACGTTGACCTTGGACTCGTCGAGGCCGAGCGCCCGGGTCGAGTCGATGCCCACCGCGGCGAACGCCTCGTTGAACTCCACCAGGTCCAGGTCCGCGGGCTCGATGCCCTCCTTGTCGCACGCCTTCCGGGTCGCGTTGGCCGGCTGCATCTGCAGCGTCGAGTCGGGACCCGCGACCATGCCGTGGGCGCCGATCTCGGCGAGCCACTCCAGGCCGAGCTCCTCGGCCTTGGCCTTGCTCATCACCACGACCGCGCACGCGCCGTCGGAGATCTGCGAGGCCGAGCCGGCGGTGATCGTGCCGTCCTTGCTGAACGCCGGGCGGAGCGCGGACAGGGACTCGACCGTGGTGTCGCCGCGGACGCCCTCGTCCTGCGACACGACGACCGGGTCGCCCTTGCGCTGCGAGATCGAGACCGGGACGACCTCGTCGTCGAAGACGCCGTTCTTCCACGCCTCGGCGGCCTTCTGGTGCGAGGCCGCGGCGAACGCGTCCTGCTCCTCGCGGGTGAGGTCGGTGTGCGACTTGTTGTAGTCCTCGGTCAGGGCGCCCATCGCCTGCTGGGTGGCCTGGTCCCAGAGGGCGTCGTAGGCCATCGAGTCGACCAGGGTCACGTCGCCGTACTTGAAGCCCTCGCGCGACTTGGGCAGCAGATGGGGCGCGTTGGTCATCGACTCCATGCCGCCGGCCACGATGATCTCGGCCTCACCGGCGCGGATCATCTGGTCGGCGGTGGCGATCGCGTTCAGGCCGGAGAGGCAGACCTTGTTGACCGTGATCGAGGGCAGGGTGAGCGGGAGACCCGCGTGGAGGCCGGCGGTGCGTGCGGGGTTCTGCCCGGCACCGGCGAGGATCACCTGGCCCATGATCAGGTAGTCGACCTGCTCGCCCGAGACCCCCGCTTTCTCCAGGGCGCCCTTGATCGCGACGCCGCCGAGCTCGGCCGCGGAGAGCGACTTCAGCCCGCCGAGCAGACGGCCGATCGGGGTGCGAGCCCCGGCGACGATGACGGTTCCGGACTGCGACATAGGTGCCTCCCACCAGCGGACGAGTACACATCGACGATACCCAGCGCCGTACGACGCCCGCGAGGGCCGACCCCGGACCGCGGCTGAGGAAAACCTCACACGCGGAGGAGTGTCTCGTCGTACGACGATGGGCACATGAGCCTGGAGATCCCGGAGCACCTCTTCACCGCCGTCGACCACGTCGGCATCGCCGTGCCCGACCTGGACGCGGCGATCGCGTTCTACCGGGACACCCTCGGGATGGAGACCGTGCACGAGGAGACCAACGAGGAGCAGGGCGTCCGCGAGGCGATGGTCCGCGTCGGACCCCCGGGTGACGTGACGGCGGCCATGATCCAGCTGCTCGCCCCGATCGACGAGACCTCCACGATCGCCAGGTTCCTCGACCACCGCGGCCCGGGGATCCAGCAGCTCGCCTACCGAGTGACCGACATCGAGGCGGTGTCCGCCGTGCTGCGCGACCGCGGCGTCCGCCTGCTGTACGACGCGCCGCGGCGCGGCACCTGGGGGTCGCGAGTGAACTTCGTCCACCCCAAGGACGCCGGAGGGGTCCTGATCGAGCTGGTCGAGCCGGCGCAGGACGACCACTCCCATTGACAGGTAGCGTCGGGCCCATGACGAGTGATCTGAGCCCCGACCAGTTGGAACGGTTCGCGAAACGGGTCGAGGCCGACCCCAGCGCCCGGATGATGCAGAACGCCCTCGCCGGCACCGATGTCGACAAGGTCGTCCTCGACCATGCGCGGACGCTGTCGGTGCCCCGGTCGATGAGCCACCACCTGGACGACTGGGAGGCCACCGACCAGAAGCAGTCGGGGCGATGCTGGATGTTCGCCGGGCTGAACCTCCTGCGCGTCGGCGTCGCTGCCCGCCTGGGAGTCAAGGAGTTCGAGTTCTCCCAGAGCTACGTGCAGTTCTGGGACAAGCTGGAGAAGGCCAACCACTGGCTCGAGTCGATCATCGCCACGTCCGACCGAGACGTCGACGACCGGACCGTTGCACACCTCCTGGCGAGCCCCGCCGAGGACGGCGGACAGTGGAACATGTTCCTCGCCCTGGTCACCAAGCACGGTCTGGTGCCCAAGGAGGTCATGCCCGAGACCGAGTCGTCGTCGAAGACCCGCAAGCTCAACCGCGACCTGTCGTCGCTGCTGCGGCGGACCGCCCACGACCTCCGGCGACGGATCGAGGCGGGCGCCGCGCCCGAGGAGGTGGCGGAGGCCAAGGACGACGTCCTGGCGGCGGTTCACCGGATGCTGTGCCTGCACCTCGGCACGCCGCCCACGTCGTTCGTGTGGCAGTGGCGCGACTCCGACAAGCACTTCCACCGCGACGGCGAGATGACTCCTCGCGAGTTCGTCGAGCGCTACGTGACGCTGCCGATCGAGGACTACGTGTGCGTCGTCCACGACCCGCGGCCCAGCAGCCCCTACGGTCGGACGTTCACCGTCGAGCACCTCGGCAACGTCGTCGGGGCACCGCAGGTGGTCTACCTGAACGTCGAGATGCCCCTGATCAAGCGGCTTGCGGCCGAGGCGCTCGTGGGCTCGACCGACCGGCCGGCCGAGCCGGTGTGGTTCGGATGCGACGTCGGTCAGATGCTCGACGGTGACCTGGGGGTCTGGCACGCGTCGCTCTTCGACTACGACGAGCTCTACGGCACCGACGACCTCGGCCCGGTCCTGAGCAAGTCCGACCGGCTGTACCACCACGGCACGGCCATGACCCACGCCATGCTGCTCACCGGCGTCAACCTGGTCGACGGTCCCGGCGAGGCCCAGGTCCCGACCCGCTGGCGGGTCGAGAACTCCTGGGGCACCGAGAAGGCCGACAAGGGCTTCTGGACCATGGACGACTCCTGGTTCGACGAGTATGTGTTCGAGATCGCCGTACCTCGGGGCGCCCTGCCCGACGAGCTGCGCGACGCGCTCGAGCAGGAGCCGATCGTGCTTCCCGCCTGGGACCCGATGGGAGCGCTCGCCTGAAGACCATCGCGTGGCGCAGAACGCTGACGGCCGGATGACGGGACGGACGTGAGCCATCGGTCACAGATCGGCCAACCACGGGGCGGACGACACTAGGGTGCGGGGACGCCAGCCCGTCCTCGCCCCCGAGCCCTGGAGACGACCGTGCAGCAGATCCTCGACGCCATCCTGTCCGGCAGTGCGACCGTGGAGGACTACGCCGCCCTGGAGGTCCCGCAGTCGTACCGGGGCGCCATCGTCCGCAAGGACGAGGTCGACATGTTCGACGGGCTGGAGTCCAAGGCGAAGGACCCCCGGAAGTCGCTGCACGTCGACGACGTGGCGCTGCCCGAGCTCGGCCCCGGCGAGGCACTGGTCGCGGTGATGGCGAGCGCCATCAACTACAACACCGTCTGGACCTCGATCTTCGAGCCGATGCCGACGTTCGGCTTCCTCGAGCGGTATGGCCGGATCTCACCGCTGGCGAAGCGGCACGACCTGCCGTACCACGTCGTCGGGTCGGACCTCGCCGGCGTCGTCCTGCGCACGGGTCTCGGCGTCCACAGCTGGAAGCCCGGGGACGAGGTCGTCGCGCACTGCCTGTCCGTCGAGCTGGAGAGCCCTGACGGTCACAACGACACGATGATGGATCCCGAGCAGCGCATCTGGGGCTTCGAGACCAACTTCGGCGGCCTCGCCGAGATCGCGCTGGTGAAGTCCAACCAGCTCATGCCGAAGCCGGCCCATCTCACGTGGGAGGAGGCGGCCTCCCCCGGGCTGGTGAACAGCACGGCGTACCGCCAGCTGGTCAGCCGCAACGGCGCCGGCATGAAGCAAGGGGACAACGTCCTGATCTGGGGCGCCAGTGGCGGCCTCGGCGGCTTCGCCACCCAGTACGCGCTCAACGGCGGCGCAGTGCCGGTGTGCGTCGTGTCGAGCGCCGAGAAGGCCGAGATCTGCCGACGGATGGGCGCCGAGCTGATCATCAACCGCGCGGAGCGGGGATACCAGTTCTGGAAGGACGAGCAGACCGCGGACCCGAGGGAGTGGCGGCGGTTCGGGTCCGACATCCGCGAGCTCACCGGTGGGGAGGACGTCGACATCGTCTTCGAGCACCCGGGCCGGGAGACCTTCGGCGCCAGCGTGTACGCCGCGCGGAAGGGCGGCACGATCGTGACCTGCGCGTCGACGACCGGGTACCTGCACGAGTACGACAACCGCTACCTGTGGATGAACCTCAAGCGGATCATCGGCTCGCACTTCGCCAACTACCGCGAGTCGTGGGAGGCCAACCGGCTGATCGCGAAGGGGATGATCCACCCGACCCTGTCCCGGACCTACCCATTGGACGAGGTCGGACAGGCCGCGCTCGACGTCCACCACAACCTGCACCAGGGCAAGGTCGGGGTGCTGTGCCTGGCTCCGGAGGAGGGCCTGGGCGTGCGGGACGACGAGAAACGCGCCCGACATCTGGACGCCATCCATGCGTTCCGCGGAGTCTGAGAAAGTGCCCACCCAGTCTTTCAGCAGGTCACGACGGCGTGTCGCGTTCGGCGCGGTGCGACCTGGGGTGGACTGGGTGGAAGTCGTTTCACCACATCGGCCAGACTGGGCGACACACGCAACTCCGGGGAGGTAGTCCACACCATGAGCGACGAGGGCCTGTCCATTTTCGACGAGCCGGACGAGAGCCCCGAGGAGACGACACAGGTGATGGAGCCCCAGCGCGGCTCGCCCCAGTCGAAGCCGGCCGGGAAGCCGTCCGCGCCGGTGCCCGAGTCGGGTGACAAGCAACCACCCGCTCCCGCCCAGAAGGCGGCCTCCGAGCAGGCTCCGGGCAAGGGGGATGACCTTCAGGCGACGCGTCGGATGCCGGCCGTGCCGGCGGCACCGGCACCTGCGGCCCCCACTCCGCGCGCATCGGGTCCCGCGGGTCCGGGCCCTGCGAC
>JAFMQY010000236.1 GCA_017354415.1 Nocardioides sp.
CCGCCGGTGCCGCGATCTGGCTCGAGGACGGGCTGATCGCGGACGCCCGGGTCGGGCTGGCGGCGGTCGGCCCGAACACGACCAGCATCCCCGAGGTCTCGGCGGCCCTGCGCGGTTGCCCGCCCGAGGACGAGGTGTTCGCCGAGGCCGGGCGCCTTGCGGCCGCGGGCTGTCGCCCCGTGACCGACGTACGCGGGACCGAGGCGTACAAGCGCCACCTGGCCGACGAGCTGACACGTCGTACCCTGCGCACCGCGGCCGCACGCGCCGCAACCGGGGCCAGGACGACGTAGGGGGCCGGAGTGGAGGTGTCGGTCTCGGTGAACGGCGAGCTGGTCACCCGCGACGTCGAGGCGCGGATGCTGCTGGTGCACTTCCTGCGCGACGAGCTCGGGCTGACCGGCACGCACTGGGGCTGCGACACCACCAACTGCGGGAGCTGCGTCGTGCTGTACGACGGCGAGCCGGTGAAGTCGTGCACCGTGCTGGCTCCGATGGCGGACGGTCACGAGGTCGAGACCGTGGAGCACCTCGAGGTGGACGGAGTCCTGGACCCCGTGCAGCAGGGGTTCATGGAGTGCCATGGGCTGCAGTGCGGGTTCTGCACCCCTGGGATGCTGCTCACCGCCCGGGCACTGCTGGACCGCGACCCAGATCCGAGCGAGCAGACGATCCGCGAGGCCATCTCCGGACAGATCTGCCGCTGCACCGGCTATGCCAGCATCGTCCGCTCGGTGCGCTGGGCCGCCCAGCACCCAGACGGCGAGGTCCCGGCCGCCCCACGCCCGAACGGCCTGCACCCGGACAGGCACGTCCATGACGGCCGGAGGGGGACGCCGTGACCGATCTCGCGCTGGAGCGCGACGAGCGGGGACCCCTCGGGCACGGTCGCATGCTCCGCAAGGAGGACCCGCGCCTGGTGCGCGGCCGCGGCCGCTACACCGACGACCTGCAGCTGCCCGGGATGCTGCACCTCGCCGTCCTGAGGTCGCCGGTCGCCCACGCCCGGATCGTCTCGGTCGACACCCTCGCCGCCGAGGCCCATCCGAAGGTCCGGGCGGTCGTCACCGGCGCGATGCTCGAGGCGCGCGGCCTGGCCTGGATGCCCACACTCCCCGGCGACCGGCAGCCGGTGCTCGCCACCGACAAGGTCCGCTTCCAGGGCCAGGAGGTCGCGTTCGTCGTGGCCGAGGACCGGTACGCCGCCCGCGACGCCCTGGAGCTGATCGAGGTCGAGTACGACATGCTGCCGCCGGTCGTCGACTCGCGCCGGGCGCTCCACCCCGACGCCGCGGTGATCCGCGACGACGTACCCGGCACGTCCGACAACGTCTGCTTCGAGTGGGAGACCGGGGACGCGGCCGCCACGGCGGAGGTCTTCGCCCGGGCCGAGGTGACGATCTCCCAGGAGATCGTCTTCCCGCGCGTGCACCCGGCGCCGTTGGAGACCTGCGGCGCGGTCGCCGAGTACGACCGCGTCGAACGACGACTGACGCTGTGGTCGACGACCCAGGCGCCGCACGCCCACCGGACGCTGCTGTCCCGGTTCACCGGGATCGACGAGCACCGGATCCGGGTGATCTCGCCGGACATCGGTGGCGGGTTCGGCAACAAGGTGCCGATCTACCCCGGCTACGTCTGCGCGATCGTCGGCTCGATGGTCACCGGCAAGCCGGTGAAGTGGACCGAGGACCGCACCGAGAACCTCGTCGCCAGCGGCTTCGCCCGCGACTACGTGATGCAGGGCGAGATCGCTGCGACCCGCGACGGCCGGATCCTCGCCGTCCGCAGTCACGTGCTGGCAGACCACGGCGCCTTCAACGGCGCCGCGACGCCGACCAGGTTCCCCGGCGGCTTCTTCGGGGTGTTCACCGGCAGCTACGACATCGAGGCGGCGCACTGCGCGATGACCGCGGTGTACACCAACAAGGCGCCCGGCGGCGTCGCCTACGCCTGCTCGTTCCGGATCGCCGAAGCGGTCTACCTCGTCGAGCGGTTGGTCGACATCCTCGCCGACGAGCTCGGGATGGACCCGGTCGCGCTGCGGCTGGCCAACTTCATCCAGCCCGACCAGTTCCCCTACGTCAGCCGCACGGGCTGGGTCTACGACTCCGGCGACTACCCGGCGGCGATGGCCGAGGCGCTCCGGATCGCCGGGTACGACGAGCTCCGGGCCGAGCAGGCCGAGCGCCGGGCGCGCGGGGAGCTGATGGGCATCGGGGTCTCGTTCTTCACCGAGGCGGTCGGGGCCGGACCGCGCAAGGACATGGACGTGGCGGGCCTGGCCATGGCCGATGGCTGCGAGCTGACCATCCAGCCCACCGGCACTGCGGTGGTCCGGATCTCCGCCCAGACCCAGGGGCAGGGCCACGAGACGACCTTCGCCCAGATCGTCGCCGAGGAGATCGGGATCCATCCCGACGACATCGAGGTCGTTCACGGCGACACCGACAGCACGCCGTACGGGCTGGGGACCTACGGCAGCCGCTCCACGCCCGTCTCGGGTGCGGCCGCGGTGCTGGTCGCCCGCAAGCTGCGTGAGCGGTGCCGGCAGATCGCGGCACACCTGCTCGAGGTCTCGGCCGACGACCTCGACTGGGAACGAGGTCGGTTCTCGGTGCGCGGCGTACCGCAGGTCTCGGTGTCGATCGGCGAGATCGCCGGGGCGGCGTACGGCAGCGCGGACCTCCCGCCAGAGCTCGCCGGCGGCCTGGAGGACCGGGTCTCGTACAGCCCGGACAACCTCACCTACCCGTTCGGCACGTACATCTGCGTCGTCGACATCGACCCCGGCACCGCCGTGGTGAAGGTCCGCCGGTTCATCGCCGTCGACGACTGCGGCATCCGGATCAACGAGATGATCGTCGAAGGTCAGATCCACCGCGGGCTGACCGACGGCGTGGGGATGGCCCTGATGGAGCAGGTGGGCTTCGACGAGCAGGGCAACTGTCTCAACGCCTCGCTCATGGACTACCTGATCCCGACCGCACTCGAGGTGCCTGACTGGGAGACCGGCACCACCGTGACCCCGTCGCCGCACCACCCGATCGGGGCCAAGGGAGTCGGCGAGTCGGCGACCGTCGGCTCGCCTCCGGCCGTGGTCAACGCTGTCATCGACGCCCTGGAGCCGTACGGTGTGCGGCACGCCGACATGCCCCTGACCCCGTCCCGGGTGTGGGAGGCCATGCACAGCGGCGGTACGACGAAGGGAGGAACCGCGTCTCGATGACCCCGACCCAGCTGCGCGCGTTCGCGGCCGTCGTCCGGCTCGGGTCGGTCAAGGCGGCCGCGGCCGAGCTGTTCGTGACCGAGGCCGCGGTCTCGCTGCACGTCGGACAGCTGCGCAAGGAGCTCGGCGACCAGCTCTTCACGCGCACCTCCGCCGGGCTCGCCTTCACGCCCGGCGGGCTGCGTTTGGCGAGCCGGGCGGTCGAGCTGCTCGGCCTCCAGGACCGCACCGTGCTCGAGGTGCGTGCCGCCGGCGAAGGCCGCCGGCTGCTGCGGCTGGGCACCTCGAGCCTGTTCGCGGAGTACGCCGCGCCCGGCCTGATCACCCTGTTCGCCGAACGCGCCAAGGACCTCGACGTCGAGCTGAGCACCCACCGGACCACCCGGTTCGAGTCGCTGCTGATGACCCGCACGGTCGACGCCACGATCGGGCCGCGGATCGCCCGGCCGGAGAACGCTTTGGCGAGCACGCAGTTCCTCAACTACCAGGTCGTCGCCGTGGCGAGCCCCGGCCACCCGGTCGTCCAGGTGCCACCGAGCCCGAGCACACTGCGCCAGCAGACCTGGCTGCTGGGCCCGTCCGCCGCCGAGGACGCGGGCGTGATCACCGCGCTGCTCCACCGGCTCGGCGTACCCGAGGAGCGCCAACAGATCTTCCAGAGCCATGCCGCGGCGCTGGAGGAGACCAAGCGCGGGCGCGGGCTCACGCTGACGCTGTCGTTCGCGGTCGCCCAGGACCTGGCCGTGGGTCAGCTCGTGCAGGTCCAGGGGCGCACCCTGTGTGCCCAGGGGTCCTGGCACATCTCCACGCTGGGCGGCGGGCAGGCCACCCCCGCTGCGGACGAGATGTCCCGCTTCATCACCACACCCCGGGCCACCCAGGCGATGCTCCGGGGCCGGGCGGTGGCCCACGGCCGGTTCCGTCCCGCCGTACACGTGACGTTGTGGAGCTGATCGCCGCGCCGGCTCTCGTCCCTCCTGCCACGTGTGTCACATGCCGGGGGCATTTCCGTCGCTTCTCGGGGGTTGCAACGGCCGAGAAGCGAGGGGATCCCCGGTGAGCCGGGTATTCCAGCCGCCCCCCGCCGCCCGACATAAGGCATCGCTTAACTGCCGGTTGTCCGGGCGGGTGACGGCCGTCACAGTGGAGGCAGTGCGGTCCGCCGACCCTGGACGCAGGGAAAGAGGGGATGTCTGGTGCGAGTGGAGTCTGATGGCCACAACGAGGGCAACCCCCGGATGTACGAGCTCATCGAGAACGCCCCCAAGACCGGCAAGAGCCCCACTGTCTGGGCGTGGCCGCAGTTCGTCGAGTACCTGAAGGTGGCCGGGCAGCCGGTGCAAGGACCCTGGCCTCCGCACCAGGAGCCCCGACCCGACCCGACGGCCATCGACTCCGGCCCGGTCGCGGTCCCCGACCCGGCCTCGGCTCACACGCAGGCCCAGCCGCGCACGGAACCCGATGCCGGCGACCACCCCGGGGAGGCCTGAGTGTTCCCGCCGCGTTTCCGCTACGAGGCACCGCACACCCTGGCCGAGGCGATCTCGCTGCTCCACGAGGGTGACGGCGAGGCCAAGGTGCTGGCCGGCGGCCAGAGTCTGGTCCCCCTGCTCAAGCTGCGCTTCGCCTCCCCCGAGCTGCTGGTCGACATCAACAACTTGTCCGACCTCGACTACCACCGCGTGGACGACGACGGCACGCTCCACGTCGGGGCACTCTGCCGGCACGCCGCGCTCGAGCACTCCGCGCTCCTGGCGCAGAGTCAGCCGACCATGGCCGCGGCGGCACCCCTGATCGCAGACCCGATCGTGCGCACCCGCGGCACCCTGGTCGGCTCGCTCTGCCACGCAGACCCCCAGGGTGACTGGTCGGCCGTGGTGACCGCGCTCGGCGGGTTCGTCGTCGCGCAGGGGCCGTCCGGGCGTCGCCCGATCGCGATCGAAGACTTCGTCACCGGACCGTTCGAGAACACCCTGGCGTACGACGAGGTGGCGGTGGAGGCGGTCGTGCCCGCCGCCCGGGGGCGGGTCGAGGGCGGGTTCCTCAAGC
>JAFMQY010000109.1 GCA_017354415.1 Nocardioides sp.
CCCCTACGCCGGCCCGGGCCTGTGCGGCGGGTGCGACTTCCAGCACGTGGCGCCGCCGGCGCAGCGGGCGCTGAAGTCGGCGGTCGTGCGCGAGCAGCTGTCCCGGCTGGCCGGCCTGGAGCTCGACGTCGAGGTCGAGGAGGTGCCACCGCTGCTTCGGTGGCGGACCCGGATGCGGTACGTCGCGCTGCCGGGTGGCCGACGCGGGCTCCACGTGCACCGGTCCGACGAGGTCGTCGAGGTGGAGGACTGCCTGATCGACGCGGGCACGCCGTGGCGTGCCGAGGAGACGGTGGAGACGTCGTACGGCACGCGGCGGTTCCGGGTGGAGCCCGAGGGCTTCTGGCAGTCACACGCCGAGGCTCCGCGGGTGCTGGTCGAGACCGTGCTCGACCTGGCGGCCCCGCGGCCAGGGGAGCGGGTCCTCGACCTGTACGCCGGGGTCGGGCTGTTCGCCGCTTTCCTGGCCGACGCGGTGGGTCCCTCTGGTCGGGTCGTGGCGGTCGAGGGCTCGCGGCTCGCGTGCCGGGATGCCCGGACGAACCTGCCCTCCTCGGTGACGGTCGAGCAAGGTTCGGTGGGCCGGGTGCTCGCGTCGGCGTACGACGAGCCCTTCGACCTCGTCGTCCTCGACCCGCCGCGCGAGGGCGCCAAGCGCAGGGTCGTCGAGCAGGTCGTCGCCCGCGCACCCCGCGCCATCGCCTACGTCGCCTGCGACCCCGCCGCACTGGCCCGCGACCTCGCGACGTTCCAGGCGCTCGGCTATCCCGTCAGCTCCTTGCGCGCCTTCGACCTGTTCCCCATGACGCATCACGTGGAGTGCGTGGCGCTGCTGGCGCCGGCGGGGGTCGACGCGGTCTGAGAAACCGCGGAAGAACTGGCCCATCCTGCGAGGGCCGGCCCCGGTTCTTCCGCGTTTTCTCTTGTCGGAGCCGTGTGCCAGGCTCGGCTCATGGCCTGCGACATCGGCGACGCCCGCGACCTGATCGGCCAGCTCGAGGCGGTGTCGGTGCAGGAGCTCGACCGCTACACCAGGCTCGAGGTGCACGGCCGCACGTTCGGTTACATCTGGGAGCCGACCAGCACCGTCGGCCTCAAGCAGACCATGGCGGAGCAGGCTGCCCTGGTGGGTGAGCGGCCGGAGGTGTTCGAGGTGCAGTTCAACGCCGGCGGCTTCGGCTGGGTCGTGGTCCACCTCGAGGGTGTCGAGCGGGACGAGCTCGCCGAGCTGGTCTTCGAGGCGTGGCGGCTGAGCGCACCCAGCTCCCTGCTCGAGACTCGGGGCGAGAAGCTGCCCGTGTGACCCCTGTGTTGGGTCAACGCTTCGACGGCATGTATCTTGATGTCAAGAGATATCCCGCCTTCCTGACGCTCGCCGGGCGACGGCAAGATGGGGGAGTACGCCGACTTCGCGAGGAGATGTGACGGATGGCCAGTCAGGACAGCTTCCAAGCCTTGGGCGCGCTCGAGGTCGGTGATCGCAGCTACCAGATCTACCGGCTGTCGGCCGTCACGGGTGAGGGACTCGACGTCGACTCGTTGCCCTTCTCACTGAAGGTCCTGCTCGAGAACCTCCTCCGCACCGAGGACGGCGCAGACATCACCGCCGACGACATCCGGGCCCTGGCAGGGTGGGACGCCGAGGCGGAGCCCGACAAGGAGATCCAGTTCACGCCGGCGCGCGTGATCATGCAGGACTTCACCGGCGTGCCGTGCATCGTCGACCTCGCGACCATGCGCGAGGCGATGGCCGACCTGGGCGGCGACGCCACGAGGATCAACCCGCTGGCGCCGGCCGAGCTGGTGATCGACCATTCCGTGATCGCCGACGTCTTCGGCACCCTTGAGGCGTTCGAGCGCAATGTCGAGATCGAGTACCAGCGCAACAAGGAGCGCTACCAGTTCCTGCGCTGGGGACAGGGCGCGTTCGCCGACTTCAAGGTCGTGCCGCCCGGCACCGGCATCGTCCACCAGGTCAACATCGAGCACCTGGCCCGGGTGATCTTCACCCGCGAGGTCGACGGCGAGCTCACGGCGTACCCCGACACCTGCGTGGGCACGGACTCCCACACCACGATGGTCAACGGCATCGGCGTGGTCGGCTGGGGCGTGGGCGGCATCGAGGCCGAGGCCGCGATGCTCGGCCAGCCGGTGAGCATGCTGATCCCGCGGGTGGTGGGCTTCAAGCTGTCCGGCGAGCTGCCCGAGGGCTCGACCGCCACCGATCTGGTGCTCACGATCACCGAGATGCTGCGCCAGCACGGTGTGGTCGGCAAGTTCGTGGAGTTCTACGGCGAGGGCGTCTCGGCGCTGCCGGTCGCCAACCGGGCCACCATCGGCAACATGAGCCCGGAGTTCGGCTCGACCATCGCGGTCTTCCCGATCGACGAGCAGACCGTCGAGTACCTCCGGCTGACCGGGCGCACCGACGAGCAGCTCGCGCTGGTCGAGGCCTACGCGAAGGAGCAGGGCCTCTGGCACGACCCGGCCGCAGAGCCCCGCTACAGCGAGCGGCTCGAGCTCGACCTCTCGACCGTCGTCCCGTCACTGGCCGGACCGAAGCGGCCGCAGGACCGGGTCGAGGTGACGAAGGCGGCGGAGGAGTTCGAGAAGGCGCTGGCCGACTACACCGACGACGCCGATGCGACGGCCTCGGTCACGCTGGACGGTGACACCTTCGAGATCGGGCACGGGGCGGTCAGCATCGCTGCGATCACGTCGTGCACCAACACCTCCAACCCGAGCGTCATGATCGCCGCCGCGCTGCTGGCGAAGAACGCCGTCGAGAAGGGCCTGCGCCGCAAGCCGTGGGTGAAGACCACGTTGGCGCCCGGCTCGAAGGTGGTCAGCGACTACTACGAGCGTGCCGGCCTCACGCCGTACCTCGACAAGCTGGGCTTCAACCTCGTCGGCTACGGCTGTACGACGTGCATCGGCAACTCCGGACCGCTGATCCCGGAGGTCAGCGCCGCCGTCAACGAGAAGGACCTCGCGGTCGTCAGCGTGCTGTCGGGCAACCGGAACTTCGAGGGCCGGATCAACCCCGACGTGAAGATGAACTACCTCGCGTCGCCGCCGCTGGTCGTCGCCTACGCACTGGCCGGGACCATGGAGGCCGACCTGTTCGACGACCCGCTCGGGCAGGACACAGACGGGAACGACGTGTTCCTGAGGGACATCTGGCCGTCGCCCGAGGAGGTCGAGCGAGTGATCGGCGAGGCGATCACGTCGGATATGTTCGGCACCGGCTACGCCGACGTGTTCGCGGGCGACCAGCGCTGGCAGGAGCTGCCGACGCCTGAGGGCGACACGTTCGTATGGGATGCCGACTCGACGTACGTCCGCAAGGCGCCGTACTTCGACGGCATGCCCCACGAGCCCGAGCCGGTGACCGACATCGAGGGCGCGCGGGTGCTGCTGAAGCTCGGCGACTCGGTCACCACCGACCACATCAGCCCGGCCGGCGCGATCAAGAAGGACAGCCCTGCCGGCAAGTACCTCGCCGAGCACGGCGTGGAGCAGCGCGACTTCAACTCCTACGGCTCACGCCGCGGCAACCACGAGGTGATGATCCGCGGCACCTTCGCCAACATCCGGCTGCGCAACCAGCTCGCGCCGGGCACCGAGGGCGGCTTCACCCGCGACTTCACCAACGACGGCGAGGTCACGACGGTGTACGACGCGAGCCAGAGCTACCAGGCGGCGGGCATCCCGCTCGTCGTACTGGCGGGCAAGGAGTACGGCTCCGGCTCCTCGCGCGACTGGGCGGCGAAGGGCACGGCCCTGCTCGGCGTGAAGGCCGTGATCGCGGAGTCCTACGAGCGGATCCACCGGTCGAACCTGATCGGGATGGGCGTGCTGCCGCTGCAGTTCCCGGGCGGCAAGTCCGCCGACGACATGGGGCTGACCGGGGAGGAGACGATCTCGATCTCCGGCATCACCGAGCTGAACGACGGCACCACGCCGCGGACGGTCACGGTGAAGATCGAGAAGGACGGCCGCTCGGACGAGTTCGAGGCGACGGTCCGGATCGACACCCCCGGCGAGGCGCACTACTACCGCAACGGCGGGATCATGCCCTTCGTCCTGCGGAACCTGCTCGGCGGCTGACGCCTCGAGAAGATCTCGGTGCGGCACCCCTCCGAATGAGGGCTTCGCGGCGTGTTCGGTGTGTGATACATCCACACACCGGAGAACCACGTGACCACGCAGCTGCCTGAACGGCTCCGCGACCTGGCGGAGGACGCCCCGACGACCCTGCATGCGGGTGACCTCTGGCGGACCGGTCGCCGACGACACCGTCGTCGGCTGGCCGCCGTGACCGCGGTCGTCGGATGCCTGGTCGCCGGCACGGCGTTGCTCGCGGTGGGTGACGAGCAGAGTCGTCGGCCCGAGCCCGTAGCCCCGCCTTCGACCACCAGGGGTCCGATGGCGATCCCGGACCGGCTCTTCAACCCCACCCCCCGGACCCCGATCACGAGTGCGCCGGGGCGCCTGGTGGCGGTGATGACCGCCACCCGCAACCACTTCCTTTCGGGTCGGGCAAGAACGCGCTCGCGGGAGTCTCCGCGGGGTCACAGACCTACCACTTCCTGGAGGGCTTGACGGGACAGTCGGACACCGCGACGGACGTGAGCCTCTCGCCGGATTGTCTGCATCTGGCCTATTGGCTCACGGGGACGACCTCTGGCGTCCCTTCGGTCGGCGCGGGCGCGATCACCGGGATGGCCGTTCTCGACCTCCGGACGGGCGATGTCGAGCGGTACGAGGTCCCGACGGCGCACGGGTTGTCGCCAGGGAGATTGACGTGGACCGACGACCGAACTGTCGCCATGTCGGCAGACCACTTCACGTCGGGACGCGTGGGCTCGCTTGCCGGCGAGACAAGGGTGAGGCTCTTCACTCTTGGTCGAGCGACCCCGGTGGTGCTGCCGCACAGCAGTGTCCTCGACATTCCGGTGACCAGTGTCGGCGGGTACGCCGGTATGGTCGGCAACAGGCAGCTCCGCAGCTACGACGCGCGCACCGACCAGCAACGACCCGACCTGACCCTTTCCAGGTCGGTGAAGAGCGTCGCCTACGACGAGGGCCTCGGGACGGTCGCGGCCATCGCGGGCAACGACCACAGGAGCGACCCACCTCAGGGCCGCTGGTGGTCGGCCGGGTGGCACACCATCACGTGCACCTGACGTCGGTTCCGGGCGGACGGGCGTACGACGAGGCGCTCGCGTGGGTGGATCGCACTCACGTGGCCACGATGCGGCAGTCACGCACCGGTCTCGTGTACGACGTCGTCGACGTCCGCACCGGCGTGCGCCGGCAGCTGACCAGCAAGCCCTGTTGCTCCTTCACGCTCGCCGCTGACGCCTTGCGAACGGCGAGGACCGTGCCAGGGATCGCTCCGCCCAGCCCGTGGAACCCGCGGTGGGTCTCCCTCGTGGTGCTGATCGCCGTCGCGGGCATCGCCGGCGCGGTGCTGGTCGCGAGGAGGCTTCGTGGCCGGGCTTGAGGGTGATTTCGAGGAGTTCGTGGTGGCGCGCTCGGGCGCGCTGCTGCGGACGGCGTACCTTCTCACGGCAACCACCAGGAGGCCGAGGACCTGGTCCAGAGCGCGCTGATCAAGGCCGTGCCGCGGTGGGACAAGGTGCGCGAGCACGAGTCGTACGTGCGCCGGATCCTGGTGAACGAGTCCGTGTCCCGCTGGCGCCGGCGGCGGTGGCGCGAGACAGCGACCGAGCGCCTGCCCGAGGCCGCGACTTCGACTGTCGATCTGCATGACCGCGTGGTGCTCGGGCAGGCGCTGGCGGCCTTGGCCCCGCGCCAACGGGCGGTGATCGTGCTGCGCTCCTTCGACGACCCGACCGAGGCACAGACGGCCGAGGCCCCGGGCATCTCGGTCGGCACGGTCAAGTCGCAGGCGCGCGACGCGCTCGCCAGGCTCCGCAGGCAGATGACGGACCTGGACGCAGACGTCACACGTTCGGGGGCATGGACACCTCCGAACGTATGACGTTGCGCCGCCGCGCCCGGGGGTTACTTGACCTCGGCGCGGAGCACGCGCCAGAGGCCGAAGGCGAGCGGCAGGAGCAGCCAGACGGTCCCGGTCAAGGCGAGCTGGGCCCAGTCCTGGCTGGAGAAGCCGCCGTCGTACATGCGGTTCTGGTTGTAGCTGAAGTCCACCCACGGCTGGGCCTTCTCGAACCAGTGCTGGTTGGCTGCCAAGAGGCCCGTCAGGGTGGGGAGCACGAACCAGTAGCTGAAGTAGGTGACGATCGCGCCCGGCGAGTTGCGCATCAGCACGCCGAGCGTGAAGCCGATCATCATCCCGATCAGGTCCGCGCCGACGATGTACAGGATGGTCGTGAAGGACAGGTCCCAGGTCGTGTCGACGCCCTTGAGCCCGGTGCCGATGATGTTCCCGAGGGCGCCGACGGCGAGCGCCAGCGCCATCGAGGACACTCCGATCAGCAGCGTGGCCACGAGCTTGGCCCTGATCACCCGTCCCCGGTGGGGCACCAGCGTGAACGTCGTGAGGCCGGCGCGCTGGCTCCACTCGCTGGTGACGGCGAGGATCGCCACGACCGGCAGCAGGATCGTCATCGGTACGCCGATGGCCGCCGCGAAGTTGTTGTACGTCAGGTCGCTGTCCGAGGCGAAGGCCAGGGTGGCGCCGGTGGCGATGACGCCGGCCGCCGCGACCGCCACGAGCAGCCAGAACCCGGAGCGCGTGTCGAACGCCTTGCGCAGCTCCACGCCGAGCACGGTGCGGAACGGGATCGGGGCATAGCCGCCGTCCTTCTGTCCATGCCTTTCGCGGACCGTGGCGTGCGTGTCCATCGTTGTCGAGCTCATGCTGCGTCTCCTTCGCGTGCGTCGTCCTTGGTCAGCTCGAGGAACATCTCCTCCAGTCCCGCGCTGTCGGCGGGCCGGAGCTCGGTCAGGGGTACGCCGGCCGCCAATGCCAGGCGTCCGACCTGGCCGGCATCGGCGTCGGTGCGGAGTCCGCAGAGGGACATCTCCGCGGTGTGGCCCGCCGTGGTCAGCGCGTTGGCCAGCGCGGCCAGCTCGGCGGCCGCGGCGTAGGTGCCGGCCGAGGCGAGCAGCTCGCCCTTCGTCCCGGATGCGACGATCCGGCCGCTGCCGATCACAATGAGGTCGTCGGCGATGACCTCGATCTCGTGGAGCAGGTGCGACGAGAGGAATACGGTGCCGCCGCGGTCGGCGAAGCCTCGGAGCAGGTCGCGCATCCAGCGGATGCCGGCCGGGTCCAGACCGTTGGCCGGCTCGTCGAGGACGAGAGCCTCGGGGTCGCCGATGAGTGCGGTGGCGATGCCGAGACGCTGGCGCATGCCGAGCGAGTAGTCGCGGACCCGGCGTCCGGCCTCCTCGTCGCTGAGGCTGACCAGGTCGAGCATCTCGTCGATGCGGGACCTCGGCACCCGCATCGTCCGCTGGGCCAGGGTCAGGATCTCGCGCCCGGTGCGGCCTGCGTGCTGGGCCGACGCGTCGAGGAGCACCCCGATCTCACGGCCGGGGTTCGGGAGGTCGGCGTACCGACGCCCGAGCACCGTGGCGGTGCCCGAGGACGCGGGGGTGAGGCCGACCACGATTCGCATGGTCGTCGACTTCCCGGCGCCGTTCGGGCCCAGGAAACCGGTCACGCGGCCGGGCTCGGCCCGGAAGGTCACATGGTCGACGGCGGTGAAGCCGCCGTACTTCTTGGTCAGGGAGTCGACAATGATCATGGCGAGAACTCTCCCTTTCGAGGGGCAGTGCCCACATCGGGGAGCGCGCTGATCCGATCCCTGGCCCGCCACCGGGTCACCCCTAGGGGACTCTCGGGGTCGGGCGCCTTCCCGACGGTCGAGCTCGCCGTCGGTCGAGCCCTGTGTCGGTCGAGCCAGGTGTCGGTCGAGCCTGTCGAGACCCCGCTAGCGTGGACGCATGCTCGTGGCGATCAGCATCAGTCCTTCAGGCGGCCCCCGTGACGACAGCGAGACGGGTGGCGTCAGCGCCTCCGTCGCGGAGGCGGTCCGCGTGATCCGCGAGTCCGGGCTCCCCAACGAGACCAACGCGATGTTCACCAACATCGAGGGGGAGTGGGACGAGGTGATGGCGGTCGTGAAGAAGGCCGTCTTCACCGTTGCGGAGACATCTCCCCGCGTGGGGCTCGTGCTGAAGGCAGACCTTCGGGCCGGGCACGACACCGGACAGTTGTCGGCCAAGGTGGAGCGGGTCGAGCAGCGACTGGCCTCCGATGCCCCGTCATCCCATGCACAGTGAGACCATCCGGCTCCACACCGGCGACCGTGCGGTCGTGCGTGACCTCACGGCCGAGTGCCGCGACTTCGTCACGTCGTACGGCGCGAGCTCGGGGCTGCTGCACGTGTTCGTGCCCCACGCCACCGCTGGGATCGCGATCCTCGAGACCGGTGCCGGCTCCGACGACGACCTGCTGGCGGCCCTCGACGAGCTTCTCCCGGCCGACGACCGGTGGCGGCACCGACACGGCTCGCGCGGCCACGGACGCTCGCACGTGATGCCGGCGCTGGTGCCGCCATACGCGACCGTCCCGGTGGTGGGAGGCAGGCTGGCGCTGGGCACCTGGCAGAGCATCTGCCTGGTCGACCTGAACGTCGACAACGCCGACCGTGAGGTGCGGCTGTCGTTCCTCGAAGGCTGAGCCCGGTCGTGCCCCTGGCGTGTCCTCGGTGTGCCCTAGGTTGAGGCCATGACCACTCCGCGCGAGCAGCCCTGGTCGGACGACCGGCCCGAGCACGGCCGCATCCTCGTGCTCACCGCCAACCCGATCTCGGAGGCGCTCCAGACCATCGCCACCGCGGTCGGGCGCGACGTCGTCGTGCTCGCCGACGACGACGGCGGCCCCGGGCTGGCCTCGCTCGAGCCACGAGAGGGCGACGCCGTGGTGATCTGCGACCACGACGCACCCGACGCTCCGCAACTCCTGCGCGACGCGCTCGCCTCGCCGGCGTCGTACGTCGCGATGATGGCCAGCCGGCGCCGTTCCGAAGGGCTGCTGACCGACCTCGAGGGCGAGGGCGTGGCGCACCTCGACAAGCTGCACGTCCCGGCCGGTCACAACCTCGGCGGCAAGGCCCCGGGTGAGATCGCACTGTCGGTCGTCGCCGAGATCGTCGCCGAGTCGCACGACCGGCCGGGCGGGCCGATGCGCGAGCCGCGGTGACCGGTCTCTCCTGGCAGGTCGTCGTCCTGATCGGCCTGGCGGCGATGGTCGGTGCCTACGTGCAGGCAGTCGTGGGTCTCGGGCTCGGCCTGCTCGCCGCACCGATCGTCGCCCTCGTCGAGCCCTCCCTGGTCCCGGTGCTCACCCTCTGGCTGGCGCTCCTGATCGCCGGTCTCAACCTCGCCGACGAGCACGCGCACGTCGACTGGCGGGCCACCGCCTGGTCGGTGCCGGCGCGGGTTCCGGGCACGGTCGTCGGTGCCTGGCTGGTGGCGTCGTTCACCGAGGAGCAGATCGGCGTGGTGCTGGCGGTGATGGTGCTGGTGGCCGTCGGGCTGACCGTGCACACCATGTCGGTGCCGCTCAACCCGGTCAGCCTGTCGGTAGCCGGGTTCGTCGCCGGCGCGACCGGGACCGCCACGTCCATCGGCGGTCCCCGATCGCACTGCTCTACCAGCGCGAACGCCCCGAGGTGGTGCGGGCAACCCTGTCGGTGTTCTTCTTCGTCGGCGTGATGCTGAGCCTGGCCGGCCTCGCCCTCTCGGGCTCGCTCGCGCGTACGCCGTCGCTGCTCGCGCTCGAGCTCGCCCCCCTCGTCGTGGTGGGGTACGTCGTCGGCCGGATCTCCCGTCGATACGTCGACGGCGCCGCCTTCCGCCGCGGGGTCCTCGTCGTCTGCACCATCTCGGCGGTCGTGCTCCTGATCCGATCCGTACTCTGACCCCTCAGAATCCCTTCCTCGCGGCGTAGGAGTGGGTGAGGATGTTGCCCCGGACGAGGAGAACCCTCGCCAGCGACCTGCGCGAGCGGCTGGAGGACCTGGCCACGCACACGCCTGCGACGTTCCCACCCGCCGACCTGTGACCTGGGAACGGCTGGATGCTCGGGGGCGCCGTCTGCGTGTCGCTCGTGATCGGTCTCGACCTACGTGGGTCCGACGTGGCCGTCGGGCGTGAGGACTTCGAGGAGTTCGTCCGTCTCGCGCTGGCGGACCCGCCGGTGGCGGGAGGTCGCGACGGACTCGCCACCGGATGCCGCCGTCGCCGACGAGGGCACAGAGGAACGTTGGGCACTGCGGACGGCGGTGGCGCTCTGGCGCCGAGAGCTCGCGGATATGCTCGTTTCGCCCTGATCGTCACCATCCGACCGTTACCCTTCCGGCGTGCCGAGCACTATGACCGCCCCACCCTGCAGGAGCCCCGTGATCACCCGGGTGTTCCTCCTCGTCGGGCTGCTCGCGCTCGTCGGCGCACTGGTGTGGCAGGTGTACGAGGCGCGGAAACCGTCCACCGGCGGAGACCCACACACCGACAACCCGGCCCTCCAGGACGTGCAGACCTTCCACTACGTCGGCGGCCAGCACACGTCGGACCCGGTGACGTACGCCCAGACGCCCCCGGCCGGGGGACCGCACGACCCGGTCTGGGACGACTGCGGCGTCTACACCGCCCCGATCCGGAACGAGAACGGCGTCCACGACCTCGAGCACGGCACGGTGTGGATCACCTACCGGCCCGGCCTGTCGACGTCCGACGTCCAGAGCCTGGAGACCGCGCTCGGCACGGTGAAGAGCAAGAAGACCATCCTGTCGCCGTACCCGGGTCTGCCGTCGCCGGTCGTGGTCACCGTCTGGAACGCCCAGCTCGACCTCAACGGCGCCAACGACTCCCGGCTGCCGGTCTTCCTCCAGGAGTACGGCGACGGGCACACCGCTCCGGAGGCGGCCTTCGCCACCTGCCAGGGCGGCGCGCACGTGATGGCCTCGCCCAGCAACCCCTGACGTGCTCACGGTGGATCATGTCGGCCTGAGCGTGGCCTGGAGCTGGGTCTCGGTGTCGGCGAATCCGACGCTCCGGTAGATCCGGATCGCGAGGTAGTCCGGGTCGGCGACCATGACGAGCGTGCGGGCGCCGAGCTCCTCGAACCCGAACCGGCTGACCCGGTGCACCAGCGTCCCGGCCAGCCCGCGCCCGCGCGCGTCCGGATGTGTCTTCACGCCCTGGAAGCGGGCCAGTCCCGTCGATGCTGTGAACAGGCCCATCGAGGCCAGCAGCCGGTCGCCGTCGAAGGCGCCCCACCACTCGCCGTACTCGGCCTCCACGAGCCGTCGTTCGGAGGCGGTGCGGGCCGTGCAGAACTCCGAGGTGTACGCCGCGGTGTCCTCCTCGCCCGCCATGCTCAGCTCGAGCTGTTGCTGCCAGTCGACGTCGGAGGACAGGGGTCGGTACCTCGCGTCGGTGTTGGGCTGGGGCGGTTCGTGCACGTCGGTCGCGGTCATCACCGACGACCACTCGGTCTCGAAGCCGAGCTCGGCGAAGGGCGCGAGGTCGGCGACCGTCCCCGCCGTGCCGTCGACCCCCAACGTGCGGTGGCGCGCGTCGGGGAGCTCCCGCTCGAACGTCGCGACCCACTCCCGCGCCTCCGCGTCGTCTCGTGGGGGTCGAGGCAGGAGGAGGAAGTTGCCCCACCAGAACGTCGGGTTGTGCGGCGTCCGCACCACCAGGTAGGTGCCTCGGTCCTCGACTGTGCTGCCGGAATGCTCCAGCATCGCCAGGTCCGTGCGAAACGCAAGCGAGGCGATATCCATGTGCGGCACGCTACGGCGCCGTGACAGGTTGGCGGGCATGAGCACGCCACGACGTTCTTCATCTCGGCCGGTTCCCTCCTCCGACGGACAACACCGCGGGGACCCCGCATGACCTTGGACGTGCGTCCCGAGCAACCGGCCGACCGCGAGACGGTGCTGCGGGTGATCGCGGCCGCCTTCGGAGACCACGGAGACGAGGTCGCCGCGATCTGGGACGGACTGGGTCGGCACAAGCGCGCCGGGCTCGTGGTCGAGCAGGGCGGGCACGTGTGGGGCCACGTGGGTCTCAGCCGGGGCTGGGTAGACGCGCGCCGGGAACTGGTGGAGGTCTGGGTGCTGTCGCCGCTGAGTGTGCTCCCGGAACGTCAGAACGAGGGGATAGGGACGGCGTTGCTCGCGGCGGCCGTCGAGACCGCGCGGGAGAGCGGTGTCCCGGTGCTGTTCCTCGAGGGCAGTCCCCACTACTACGGCGCACGAGGCTTCGAGCGCGCCGACCGACGGGGTTTCCTGCCGGCTGCGCTCGAGCGGACGCCGCGGGCGGCCTTCCAGTGCGTGGTCTTCGAGGGTTATGAGGAGTGGATGACGGGTCAGCTGATCTACCCGGCGATCTGGTGGGAGCGCGACGCCGCAGGGCTTCGCGATCCCCGGCTGGCGGAGCTCGAGGAGCGGTTCGCCGACCTGGGTTGACTCGAACACCTGTTCGATCGATGATGGAGGCATGCTCGTCGCCCCACCCGGGTGGCCACGCGAGGTCCGCCCGCCCGACGCGCCCGACTGGGAGCGCACGGCGTGCAACTGGCTGCTCGACCAGTGCCCGCCGGACTTCCGCGCCTACCGCGCGCTGCGCCGCCACCCGGTCGTGTTGGCGCGG
>JAFMQY010000237.1 GCA_017354415.1 Nocardioides sp.
TTTGTGTCGGTTCGTCGCGCAGTCTTACTTACAACGTCACGATTTCGCTCGTCCTCGACGCCTGCGCGCCGACCACCAGCAGGTGCGGAGTACCAAGGTCATCGGTGGCCTTTGGTTACTGCCGGGCGCTTAGGGTCGATGAGGTCGGCGTACTCGGGGTTGTGCTCGATGAAGGTGCGCACGATGGGGCACATGTGACCGTCTTGCCCTGCGCGCGCACGTCGTCGAGGACGCGTCTGATCAGCTCGGTGGCGATGTCCCTGTTTGCGGAACTCGGGGAACACTGAGGTGGCCGGCAACACGAGTCGGTCGCCGCCGGCGACGTATTCCTTCCTTGATTGTTCGTTCGCCGGCCGTGGCCGCTCGTTCTTGTTCTTAGATGTTCCGAATCCTTTAGGGGCGAACGTGGATGATCGTCTTGCCCTTGACCCGCTCGGTCGGGTTGAAGGCAGCGACGGCGTCGTCGAGGGCCGCGACGGCGCCGATGTTCGTTCGCACTCGTCCGTCCCGCACCCGCTGGGCGATCTCACTCAGTTGGGCGCGGTCGGACACCACAACGAAGTCGATCGCCACGCCGTCGGCGGGCCGCGCCTCCGCCGGGCCGGTGACGGTCACCAGCGTTCCGCCGGCCCGAACCAGACGCGCGGAACGCTTCTGAATGTCGCCGCCAATGACATCGAAAACCAGATCGACCCCGCCGACTTCTTCCAGAGCGTCGTTGTCGAGGTCGACGAACTCCTGCGCGCCGAAGTCGAGCGCCGTCTGACGGCCGGCCGCGCGCCCCGTGCCGATGACGTAGGCGCCGGCCTCACGTGCGAGCTGCGTTGCCATCGAACCGACTGCGCCTGCCGCACCGTGCACGAGGACGCTCTGCCCCGCCTGCAGGTGGCCGTGCTCGAACAGCCCTTGCCACGCGGTCAGGCCCGTCATTGCGACGCCCGCGCCCACCGCGAAGTCAACATCGCCCGGCAGCGGCGCGAGGTTGCGAGCCTCGACGACCGTGTACTCCGCGAGGGTGCCGTCGCGAGTCCAATCCGTGAGGCCGAACACCCGCTGTCCCACTGACAAGCCGGCGGCGCCGTAGCTGAGGGCGGTGACCACTCCGGCTACCTCGTGTCCGGGGATCGACGGTGTTCGGTCGCGGCCCAGGCGATCGATCCAGGTCGAAGGCCACTCCAGCTCATTCCCGGTGAATCCCGACGCATGAACCGCGACGACGACATCGCCATAGTTCGCACCCTCAAGGCTGGCGAGCTTTGCCGCGTCTGGCTCGGGCCGCTCCACGAGCTTCATCCCGGCCGTCCCCGCGGCCCGGTCCGTCACCACGATCGCTTTCATCTGTTCTCTCTCTAACTGTCCTGGCAGACCCCGTACGACGTGACGGGGTCTGTGTTGTCTTCGCGTCCTTATCGGCGAACGCTGATGATGGCCGTGCCCTCGACCGGCCCGGTCGGGTTGAACGCGGCGACGGCATCGTCGAGGGCCGCGACGGTGGCGATGTTCGTGTGCCGCGCATCCCGGACCCGCTGGAGGACTCGAACCACGTCTGGACGCCGGACGGCTACGTCAGGTCGTGCTCGAACGCGGTGAGCTGCTCGTCGTCCTGGTCTCTCGCGGGTTCGTGCTCGGGGTACGCGCCGGCGCCGGGGGGAGCCAATAGAGGGGCTTAAGACGAACGGATGTGGCCTCCGGATCCTTATTGACGAACGCGGATGATGGTCTTTCCCTTGATCCGCTTGGTCGGGTTGAAGGCGGCGACGGCGTCGTCGAGCGCTGCGACGGTGCCGATGTTCGTCCGCAGCCGCCCATCTCGGACTCGCTGGACGATCTCACCCAACTGGGCGCGATCGGCCTCGACGACGAAGTCAATCGCCAGGCCCTCGGCCGGCTGCGCCTCGGGCGGGCCGGCGATGGTCACCAGCATTCCTCCGGCTCGAACCAGACCCGCAGATCGCTTCCCAATGTCGGCGCCGATCACGTCGAAGACCAGATCGACCCCGCCGACGTCTTCCAGGGTGTCGTTGTCGAGGTCGACGAACTCCTGTGCGCCGAGGTCGAGTGCGGTCTGCCGGTCGGCGGCACGTCCGGTGCCGATGACGTAGGCGCCGGCCTCTTTGGCGAGTTGAGTCACCATCGAGCCGACTCCACCGGCCGCACCATGCACGAGGACGCTCTGCCCCACCTCGAAGTGGCCGTGCACGAACAATCCCTGCCACGCGGTCAGACCCGAGATCGGCAGGCTCGCCCCAACCGTGAAGTCGACGTCGCCCGGCAGCGGCGCGACGTTACGCGCCTCGATGGCCACGTACTCGGCCAGGGTGCCGTCGCGAGCCCAGTCCGCGAGGCCGAACACCCGCTGTCCCACCGACAGCCCCCTCGTGCCATAGCCGAGCGCGGTGACCACACCAGCCACCTCGTGGCCAGGGATCGACGGTGTGCGGTCGCGGCCGAGGCGATCGGTCCAGGTTCCGGGCCACGTCAGCTCGCCGGGGGTGAAGCCCGACGCATGAACCTCAACGAGCACATCGTTCCCCGTCGCCTCCGGCTCTGGCCGCTCCGCCAGCGTCATCCCAGCTGTTCCCGCGGCTTCATCTGTCACCACAATCGCCTTCATTTGGACGCCTCTCTGTATCAGTCGCTCGCCTACACGGCACTTCAGCTCCCCCATTTAGTGACGCCGGACGTCGGCGTCTTACCCAGCTGACCGGAAAGATCTGTGACGCGGAGTGCGCCGCCGGTGCGCTGCGCTCGAGGCCACTCGTCGCCGCCGCTCTGACTGCCCTCTCGGTGGCCCGTCTGGTGGCTTGAAGGCTCAGCGGGTGGTCAGGCTCGCTCGGATCCGTACAGCAGCCGGATCGCGGTGCGACACTCTGATGCCTGGGTGGGTCGACGATGCCGTCACGGATACGTCGATCAGCCGCGTGCCCAAGAGGATCGTCACCGTGATGAGGGAGTCCAGGATCCGCTCAAGAGGAACGTAACGAAGGCCCCTCACCCCATCTGAGGGACGAACGGGCATCAACCGGACGCCACGTCAAACGATCAAGACCCCAGAAGAATCGAGGTCAAGGCACGGGTAAGAAGCGGAGTCGCACCCGATACCAACCTCTAGCTAAGCGCGAAAGTTGGCTCTGATTGCCCCAACTGGAGCGCCCGGCTGAAGCAGCCGCCTCAACCGGGAGTTCGCGATTTGGAGGGCGATCGCGTAGAGGGATTGGCATCGTCTGTGCTAACGCGCCCGGCCACGAGGACAGATGTGGTCTAAGCAAAGGATCGATGAGGAGAAACTGATGAAGACAGTGGTTGGGGAGACCATCGTGGCCGAGGCGGCCAGCGAGGCGGTAGTCAGTATTGAGGGAAATGCGTACTTCCCGCCGGACTCAGTTGCGGTGGGCGCGCTCCGCAACAGCCCAACCCCCTACATTTGCCCCTGGAAGGGGAGGGCGCAGTATCACGACGTCGTGGTCGGCGAGACGGTGCTCAGGGACCGGGCTTGGTCTTACCCGAACATCAAGGAGTCGGCGGCGACCCGTGTCGGTCGGGACTTCAGCGGATACGTCGCCTTCGATGCAGGCAAGGTCAGGATCGAGAACTGACAATGCACGCCGATCACTGACCAGCAGATGCCACATACCTGCCTGCGAGATCTTGTCCAGGATGTTCAGGGTCATTCGCCTTTGATCTGCATCACCCAGCGATCGCTGCAATCGACATCGGTGAGGGTGCAGGTCCTGGAACCGATCCTTCGCCGCCGGGCGACGGTGGGGAGCCCTTCTCGCCGTCGGACGCTCCAGCTAGGCGTTGAAGGCGCGGATCAACCAAGGAGGAGACGTGGTTAACAACGCGCAGAACGAAGCAGGTGGTCAGCCGAGTGATCATTGGGCTCGGCTTGACGCCTTTCTGCGGACCGATCCGCGCGACGCTGGCTGTGACGCAACCATGGAGACGATGGACGTCTACGCGGAGTTGCTTGCTGCGGGCAACGACCCGAGCGAGCGGTTCCCGGGCCTACACGCACATTTGTTGGCATGCGGTCCGTGTGCCCAAGACTTGGAGGGTCTGCTCACGGCGCTCACAGGCGAGACTTCTTCTCGGCCCAGCCCGCCGTAGCACAAGCAGGTCGCCCACGAGGGCGGGTTTGTAGGCCGTGCGCCAGGTGACCCAGCTGCCCGAGTCTCAGTCGGCTCCGCGACCAGAGTGCGTAATCATGCCGCTTAGGGTTAACGAACGGACCCTAGAGTCCAAACGCTGCTTCGTTTGCCCGACGATCTGGCCTTGGATGGACTGCAACGTCCAGTATTGTGGCTGAGGCGCAGCGTCGGGAGTGACCTGACCAGCGCGTCGACGGCTTGTGATGCTCTGGCGAAAGAGGAGGCAGTGGACGACCCAGAGATTGACCGAGAGAACCGCCGGTGGGTGCGTGATCTCGCTGCTGCCGGCCCTGTCAGAGAGACGGCGTGCAGGGAGCTGCATCCGGTGCTGCTTCGCATCGCGAAGTCTGAGGCACGTCGGCGCGCGCCGCTCCTGGAGCTGGACGGCCCAGAACTCGACGACATTGCTCACCAGGCCGCCGCTGACGCTTTGATGGCCATCAGCGAGCGTCTGGACAGGTTCCGGGGTGAGGCAAGGTTCACCACGTGGGCGAGCAAATTCGTGATCTTCAACGTGGCGACCAAGATGAACCGTCACTTCTGGCGTCGCCACGAGGTCCCCTACGAACAAGAGGACTGGTCCAGGATCGCCTCGAGGTTCGACTTGGGCCCCGACGACGAGGCGCAAGTCCGGGAGTTCGCAGCGGCGGTGTCGTCCGCGGTCGAAGAGAATCTGTCAGAGCGTCAGCGCATTGTGTTCGTCGCGACGGTCCTCAACGGCATGCCGATGGATGTTCTGGCTGACGAGCTGGGCTCGACCCACAACGCGCTGTACAAGGTGCTCTTCGACGCCCGGAAGAAGCTCCGCGCTGCACTGGTGGCCAGTGGCTACCTACCCGAGGCACCTGAGGTCCGCTCGGCATGAGATTGCCCATTTTCGGGACCAACATCTGTATTCCAACGGCGAGCGAGGAAATCGGCTCTTCGAATTTAGGCGGGGTTGAGGTGTCCACAGGCTTTTCGGGTGGTGGCGCAGCGGGTGCGCAGGCGCTGGTTGTGGGGGTTACGGAAGCCGTAGGCGTCGTGGGCGATGGTCTTGATCACTCG
>JAFMQY010000024.1 GCA_017354415.1 Nocardioides sp.
GCCGAGCCAACAACAAAGAGAGCGCCCAGTCCGAAGACCAAGACGCCCTCCACCAGGCCGGCGACCTGCAGCCGCTACAGACCCGCGGCGCGCTCACCATCGAGCCGCCGACCCGAAACCTCATCGTTTGCACGCCACCGGCCGGCATCAATGGCGCTCCGCGTCCTCCGGATGGCCGGTGGCCCCCATTGACACCGACCGGCGCCGAGCACGGGCGCTGGCTATCGCGTCGGTGGCTCTCATGCGGTCACAGACCGGGTGGGTGACCAACTGGGTGACTAACTCCCGCCGCACGTACCGACGCAGGACGACACGGCAACCCCGGATTCCAGCGTGGAAACAGTCCTTCAGACGTTCTCACCACGGGCCGGAATCGGTTGACACGGAAGAGGTCACTGGTTCAAACCCAGTATCGCCCACCAGCACTGAACAGCCCTTGACCTGCGAGAACACGGTTGGGCTCATCGTTGTCGTGCCCCCGGTAGCGGCTTCGGACCATCGGTCCGATCACTGCGCGACCACGGGTGAATGCGCCCGCGGTGACGTAGCATTTTTGGTCGACCACCGTTCCTGTTCGGGTGTCCTCGGCCCTCCGGATGGACGAGTGAAGTCTGTACCAGTGTCGGCAGGGCCCATCCTGCGCAGGTTCGCGGACTGGACGGATTCCACCACGCAGACGTTTTCTGTCCGACCTGCCGGGCACGGTGCAACCGTGAACGGGGGAACACATTCCAAGGTCCTGCTGGGCGTCTTGGGGGGCGTGCTCATGGGCGGCCTCTTCGGGGCTCTGCTCGGCACCGCGGCCGTGAGCGGCACCTCTGACCAGAAGACGACGGCATCGCCGACGCCGTCGTACGCGGAGAGCCTCGAACGGCGCTACGACTGTTGGACCGAGGTCGCGCCCGCAGACATGAACGGCAAGCTCCCCGGGGGCGTCGTGGTTCAGTACGGCAGAAGCGCGCCCCGGCACGAGACGTCCGACCAAGCCGTGGGCGCCGCCCTCGAGCACGTGTTCAACGGCACGCACCCACAGCTGACCGTCCTCGCCTTCTGCCGCCGATAGTCCGCGGAGGTGGAGCGGGCGATCGCCGACGCATCGCTGGCCCGACTATCGCGTCACGGAACGAGTCGGACCCCGTCTTGCAGGTGGCGCCCTCATCCATGCTCGGGCGTCGCTCCGCGGCTCGGGAACCCCCGTCCCCGGGCCGCGGGGCACATCGCTGGGGGCGGGACATCTACCCCGACGGGTGAGGACAGCGGGAGCGCCGACCGGCATACTGCACGGGCGGCCGTGGCGCTCGTCGTCTCCGACGGGTCGCTACGTCCGTCCCGGCTCCCCCGTGCCGGGGAACGCGCCTCGTCACTCGGGCCGAGCGAGGCGCGTTCGCATGTCCGGACCAGATCGGCCAGCGGCGGAATGACCAGGAGAGGGTCACCGTTACGGCGGCCATGACCACCATCGGACTGATCGGAAGCGGAAACATCGGCGGCACGGTGGCGCGTCTCGCCGTGAACGCGGGGCACGACGTCGTCCTCAGCAACAGCCGCGGCCCGGAGACCCTCAAGGAACTCGTCGACGACCTCGGTCCACACGCGAGGGCCGCCACGGCCGAGGAGGCCGCCGCGGCGGGCGACCTGGTCGTCGTCTCGGTCCCGCTCCGAGCCGTGGACCAGGTCCCGGTCGAGCCCTTGCGCGGGAAGGTCGTCATGGACACCTGCAACTACTACCCGCAGCGCGACGGCCAGATCGCCGCGCTCGACGACGAGTCGACCACGACCAGTGAGCTCGTCCAGGAGCATCTCTCCGAGAGCCGGGTGGTCAAGGTGTTCAACAACATCCAGTACGTGCACCTGCTCAACCTGGCGCGTCCGGCCGGCAGCCCCGACCGCTCCGTGCTCGCGATCGCCGGTGACGACGCGTACGCCAAGGCCGCGGTCACGACGTTCCTCGACAGCATCGGGTACGACGCGTACGACGCCGGGCCGCTCGCGGAGGGCTGGCGCTACCAGCGCGACACCCCGGCGTACGCCGGGTTGTACAACGGCGACACCACCGGCACCTGGCCTCCGCCTCCCGACAGCGGCATCCAGATCACAGCCGAGACGATGCGGGAGAAGCTGGCGGCGGCCGTTCGCTACCGCGACATGTGACGAGCCCTCGCGTCGATCGAGCCCTTCGGCCGCGCCGCTCCCGACCCGGCCGGTCACTCGTCGACGTCGGTGTCCTCGCCGTGGGTACCCGGTCGCGGTGCCCACGGCAGTTCCTTCGCCGGCCGTACGACGATCAGCCGGTCGCCGCGGGCCAGCTGGGTCACCGTGGGGTCGAAGTATCGGTAGACGTTCTCGTCGCGCACGACCGCGATCACCTGGTCGGGAAGGGCCTGCGGCTGCTGACCGACCTCGGAGACCAGCAGGTTCCGCTCGGCGACCTCGAGACCCTGGCCGTAGGTGAGCAGGTCCTCCATCACCGCGCCGAGGGTCGGCGACAGGGTCGACAGCCCGAGCAGACGGCCGACCGCGTCCGACGACGTGATCACCGAGTTGGCGCCGGACTGCTTCATCAGGGGGGCGTTCTCGTGCTCGCGGGCGGCGGCGACGATCCAGGCACTCGCATTGAGCTGCCGAACGGTCAGGGTCGCGAGCACGTTGGAGTCGTCGCGATCGGTGGTGATGATCACCTGGTGGGCCTCCGCGACGCCCGCACGCTGGAGCACGCCACTCCGCGTGGCGTCGCCGGTGACGACGGCGAGCCCGTCGGCGTGGGCGTCCGACACCGCCGCTCCTCCCTTGTCGACCACGACGATCGACTCGCGGGCGATGCCGTTGTTGACCAGGGTCTCGACGGCGCTGCGGCCCTTGGTGCCGTAGCCGACGATCACGACGTGGTCGTTCATGTATCTCCTCCAACGTGAGATGCGGAACATCCGCCGCCCCTGTGTGGCGAGGACCTCCAGCGTGGTGCCGATCAGCAACACCAGGAAGGCGATGCGCAGAGGCGTGATCACGAACGCGTTGACCAGACGAGCACTGGGTGAGACCGGGGTGATGTCGCCGTACCCGGTCGTGCTCAGCGTGACCGTGGAGTAGTAGACCGCGTCGACTGGGTTGACGGCGTACGTCGGCGGGTCGTTGTTGTCGCGGTAGCCGCCCTTGTCCACCCAGACGATCAGGACGGTCACGGCGATGATCCCGAGCGCGAGGAGCAGGCGCCTCGTCAGCGACCACCATGGTGAGCGGTCCACCTCGGGGAGGACGACGAACCCGTGGCTCGACTCCTGCTCGGGTCCGATCGGCACGACGTGAACCTACTGCACGGACTCCCCCGGTCCGTTGTCCTGAGAGCGGCGTTGCCGAAGGCGCTGCATGAGCTCGCGGCGCGCCCGGGTGGTCTGCTGCTGGGGGAAGACGGTGTCGAACGCCGCGTTGAGCGAAGCCCCGACCAGGACTGCGATCGAGAGGATGTACAGCCACAGCAGGACGGCGATCGGCGCCGCGAGGGGACCGTAGATCGACCTCGAGTCCGCCGCGGTCACGGTCAGGAACTCGCGGAGGAGGAAGCTGCCGAGCAGCCAGACGGCGAGTGCGAACGTCGCGCCCGGGAGATTGATCCGCCACTTGGTGCGGACCGGGATCGACACGTGGTAGAGCGTGGTCAGGAAGCAGATGCAGACCACGACGACCACCGGCCAGTAGAAGCCGACGAGGAAGTGGAGGCGGTGGGGCAGCGCCTGCCGGACCAGTCGCGGCCCGGCGACGACCAGCGGGAGGGCGACGACGCCGGTGATGATCGCCAGCAGGTAGAGGCTGAACGACAGGGCGCGGGTCTTGATGATCCCGCGGTGACCGCTGAGCCCGTGCATGATCGTGATGGTGTCGACGAACACGTGCATCGCACGCGAGCCCGACCAGAGCGCCAGCACGAACCCGAGCGAGATCACGTCGTAGCGACCTCCCCGGAGCACGTCGTCGATGGTCGGCTGGATGACTCGGTCGACGGCCGAGTCGGTGAGGAATCGTGACGACAGGTCGAGGATGGCGGTGCGCACGTGCTGGACCTGGTCCGGGCTGAACGACTGCGTGACATAGCCGATGGCACCGGCCAGCGCGAAGATCAACGGTGGCACCGACAGCACCGTGAAGAAGGCCGCCTCCGCCGCGAGCCCGGTCACGCGGTAGCGCATCGACGACGCGACGGTGGAGACGATGATCCGCCAGGACGAGTCGCGGGCGCGATGCACCCACGCCGGCCAGGTCACGCCGTGCGACTCCGCGCCGTCCGCGGACCGCGGCGTGTCGGACCCGGCCATGGCCTCTACGGTAACCACATGAACAGCCGCAACCGGGCATCCTCGAACCAGGCTCCGCCCCTCATCGGGCACAACGTCGTGACCTCCGACGCCGCGCTCGTCGAGGCCGTGACCAGGTACGCCGGACCCGGGGTCGTGGACGACCTGGTGGCGCTCGGCGCGATGGCCGGCAGCGCCGAGGCCCGTGAGCACGGGCTGCTGGCCAACCGGCACGAGCCGGAGCTCACGACGTACGACCGCTACGGGAACCGGATCGACGAGGTCGTGTTCCACCCGTCCTGGCACTGGCTCATGGAGCACGCCGTCGGGTACGGGCTCCAGGCCGCGCCCTGGGAGCAGCAGACGGCCGGCTCGACCACCGCGCATGTACGGCGAGCCGCCGGCTTCATGGCGTGGTCCCACACCGACCCGGCACACGGGTGCCCGATCTCCATGACCTACGCCGCGGTGCCGGCGCTACGGGTGGATGAGGCGCTGGCCAAGGAGTGGGTGCCGGCGCTGGCGGCCACGTCGTACGACCCCGGAATCCGCCCGGTCGCGGAGAAGCGCGGCGCCCTCGCCGGGATGGGGATGACCGAGAAGCAGGGCGGATCCGACGTCCGGGCCAATGTCACCCGGGCGGTGTCGGCGCCGGACGGGAGCTACACGCTGCACGGCCACAAGTGGTTCACCTCCGCGCCGATGAACGACGTGTTCCTGGTGCTTGCCCAGGCGCCCGACGGGCTCACCTGCTTCCTGGTGCCCCGGGTGCTGCCGGACGGCTCCCGCAACCCGCTCGACATCGCCCGGCTCAAGGACAAGCTCGGAAACCGCGCCAACGCCTCTGCCGAGCTGGAGCTGGACGGCACCGTCGCGGTGCGGCTCGGCGACGAGGGCCGCGGTGTGCGCACGATCATCGAGATGGTCGCCGCGACCCGGCTCGACTGCGTCCTCGGCTCGACCGCACTGATGCGGCAGACGCTCAACGAGGCCTCCTGGCACGTCGCCCACCGGTCCGCCTTCGGGGGGCTGCTCGCGGACAAGCCGCTGATGCAGAACGTCATCGCGGACCTGCAGGTCGAGGCCGAGGCGGCCACCGCGCTCGCGATCCGGCTGGCCACGGCCGTCGACGCCGTCGGCGACCCGCAGGAGGCCGCCCTGCGCCGGATCGCCCTGCCACTGGCGAAGTTCTGGGTCTGCAAGCGCACGCCGGGCTTCGTGGCGGAGGCGCTGGAGTGCCTGGGCGGCAACGGGTACGTCGAGGAGTCCGGCCTGCCGCTGCGCTACCGCGAGGCACCCCTGAACTCGGTCTGGGAGGGCTCCGGCAACGTCAACGCGCTCGACGTGCTCCGGGCGCTCTCCCGGGAGCCCGAGGTGCTGGACGCCTGGATCACCGAAGTCGGGCACGCCCGTGGCGGCGACGCCCGGCTCGACCGGGCGCTCGACGAGACGTTGGCCCTGCTCGGTGATACCGGCTCGCTCGAGGTCGGCGCGCGGCGGCTGGCGGGACGCATGGCCGCGTGCCTGCAAGGGGCTCTGCTCGTGCGGTTCGCGCCGGCCGAGGTGGCCGACGCGTTCTGCGGCTCGCGGCTGGGCACGTCGTACGACGGCACCTACGGCGCTCTGACGTCGTCCACGACCGACCTGGCGGCGATCGTCGAACGGGCGACACCGACCCGTTGAGTCAGGCGAGGTCGAGCCCCGGATAGAGCGGGTGGGCGTCGAGCATCTCGCCGCTGGCGGCGTGGATCCGGTCGGCGACACCGTCGGCGAGCACGTACGACGCCTTCGACGGGGTCCCGGACTTGGTCGTCCCGGGCTGGGTGTTCGAGAGCACCTCGACCATCAGCTCGGCCACCTTGTCGAACTCGTCCGCACCGAAGCCACGGGTGGTGAGTGCCGGCGTACCCAGCCGGATGCCGGAGGTGTACCAGGCGCCGTTCGGGTCGGCCGGGACGGAGTTGCGGTTGGTGACCACACCCGCGTCGAGCAGCGCCGACTCGGCCTGCCGTCCGGTGAGCCCGAAAGACGACACGTCGAGCAGCACGATGTGGTTGTCGGTGCCGCTCGTGACCAGAGTCGCACCCCGCCTCAGGAACCCCTCGGCCAGAGACTTCGCGTTGTCCGCGATCGCCTGCGCGTAGGTGCGGAACGACGGCTGCCGCGCCTCGGCGAGCGCCACCGCCTTGGCAGCCATCACGTGCGACAGCGGACCACCGAGCACTATCGGACAGCCGCGGTCGACGTCGGCCGCGAACTCCTCCTGCGCCAGCACCATGCCGCCGCGCGGACCGCGCAGGCTCTTGTGGGTCGTCGTGGTCGTGATGTGCGCGTGCGGCACCGGGTCCTCGTCGCCGGTGAACACCTTCCCCGCCACCAGCCCGGCGAAGTGCGCCATGTCGACCATCAGGGTGGCCCCGACCTCGTCGGCGATCTCGCGCATCTTGGCGAAGTTGATCCGCCGCGGGTACGCCGAGTAGCCGGCCACCAGCACGAGCGGCTGGAACTCCCTGACCTTGGCCCGCACCACGTCGTAGTCGAGAAGTCCGGTCTCAGGGTCGGTGCCGTACTGCTGCTGGTGGAACATCTTGCCGCTGATGTTCGGCCGGAAGCCGTGCGTGAGGTGACCGCCGGCGTCGAGGGACATGCCGAGCAGACGCTGGTCGCCGAACTCGTGACGCAGCGCCTCCCAGTCGACCTCGCTGAGCTCGTTGACATTCTTCGCACCGAGCCGCTCCAGCCCCGGTGTCTCGATCCGGTGGGCCAGGATCGACCAGTAGCCCACCAGGTTGGCGTCGATGCCGGAGTGCGGCTGCACATACGCATACGGCGCGCCGAACAGCTCACGGGCGTGCTCGGCGGCGACCGCTTCCACGGTGTCGACGTTCTGGCAGCCGGCGTAGAAGCGGTGCCCGACGGTGCCCTCGGCGTACTTGTCGGAGAGCCAGGTGCCCATCGTCAGCAGCACCGCCGGCGAGGCGTAGTTCTCGCTTGCGATCAGCTTCAGCGAGGAGCGCTGGTCGGCCAGCTCTTGTCGGGTCGCGTCCGCGATCCGCGGCTCGACCGCGGAGATCACCTCGAGGGCCGCGTCGTACGCGGTCGAGGCGGTCTTGACGAGGGTCTCGGCAGTGCTGTCGGCGGCGTTCCCTGTGGCGGAGCTCATGCGGATCAATCTAGCCACCCGCGCCGCTCCACCGCCGGTTCGCCGCGGGTCGGAATGTGCCCGATCGCCATGTCTCATATTTCGGGCAGATGTCTCACGTTCCGAGATGTCTGTTTGTGGAAGGGGGGTCCACTCCCTGAGACTGCTCGCATGATCGCCGTCGCGTATGAGATGCACCTCGTGGTACGTCGCCACGTGGACCTCGGTCGTACGCGCAGCATGATCTGTTGGCCCCGCTGACCCAGCTGACCATCCAGCCGCCCAGCCGACGACACCGCGCCCGACGGAGCGCGCGAGTGCTCGGCTCAGGACCAGCCAAGGACCGACCACCTCATGCCTGATCTCCGCTTCATCTCATCTCCGGCGACCCGGACCGAGATCCCGCGCCCCCGGCGGGGCGAGGGCCAGTGGGCCCTGGGATACACCGAGCCACTGAACAAGAACGAGCAGTCCAAGAAGGACGACGACCCGCTGCACGTGCGGGACCGGATCATGAACATCTACTCCCGACGCGGCTTCGGCTCGATCGACCCGGCCGACCTGCGTGGGCGGTTCCGCTGGATGGGGCTGTACACCCAGCGGGCGCCCGGCCTCGACGGCGGCAAGACCGCCATGCTCGAGGAGGAGGAGCTGGACGACGAGTACTTCATGCTCCGCGTCCGCTCCGACGGAGCCCTGCTCGGCCACGAGACGGTCCGGGTGCTGGGCCGGATCGGCGTCGACTTCGCACGCGACACTGCCGACATCACCGATCGGGAGAACATCCAGTACCACTGGATCCGGATCGAGGACGTGCCCGAGATCTGGCGACGGCTCGACGAGGCCGGCCTGTCCTCGTTGGAGGCGTGCGGTGACTCGCCCCGCCCCTTCCTCGGGTCGCCGGTGGCCGGGATCGCGGCCGACGAGATCATCGACGGCTCCACCGCCCTGGCGGAGATCGCCCGCCGGGCGCTTGGCAACCCGGCGTACTCCAACCTGCCGCGCAAGTTCAAGACCGCGGTCACCGGCCATCCGAGCCACGACGTCTCGCCGGAGACCAACGACGTCGCCTTCGTGGGCACCGTGCACCCCGAGCACGGGCCCGGGTTCGACCTGTGGGTGGGCGGCGGCCTGTCGACCAACCCGATGCTGGCCGAGAAGGTCGGGGTCTGGATCCCGCTGGACGAGGTCCCCGACGTCTGGGAGGGCGTGACGTCCATCTTCCGGGACTACGGCTACCGCCGGCTGCGCTCGCGGGCACGGCTGAAGTTCCTGGTCGCCGACTGGGGCGTGGAGAAGTTCCGCGAGGTGCTGGAGAACGAGTACCTCGGCCGTCCGCTGGTCTCCTGCGACTCCCCCACGTCGCCGGTCGGACACCGGGATCACATCGGCGTCCACCAGCAGCACGACGGACGGGTGTACGTCGGGATCGCCCCGACCGTCGGCCGGGTCTCGGGGTCGCTGCTCGTGGAACTGGCCGACGTGATGGAGCGGTACGACGTCGCCGGCGCCCGGCTCACGCCGTACCAGAAGATCGTGCTGGTCGGCGTGGAGCCTGCCATCCTCGACGGCCTGCTCGCCGACCTGGACGCGATCGGCCTCTCGGCCCGTCCGTCGGGCTGGCGGAGGAACACGATGGCCTGCACGGGCATCGAGTTCTGCAAGCTCGCCATCGTCGACACCAAGAACCGTGCCCGCGACCTGGTCGCCGAGCTCGAGCGTCGCTTCCCCGCGCTCGACGTGCCGATCACGGTCAATGTCAACGGCTGCCCCAACGCCTGCGCGCGCACGCAGGTCGCCGACATCGGGCTCAAGGGCCAGCTGGTGATGGACGGCGATCGGCAGGTCGAGGGCTTCCAGGTGCATCTCGGCGGAGCGACCGGGCTGCAGGCGGGCTTCGGCCGCAAGCTCCGCGCGCACAAGGTGACCAGTGCGGGGCTGGATGACTACGTGACCGCGGTCGTGTCCAACTACCTGGCCGACCGTCGCGACAGCGAGTCCTTCGCAGACTGGGTCGCGCGGGCGGACGAGGTGCTGCTCCGCGGGGAGAAAGTGCTGGCCACGGCCCAGAAGGTCGGTGCGGCATGACGGAACGAGCCGTCCCCTTCCACTGTCCGTACTGCGGCGACGAGGACCTCCGCCCTCACGGGGACCGACACGGTGAGTGGGAGTGCCGCTCCTGCCTGCGCGCGTTCTCGCTCAAGATGCTCGGCCTGGTCCGGCCGCAGAGCTCGGCGCTGGGGGTCCCGCGATGACCGCCATGACGACCCGGCTCGCCAGCGAGAAGCGCGGCACGCACACCGACGGGCGCAGCCCCGAGGAGCTCCGCGAGCTGGTCTCCCACATGGGGGCCGAGCTCGAGCTGGCTCCCGCGGAGCACATCATCGAGTGGGCGGTGGCGACGTTCGGCGACCGGTTCTGCGTGACGTCGTCGATGGCCGACGCCGTGCTGTCGCACCTCGCGTCCCGGGTCGCGCCCGGCATCGACGTGGTCTTCCTCGACACCGGCTACCACTTCGTCGAGACGATCGGGACCGCCGACGCCGTGGGCGCGACGATGGACGTGAACCTCATCCCCATCACGCCCGTGCAGTCCGTGGCCGAGCAGGACGCGACGTACGGCCCGGACCTCTACCAGCGCGACCCCGACCTGTGCTGCCGGCTTCGCAAGGTGCAGCCGCTGAACGAGGCCTTGCGGAACTACGACGCGTGGGCCACCGGCCTGCGTCGCGCCGAGACGCACGACCGAGTGATCGCCCCGGTCGTCGGCTGGGACGCGCGGAAGGGCAAGGTCAAGGTCTCGCCGCTCGCGCGCTGGAGCGACGCCGACGTGGAGCGGTACGTCGCCGAGCACGGCGTCCTGGTGAACCCGCTGGTGTACGACGGCTACCCGTCCATCGGCTGCGCCCCCTGCACGCGGCGCGTCGCCCCCGGCGACGACCCACGCATCGGGCGTTGGGCCGGCACCGGCAAGACCGAGTGCGGGATCCACTCATGACCCGCACCCATCCACAGACCCGCCTCGACAACGTCGTCGGTGGCACCACCACACCGAAGGTGAACAACGAGAGGAGGCCGCGCTGATGGCTGCTCCTGCACTGGTGGCCCTGGCTCACGGAAGCCGTGACCCGCGGTCCGCTGCGACGATCAAGGCCCTCGTCGACGAGGTCCGCGCCCTGCGTCCCGACCTGAGGGTCGAGACCGCGTTCCTCGACCTGTCCAAGCCGTCCCTGAACACGGTCGTGGACAGGCTGGCGCGTGCGAAGTTCGAGGAGATCGTCGTCGTACCGCTCCTGCTGACCGACGCGTTCCACGCGCAGGTCGACGTCCCGGCCGCGGTGGCCGAGGCCGACGCGCGGCACGAGCACGTCGAGGTCCGCAGCACCTCGATCCTCGGCCTCGAGCCGTGCTTCCTCGAGGTGCTCGACGTCCGGATGCGCGACGCGCTGAGCGCCGCTCGGGTGCGGGAGCTCGACGCCCTCGTCCTCGCGGCCGCGGGCTCCAGCGATCCGCTGGCCAACCAGTCGGTCGCCCGGCTCGCCCGCCTCTGGGGCACCCACCACAAGCTGCCGGTCACCGCGGCGTTCGCCTCCACCGCGCCGCCGGCCACCGGTGAGGCGGTGCGCGCGTTCCGCAAGGAGGGCCGGCGCCACATCGCGGTCGCATCGCTGTTCCTCGCCCCCGGCTTCCTGCCCGACCGGGCCAAGGAGCTGGCCCTCGAGGCCGGTGCGGTCGCGGTCGCCGAGCCGCTCGGCGTGCACGAGGCCGTGGCCCGCACGGTCCTCGCCCGGTACGCCGTCGGCGCCGTGGAGCTGGTCCCGGTCTAGCCGACGAAGCGCTCCAGCAGGTGCTCCAGCTGGCGACCGGGGTCGGAGGTCACGCCTCCGTGCACCGGCCCCGGCTGGAGGACGGTGCTGCGCGGGGCCTTGAGGAATCCGAAGCGAGTGCCGGCGGGCTTTGCCGCGGCTGCTCCGGCCGACTCGTCGCCGGCACACACCGCCTCCACGAAGGACAGGCCGTCGCACACGGCGTCGAGGTCCAGGCCGGGGTGGACGGCTTCAAGCCGCTCGCGGTCGACGTTCCACGCGGACTCCAGGAAACCCGCCTCCTCGCAGTAGACGACGACGCCGACATTGAGGAACTCCTCGCGGTCGACCCGAGGCACGCAGCGCAGTACGACGTACTGGTAGGGCATGGCCGCCGTGCCGTTCATGCTGCGCTCGCCCGGGGCAGCCAGTCGCGGGTGGAGAGTCGCGCCGACAGGAACTCGACGTACGCCGCGCGGAGGTCTCCTGGGGTCTCTGCTCCGGGCACCGGCTCGAGCCACGCGTCCGGTACGTCGGCGACCGCCGCGGTCAGGTCGTCCTCGGTCAGGCCGACGTCCGCGTCGACCGCCGGCAGCAGGTCGACGTGCCGGCCGAACACGTGGTCGTCCGCGGACCACGACTGCGCCGCGAAGCGGGCCGGGTCGGTGACGCCGTCGGTCCAGGCGTGGTGGAAGTAGAGCGCCGCCCCGTGGTCGATCACCCAGAGGTCGTCGTGCCAGAGCAGGAGGTTGGGGTTGCGCCACGTGCGGTCGACGTTCGCGGTGAAGGCGTCCAGCCACAGCACCCGCGCCGCCACGTCGATCGGAGTGCTCGACTCCCCCTCGTAGCCGAAGGCACCTGGCAGGAAGTCGATGCCGAGGTTCAGTCCGGGGCTGGCGTTCAGCAGGTCCTGCACCTCCTCGTCGGCCTCGTAGCGTGCCAGCTCCGGTTCGAGGTCGAGCGCGACCAGTCGCGGCGTGCGGAGGCCCACCCTGGTCGCGAGGCCGCTCACGATCACCTCGGCGACCAGGACCCGGACCCCCTGCCCGGCTCCACGGAACTTGCAGACATACGTCCCGAGGTCGTCCCCCTCGACGATGCCCGGCAGGCTGCCGCCCTCTCGCAGTGGCGTGACGTAGCGGGTGACGCGGACCGTCTCGATCACGAGATCGGAGCCTCGTCGAACAGTCGCTGCCGCTGCTCCTCGACGTCGTACTCGGGGGGCGGCCACTGGAGACTCATCGCGCGCAGATGCTCGAGGAGCAGCTGGCCGACGACGAGGTTGCGGTACCACTTCTTGTCCGCCGGCACGACGTACCACGGCGCGACCTCGGTGTTGGTGCGCTCCAGTGCGATCTCGTACGCCGTGCGGTAGTCGGCCCAGCGCTCGCGCTCGTCGACGTCCTCGGGGTTGAACTTCCACTGCTTGGCCTCCGTCGCGAGCCGTGCCAGCAGGCGCTTGCGCTGCTCGTCCGCCGAGACGTGGAGCATGCACTTGACCAGAACGAAGCCATCAGCCACGAGCTCGGCCTCGAACTCGTTGATCTGGTCGTAGCGAGCCTCGATCGTGGCCGGCTCGGCCATCTGGCCCACGCGCACGATCAGCACGTCCTCATAGTGCGAGCGGTCGAACACCCCGACGAAGCCCGGCTCCGGCAGCGCCCTGCGGATGCGCCAAAGGAACGAGTGCTTCCGCTCCTCGGCCGTCGGCGCCTTGAAGCTGGTGATCCTCACGCCCTGCGGGTCGAAGAGGCCGACCGTGTGCCGCAGCACCCCGCCCTTGCCCGAGGTGTCCATCCCCTGCAGCACCAGGAGGAGGCGGCGTTCGGAGCCGATGGTGCGCTCGGCCCAGAGCCGCTCCTGGAGATCGTCCAGTTCGGGGCCGAGGGCAGGGAGCGCGATCTTGCCCTTGGCCTTCCCGCCGTGGAAGCCGGGCGTCGCGTCTGTGGGGATCGCCGTCAGGTCGACCGGTCCGGCCGGGAGCCGGTGCAGGTGGGCGGTCATGGCCCCATCATGTCGGACGCGGTCGGTTCAGACCTCGTCGTACGGCGTGCCGTCGGCCTCGCCGAGCTCCTCGCGGATCACGCCGAAAGCCATCCCGGCGGGATACCCCTTGCGCGCGAGCAGTCCGGCCAGTCGGCGGGTCGCTGTCGCGTGGTCGACGCCGCCCAGCGACCGGAGCTTCTTGCGGACCAGCTCGCGGGCCGCCTGCTCCTCGCGCTCCGGGTCGATCTCGTCGAGTGCACTCCGCGCGGTCTCGTCGTCGACGCCCTTGCGGCGCAGCTCCTGGGCCAACGCTCTCCGGGCCAGGCCGCGGCTGCGCTGCCGGCTCTCCACCCAGGACCGCGCGAAGGCCTCGTCGTCGACCAGACCGACCTCGGCGAACCGGTCGAGCAGCCGCTCGGCGATCTCGTCGGGCACCCCCTTCTTCCTCAGCGTGGCGCGTAGCTCCCGCCGGCTGCGCGCCTGACCGGTCAGGGCGTCCAGCAGGATCGTGCGCGCCACCGACTCAGGGTCGGCATCGGGCCCGTCGTACTCGACGTCGGGAGGAGGCTCGCCCGTCCAGGCACGAACCCCCGCCCCGACGTCTCCACGCCAGCCAGCGGCCGTCTTTGACCTGTCAACGCCCAAGGGTCTCGACCCGCCGTTGGATGTCACCGCTCAACGCCCCTGGGTCTCGACGCGCCGTCGCGGCTTCGCAGGCTCAGCAGCGGGCTTGCTCGACCTGAGCGCGCCACGCCGCCCGTTCGTACCTCGCGGGCGACTGCGCGCTCAGAAGTCATCGACACCGATCGGCTCGTCGGACAGGTCGTCGGCCGGGGTGTCGACCTGCGGGCCGACGCCGAGCTTCTCCAGGATCCGCTTCTCCAGCTCGTTGGCGAGGTCGGGGTTGTCGGCGAGGAAGGACCGGGCGTTCTCCTTGCCCTGGCCGAGCTGGTCGCCCTCGTAGGTGTACCAAGCGCCGGCCTTGCGGACGAGACCCGCCTCGACGCCCACGTCGATCAGGCCGCCCTCGCGGCTGATGCCCTTGCCGTACATGATGTCGAACTCGGCCTGCTTGAACGGCGGCGCCACCTTGTTCTTCACGACCTTGACCCGGGTGCGGTTGCCGACCATGTCGGTGCCGTCCTTGAGGGTCTCGATGCGGCGCACGTCGAGGCGCACCGAGGCATAGAACTTCAGAGCCCGACCGCCAGTGGTCGTTTCGGGACTCCCGAACATCACTCCGATCTTCTCCCGGAGCTGGTTGATGAAGATGGCGGTGGTGTTGGAGTTGTTGAGCGCGCCGGTCATCTTCCGCAGCGCCTGGCTCATCAGTCGCGCCTGGAGGCCGACGTGGCTGTCGCCCATCTCGCCCTCGATCTCGGCCCGCGGCACCAGCGCCGCCACCGAGTCGATGACGATCAGGTCGAGCGCACCGGACCGCACCAGCATGTCGGCGATCTCGAGGGCCTGCTCACCGGAGTCGGGCTGGCTGACCAGGAGCGCGTCGGTGTCGACGCCGAGCGCCTTGGCGTACTCAGGGTCGAGGGCGTGCTCGGCGTCGATGAAGGCGACGATGCCGCCGGCGCGCTGGGCGTTGGCCACGGCGTGCAACGCGACCGTCGTCTTGCCGGAGGACTCCGGACCGTATATCTCCACCACCCGGCCACGCGGCAGGCCGCCGAGCCCGAGCGCGACGTCGAGGGCGATCGAGCCGGTCGGGATCACCTCCAGCGGTGCGCGGGTCTCGTCACCCAGGCGCATCACCGAGCCCTTGCCGAACTGCTTCTCGATCTGCGCCAGCGCCACGTTGAGCGCCTGGTCGCGGTCTCCAGCCATGTCTGTCCATCCTTCTCCGGGACCCGTTGTCCCGTCTCCGGTCTTGCCCTTGTGATCGGTCTTCGTCGTCGCGCCAGACGCTAGACCGGGTCACCGACAACCCGCCCGGACTCACCCGGGACCTGTGGATGACCCCGGACCGGGGCCGTCTGCAAATTCCATCTAAGCCGAACACGTGTTCGATTCCAGGGTCGACACGCCGCACAATCCGGTTGCGTGTCGCTGGTCCCGCTCGGCACGGTTGCGGGCGTGCCCGAGCTCCTGATCCGGCCCGTCGACCCGCACGACGACGCGGACATGGACGCGTTCCAGGAGGTGTACGCCGCGGCCGAGCTCGCCGAGGACCCCGACGCCGCGCTGTACTCCCGCGCCGACGGGGTCGCCCTGCTCCTGTCGTCCGGGAGAGGCGGCGAACTGTGGGAGGGATACGGCGCATTCACCGGCGACGGGATGGTCGGCGAGCTGATCGTCACGGGCAACGTCCACGACAACCTCCAGGTCGCACGCGTCTTCATCTGGACCCACCCTTCCCACCAGCGACACGGCATCGGCACCGCGCTCTCGTCGTACGCCGACGAGCGCGTGCGCGAGCTCGGCCGCAGCATCTGTCACGCCCAGGCGCGGATCGGCGTCGACCGTGCCAACGGCAACCGCGCCTTCGCCGAGCGGATGGGCTACGTCCTGGCCAACACCGAGATCGAGCGAAAGCTCCCGCTGCCTCCCGACCTCGATCTCCTCGACCGGCTGGCGGCCGAGGCGGCGCCACATCACCAGGAGTACGAGATCCGGACGGTCGTCGGGCCCGTTCCCGACGGGCTTGCCGCGTCGTACGTCGCCCTGAGGAACATGATGAACGTGGAGATGCCGTCGGGCGACCTCGAGGTCGAGGCCGGAGAGATGGACACGGCGGAGCTCGCCGTTCAGGACCGCTACCTGGTAGACGCGGGCCGCACCCGAGTCGCGTCGTACGCCCTCGACTCCAGCGGCACAGTGGTCGCCTACAGCGTGGCCGCCGTCAGCAACGAGCACCACGACCACGTCGACCAGTGGGGCACGCTGGTCCACCCGGCCCACCGTGGCCACCGGCTCGGGATGGCGGTCAAGTGCGACGGGTTGCGGGCGCTGGCCGAGCACTTCCCGGAGAAGCGGTTCATCGAGACCACGAACGCCGAGACCAACGCTCACATGGTCGAGATCAACGAGGCACTCGGGTTCGAGGTCGCCGAGGTGTACGGCGACTTCCAGAAGCGCCTCCCCTGACCCGCAGACCGCTCAGCGCTCGGAGGCAGGCAGCTCCAGGGTCCGCCAGACGGCGGCCCAGACCGCCTTGGGCGGCTCCCCCGCGTCCAGCGCTTCAACCACGGTCCGCTCCCCCAGCTCGCCGATCACGACCTGCTGGGCCCAGGCCCGGGCGTAGGCAGGCCCCAGCGCCGACTCCATGCGCGACCAGAACTCCGTGTGCCTCACTCGGACATCATCCGCGAGACGCCAAGACCAGCAACCACTCGGTGTCCCGCAGACCGCGCGAGCGCCGGATGTGTCGCACCGTCCAGCCGGCGCGCTCAAGAGTCTCGCGCAGCTCGGGCTCCTGCCAGTAGGTGAAGAACCTCGGCGCCGCGACCGGCCCGTGAATCGACCACCCCTCACCGTCACCCTCTTTGAGCGACGCGTAGAGCAACCCGTTCGGGCGGGTGGCGCCGGCAAGCCGCGCCAGCACCGTGCCGAGGTCCTCGCGCGCCACGTGCAGCAGTGACGCATTGGCCCACACCGCGTCGTACGGCGCGCCGGTAGCGGCCGGGTCGTCGAGCGAGTCGGTGAGCGGGTCGAGAACGGCCGCGTCGTACCCCTGGCTCCGGAGCCGCTCGACGAACCCGGCGCTGACATCGGTACGACGGACCCCGAGGCCCGCGCGCTCGAACGCGTGCGCGTCGCGGCCGCCGGCGCTGCCGATCTCGAGCACGCGGGAACCGGCCGACAGGAGGGACACGATCTGCTCGAAGGCCGTCTCCACCGCCGGTGGGAGGGGCACCTCAGCCTCGGCGTAGTCGTCGGCGTGACCGTCGTAGGCGCGCACCGTCGCGCGGCCGGCCGCGTCGCGCACGTCGTGGAGGTGGTGAACCACGTCGTGCAGGTGGTAGCGACCGAGAGACTCGATCGTGAACACACTGCCGTTGCTGCGCACCCCGCGACGGCCCCACGAGAGCGCGGGCACCGACGCGTACAGGTCGGCGACGGCGTACGCCGCGGCCACCAACGTCGGTCCGATGATCGCGGGGAGCTGGTCGGCGTAGCGACCCGTGACCGCGGCCTCGTCCTGGTCCCAGTTCGGGAAGTGCGGCGTGTCCTCGGCAAGCATCGACGAGACGCGGTCGTGGAAGATCTGATGTACGTCGTGGACGTGACAGGCGTACTCCAGGGTCGACCAGCGGTCGGGGCGCACCCGCTCCGTGGCCCCGGGATCTGCGAGCAGGGTCAACCACACCTGAGCGTTCTTGCGGAAGGCGTGTGGAAGCTCGTGGCGGTCGAACGACGACGCGTCGAAACCGCACTCCTTGCAGTGGCGCTCGAGGACCCAGGTCCAGTCCTTGGTGTCCGGTTCGACGTCCCCCTGGTCGCGCGTCATCGGGCCATCCTCGCAAACCTCGCGTCAGCCCCGGCCGACGCGTCGCCCCGAGACAGGAGGCGGGGACACGCCATGCTGGGACGCGCAGCGACACATCGAGGAGAGGAGCAGCGGTGTACGACCTGATCGTCCGCGGAGGGACCGTCCACGACGGACGCGGCAGCGAGCCACGCCGGACGGACGTGGCGATCTCCGGTGATCGCGTCGTGACGGTGGGTGACCTGCCACCCGACGAACCGGCCCAGACGACCCTGGACGCCGCCGGCCTCGTGGTCTGCCCGGGCTTCATCAACCCGCTCTCGCACTCCTACTTCTCCGTGCTCGAGGACGGCCGCTCGCTGGGGGAGCTCGTCCAGGGGGTGACCACCCAGGTGTTCGGTGAGGGTGAGTCGATGGGTCCGATCGCACCGAACTCACGACCCACCGTGATGAGCGACGCCGCCGACCACGACATCGACGTCACCTGGACCCGGCTGTCGGAGTACCTCACGACCGTCGAGAAGTCCGGCTGCACCCAGAACGTCAGCTCGCTGATCGGCGCCGAGACCGTTCGCGTCAACGTCATCGGGTACGACGACCGACCGGCTACGCCGGCGGAGCTCGACCAGATGCGCGGCATCGTCGCCGAGGAGATGACCGACGGCGCCCTCGGCATCGGCTCGTCCCTGATCTACGCGCCGGGCAGCTACGCCACGACGGACGAGCTGGTGGCGCTCTGCGAGGTCGCCGGGCACCACGGCGGGACATATGCCTCCCACATCCGCGACGAGGGCGCGGACCTGCTTTCCGCGATCGACGAGCTGCTCCACATCGTGCGGACCACGGGGGTTCATGGTGAGCACTGGCACCTCAAGGCTGCCGGCGAGTCGCGATGGCCGTTGATGGACCAGGCACTCGACAAGCTCCAGCGAGCCCGCGACGAAGGGATCCCGATCGGTGCCGACGTCTATCCCTACACCAGAAGCGGAACCGGTCTCGCGTCGACGATCCCGCCACATTGGCACGAGGGAGGAGCCGATGCGTTGTACGCCCGCCTCGTCGATCCCGGGGCGCGACCCCAGATCCGCGACGAGATGCTGATGCTGGGCCGGTGGGGCGACACGGCGTACGCCGACAGCGTGCTCCTGCTGCGACTGAGGCAGCCCGAGAACGCCCCGTGGCAGGGACACACCCTCGCGGAGTTGGCAGAGGCCCGTGACCAGGATCCCGTCGACGTGACCCTGGACCTCGTGGCGACCGAACGCACCTCCGTCTTCTGCGCGTTCCACTCGATGAGCGAGGACAACCTACGCACCGAGCTGTCGGTCCCGTGGGTGGGCGTGTGCTCCGACGCTGCGTCCATCGCACCCGAGGGCCGGCAGCTGGAGTCGCCGACGCACCCCCGCGCGTACGGGTCCTTCGCACGGGTCCTCGGGCACTACGTTCGCGAGCTCGGGGTGCTGACGCTGCCGGAGGCGGTACGCCGGATGACGTCGCTCCCGGCGGCGACCTTCGGCTTCACCGACCGAGGGGTCCTCGAACCCGGATACGCCGCCGACCTCGTCGTGCTGGACCCCGATCAGGTCCGCGACCTGGCGACGTTCGCCGAGCCGCACCAGCTGTCGGTGGGCGTCCGCGACGTGGTCGTGAACGGGGTCGTCGCCCTCCGCGACGGCAAACCTACGGGCGCGCGCCCCGGCCGGGCGCTCCGTCGCGGCCGCGGGGCCATCTAGCGTCCTCGTCGTCCGAGCTCGTCGAAACCATCGATCTGGTGGTTGAGGAGGGCGCCCCGCGCCCGTCTCGACACCACCGCACATGGTCCATCCGGCCGACTCTGGTGGTTGCGCGAAAACCCGCCCGCCGCTGGCACTACCAACGCCACGCCGACGGCACCTACACCGGGCAGGGACCCCACGGATCGGCCTACCTGGTCACACCCCTCGGCACCACGCCACTTCCAGTCGTCGACACTGGGCGGGTCAAGGGCGCACCCGTGGTCTCGACAAGCTCGACCGACGGTGGAGCTCTGGACTCGGGCCGCTACTGAAGCCCGGCGGCGCTCCAGCCGGCGTTCCTGCTGAGGTCAGTGCTCAGGGCCATCAGCTCACGGTCGATGAGGCGGGCTTGAGTCCAGCTCGTCCGGAGGGCCCTCGACAAGCGCGCGATCTTCGCGGGACGGGTGGCGGACGAGGCTCGGGTGATGCGCGACATGGTGCTTCTTTCGGTGTGCAGCGAGGCCTTCTCGCTGCTCCAAATCTAGTGGCCGCACGTGCCTCGATCCCGCATCGACGGGGCCCTTCGGGATGTGATGCTCGTCGCCCTGCCGGCCCGCGCGGAACCGCTGCGAAGTTCCCTCAGGCCGGCTCGGCGAGCCCGTCGACTCCGAGTCCGGGTGAGTCCGGGAGCACGATCGTGGAGCCCTCGTAGGTGAGCCCGCCGCGAACGGGCGACGTACGCAGCCACCAGGCGGCGTCGAGGTCTGCGACGTACGGCGACGCGACCACCGCGGCAAGCGCGGCACCGGCGCCGGTCCCGACGTGGGTCTCCATCATCTGGCCGACCAGGACACCGGTGCCCGACGCCTCGGCCACGGCGAGCAGGCGGAGTGCGGGGCCGAGGCCGCCGCACTTGGCGAGCTTGATGTTGAGGAGGTCGGCGGCGCCACGGCGTACCACCTCGAGGGCGTCGCGGGCGGACCAGACGGCCTCGTCCGCAAGCACGGGGGTGTCGACCCGCGAGGTGACGTAGGCGAGGCCGTCGAGGTCGTCGTGGTGCACGGGCTGTTCGACCAGCTCGATGTCGAGACCGGCGTCCTCCAGGGTGCGCACGATCCGCACCGACTCGCGCGGTGTCCAGCCCTGGTTGGCGTCGACGCGGAGGCGGGCGCCCGGACCGACGGCCGCGCGCACGGCCTTCATCCGCGCCACGTCGTCGCTGCCGCCATCGCCGAGCTTCACCTTGAGCACCCCGAACCCGTCGGCGACCCGCCCGCGGGCCGCGTCAGCCATCCGTTCGACGGGCCCCACGGAGAGCGTCATGTCGGTCTCGAGGCGGCAGGTCGCCGAACCCAGCAACCGAGTCAGTGGTACGGCGAGCTGCCGCGCCGCGAGGTCGTACAGCGCCACGTCGACGGCAGCCTTGGCTGCGGTGTTGCCCGCGATCGCGTCCTCGACCACACGCGACAGAGCGTGCAGGTCGTCGACCGAGCGGCCGACCACCACGTCGCGCAGCGGACCCTGTACGGCCGCCTCGATCGAGGCGAGCGAGTCGCCGGTGATGCGCCAGGTCTGCACACCCTCGCCCCAGCCGACCGCACCGTCGGAGTCCTCGACCTCGACGAGGACACTCTCGACGGTCGAGGTGGAGCGCAGCGCCGTGGCGAACACGGTGTGCATCGGGGCGCTGACGCGATGAGTCCGAACGGCGGTGATCGTCACGCGGTCATCCTGCCGGAGCGCTGCTCGTGGCCGACGGGCAGCCTCCTCACGGGATCTCGTAGGTGAGCTCGAGACCGTCGGCCCAGGTGTCGCAGGTGCACCCCGCGGGGTCGGGGAGGCTCTCGATGACGCGGGCCAGCAGCGTCTTGAGCCGTTCGACGTTCGCGGCGAACAGCGCGAACACGTCCTGCTGGCGCACGCCCTGCTGCGGCTCCACGCCGGCATCCATGTCGGTGACCAGGGCGACGGTCGCCAGGCACATCCGGAGCTCCCGGGCGAGTGCGGCCTCGGCGGCTGCCGTCATGTTCACCAGCGTCCAGCCGCGGGCGGCGTAGTCCTGCGACTCGGCCCGGGTCGAGAATCGTGGCCCGTCGATCACCACCATCGTCCCGCCGTGCCGTACGCCCTCCTGCCGCCCGAGCGCGGCGGAGAGCCGAGGGCAGTAGGGATCGGCGAACGGCAGGTGTACCGCACCGCGCTCGACGAAGGTCCGCGCGCGGCCGGTCGTGCGGTCGACCAACTGGTCGGGGACGACCAGGTCGCCGGGCGCCACCTCCGGACGCAGCCCGCCGACCGCGCACGGCGCCAGCACCTGGCGGACTCCGAGGGAGCGCAGCGCCCAGAGGTTCGCCCGGTTGTTGATCAGGTGCGGCGGGAATTCGTGGTGGCGGCCGTGGCGAGGCAGGAACGCCACGCGTCGTCCGGCCACCTCGCCGACCGCGACCGGCGCCGACGGAGCGCCGTACGGCGTCTCGACGGACACCTCCTCGGCCGCCTCGAGGAACGCGTAGAACCCGCTGCCGCCGATCACCGCGATCTCAGCCCGGGAGGAGGTCACCCGGACAACCTAGTGTGGAATGCCCGACCCCGGAGCCTCCATGCGCGTCCATGCCCTCGACGCCGGCCCGACCGCTCCCACCCCGCTCCTGTCCACCGGACCGGGGTGTCCGGCTGGCGGGCGACGAACGTCGTCACCTACGCCACGCAGGACCTCCTCGGCTGAGGCGAAAGCCGGCGGTCAGGTGAGCAGCAGGGCGTCGAGGCGTCGGCGTACGACGACGAGGCCGAGCACTCCCATCGCCACCAGGTAGACCAGGGAGAAGCCGGACTCCCAGGTGATCACCCCTGTGGTGAGCTCGCGGCAGAGCACGACCCCTCGGTAGAGCGGGGTCACCTCGATCACCCACCGCAGCACGCCGTGGAAGGCGGTGATCGGGAAGAACGTGCCCGAGAAGAGGAACAGTGGCAGCTGGACCATCGTGATCTTGTCGAAGTCCTGCCACGAGGTCATGAAGGTCGTCAGGCTCATGCACACCGCGCTGAACGCGAACCCGATCAGCAGGGCGGCCGGGAAGGCCAGCACCGCCCACCAGGAGTGGACGAGCCCGAGTGCCCACATCACGACCAGGAACGCCAGGGAGTAGGAGCCGCCGCGGAGCTGACCCCAGATGATCTCGCCCCGGGCGACGTCGCTGGTGGTCAGCGGGGTGACCAGCAGCTGGTCGTAGAGCTTCTCGTACTTCAGCTTGAAGAAGACGTTGAACGTCGAGTCGAGCAACGCGCCGTTGAATGCGGACGCCGCGAGCATCCCCGGCGCGACGAACTCGGCGTACGGGATGGCGTGTCCGTTGAACTCGAAGACGTGGATCAGCTTCCCGACCCCGATCCCGATCGAGAACAGGTAGAACACCGGCTCCAGGAAGCCGGTCGCGAAGAGCTTCCACTGGCTCTTGTAGGTGACGTAGTTGCGCAGCACGATCAGGCCGCTGCCCTCGAACGGGCGCAGTGGCGACCGGATGGAGACCGGCCTGGGGGTCGTCGTCGCGCTCATGACTCCAGCCTCCGGGCGAGCGAGCGGAGAGCGGCGTACCACCCGACGACCATGACCGCCAGGAGTACGACGGCGTTGATCGCGGCCGTGGACCAGTCGACCGTGTCGAGGCAGAGCATCCGGGTGAGGTTCACGCCGTGCCACATCGGGGTCACCTTGGCGATCGTCTCGAGCACCGGGCCGAGGTTGCTGATCGGGAAGAACGATCCGGAGAACAGGAACAGCGGGATCAGCCCGAGCCGGAAGACCAGGCCGAACGACGCCTCGCTCGTGACGGTGGCGCTGAGCGCGAAGGTCCAGGTGCCGAACGCCATCCCGACCAGCATCGTCACGCCCCAGGCGAGGACCGGTCCCCACCAGGTCGCGAAGACCCCGAACGGCGCCATCACCACGAAGTAGACGGCGCAGGTGCTCCCGACCCGGAACAACGTGAACAACAAGAAGGCGTTGGCGAGATCACGTGTCTCGAGCGGGGTCGCGAGCTGGGCGTAGAAGCTCTTGTGCCACTTGATCGCGCCCATCACCGGATACGTCGTCTCGAACACCGACGTCTGCATCGCCTGCGCCGCGATCAGGCCGGGCACGATGAACGCGAGGTACGACGTAGCGCCATCGAGCCTCTCCGGGCTGACGTGGATGTAGTTGCCGAGCAGCACACCCATCGCCAGCACGTAGAACAGCGGCGAGGCGAAGGACGTGACGATCGAGCCCTTCCAGGTGCGCTTGTAGACGGTCAGCCAGTAGTCGAACTGTCGCAACGCGCCGGTCACCGGCGAGAGCCGTCCGCGGCCGCCGTGCTCCGCACCTGTCGGCTGGGTCGAGACCAGGGACGCCATCAGTCCACCAGCGTCCGTCCGGTCAGTCGGAGGAAGACGTCCTCCAGAGTGGAACGGCGTACGAGGGTGGCGAGCGGGCGCAGACCACGGCCGTGGACCTCCTCCAGTACGTGCTCGCCGTCGTCGCTGTAGACCAGGATCCGGTCGGGCAGCACCTCGACCCGCTCGCCGAGGTCGGCGATCTTCTCCGCCGTCGCGTCGTGGTCACCGACCGGGAAGCGCAGCTCCGCCACCTCGCGCGTGGAGTACTGCCGGATGAGCTCGAGCGGCGAGCCCTCGGCGGCGATCACGCCCTTGTCCATGACCACCAGACGGTCTGCCAGCTGCTCTGCCTCGTCCATGTAGTGCGTGGTGATCACCAGCGTGACCCCCTGCTGCTTGAGCCGGAACAGCCGGTCCCACAGCAGGTGCCGGGCCTGCGGGTCGAGACCGGTCGTCGGCTCGTCGAGGAGCAGCACGTCGGGTCGGTTGATCAGTGATCGCGCGATGGTCAGCCGACGCTTCATGCCGCCGGACAGGTCCTCGACCTTGGCCGTGCGCTTCTCGGTGAGCTGGACGAAGGCCAGCAGCTCCTCGGCCCGGGCTCGCACCTCGGCCCGCGGGATGCCGAAGTAGCGGCCGTAGATGTAGAGGTTGTCGAAGACGTTCAGCTCGACGTCGAGGGTGTCCTCCTGGGGACACACTCCGAGCCGGGCGCGGATGGCCGGACCGTCCTTCGCGGGATCCATGCCCAGGATCGAGAGCTCTCCCCCGCTGGCCGGCGAGACGGCGGCGATCATCCGCATGGTCGAGGACTTGCCGGCGCCGTTGGGGCCGAGGAAGCCGAACGCCTCACCCTTGTGCACCTCGATGTCGATCCCTTTGACCGCCTCGAGGTCGCCGAACGACTTCCGCAGTCCGCGGGCCCGGATCATCACGTCGCTGAAGTGCTCGACCACGATGTCCGACCCTACAAAGGGCCGCCGACACCACAGCAAATCCTTTACGCGACCGCTCCCAGGATCGGGTGCTTCAGAGGATGCGTCCCACCACGTGGTGGTGCCTGCCAGGCAAGGGGTGATCATGCAGTGGCGCCGGACGCCCTGTTCTTGCGCACTCCGCGCGGTGCCGGGTCAGGGGTGAAGGACCTTCTCCACCGCGTCGACGATGCCGTCCGCGTCGAGCCGGTGTTGACGCAGAAGCTCGGCTCGGCCGCCCGCCGGCAGGAAGCCGCCCTCGGGCAGGGTCAGGCAGCGCAGGACGGGTCCGTCTCGGCCCGCGGCGCGACGCAGGGCGCGGCCGACCTGGTCGCCGAAGCCACCCGATGGAGCGGCGTCCTCGACCGTGACCACCACCCGGTACGACGTCGCCCGGGCCACCAGCATCGGGTCGAGCGGCATGAGCCAGCGCGGGTCGACGACCGTGACGCCGAGTCCTCGGCGTTCGAGCACAGCGGCCGCCTCGAGCGCTGCCGGCGCCAGCGGCCCGACCGGCACGATCAGGGCTTCACGCGTCTGGCCCTCAACCAGCACGTCGGAGCCGCCCCAGCGCCGGCACGCCCCCACGTCCGGCGGGCAGGTACCGCGAGGGAACCGCACCGCGCTCGGACCGTCGTGAGCCACGCAGGCACGCAGCAGGTCGCGCAGCCGCGCCCCGTCGCGCGGTGCGGCGACCCGCATCCCCGGCACGAGGCCGAACAACGAGAGGTCCCACATGCCGTGGTGCGACGGTCCGTCGGGACCGGTGATGCCGGCCCGGTCGAGGACGAACGTCACGGGAGCACCGTGGAGGCCGGCGTCCATCAGCACCTGGTCGAACGCCCGGTTCACAAAGGTCGCGTAGATCGCGACGACCGGGTGCAGGCCGGCGGTGGCCAGGCCGACGGCGGAGGTGACGGCATGCTGCTCGGCGATGCCGACGTCGAACGTCCGGCCGGGGAACCGCTGCGCAAACTGGAACAGTCCCGTCGGGCGCATCATCGCGGCGGTGACCGCGACGACGTCCGGCCGCTCATGGCCCAGGGCCTCCAGTTCGGAGCCGAAGACGCTCGTCCACCCAGGTCCGGCCGATGGCGGGCCGGCCGGGGGCACGGTGTGGAGCCGGTCGGCCTCGTCCTGCTCGGCGGGCTCGTGTCCGCGTCCCTTCTGCGTCACCACGTGGACGACGACCGGGTGGCGGAGGACACGGGCGGCGCGCAGCGCTCCCTCGAGCGCTTCCTCGTCGTGGCCGTCGAACGGGCCGAGGTAGATCAGGCCGAGATCCTCGAACAGGTTGCCGCCGGCGGTGCCGCAGCGGAGCTCGGCCAGGTGGACCGCCAGCCGGCCGGCGGTCGGTTCGTAGGAACGGCCGTTGTCGTTGAGGACGACCACGACCGGGCGCTCGGGAGCGGCGCCGATGTTGTTCAGCGCCTCCCAGGCCATCCCGCCGGTGAGCGCCCCGTCGCCGACCACCGCGACGACACGGCGGTCGGGAGTGCCGGCGATCGCGAAGCCCTTGGCCAGGCCGTCGGCGTAGGACAGCCCCGTCGATGCGTGGGAGTTCTCGACGACGTCGTGGAGGCTCTCGGCTCGGCTGGGGTACCCGGAGAGCCCACCGCGCTGACGGAGCCGACCGAAGTCGGGGAGCCGGCCGGTCAGCATCTTGTGGACGTAGGCCTGGTGGCCGGTGTCCCAGACGATCGCGTCGTGCGGCGAGTCGAACACCCGATGCAGGGCGATGGTCAGCTCCACGACTCCGAGGTTCGACCCCAGGTGGCCGCCGTTCTCGGTGACCTTGTCGATCAGCGCGGCACGGATCTCCGCGGCCAGCCGGGGCAGGTCGGTCGGTGCGAGCATGCGGACGTCGTCGGGGCAGGCGATGGCGCCGAGCAGGGGGGTGGCCCGTTGGTCCTCGACCAGGCGGTCGGCGATGCGCAGGTCGGTGGACATCACGCCCCCACGGCCGCCCGGATGGTCTCCTTGAGCGACCCCATCGTGGCGACGACGGCGGTCGGCTCGTATCCGCAGTGGGCCATGCAGTTGGCACACCGCGGGTCCTTCCCCCTCCCGTAGCTGTCCCAGTCGGTGTCGTCGATCAGCTCCTGGTACGTCGCGACGTATCCGTCGTCCATCAGATAGCACGGCCGCTGCCAACCCTTGAGGGAGTACAGCGGGATCGCCCAGGCGGTGCAGGCGAAGTCGATCTTGCCCTCGAGGAAGTCGAGGTAGAGCGGCGAGTGGTTCAGCCGCCACCGCTTCCGCCGGCCCTCCGCGAACGCCTTCTTGAACAGCTCCCGCGTCTCCTCGGGGCCGAGCCAGTGCTCCTGGTCGGGTGCCTTCTCGTAGGCGAATCCCGGCGAGATCTGCATCAGGTCGATCTTCAGGTCGTCGTTGAGGTAGTCGAGCACGTCGATGACGTCCTGTGGTGAGTCGGTGTCGAAGAACGTCGTGTTCGTCATCACCCGGAACCCGGCGTCCTGGGCCATCCGGATCGCCTCGACCGCCTGGTCGAAGACGCCGTCCTTGCAGACCGACGCGTCGTGCCGCTCACGCAGGCCGTCGATGTGCACCATCCACGCGAAGTTCTTGTGGGGCTTGAACTTGTGGAGGTGCTCGGGCATCAGGACGGCGTTGGTGCAGAGGAACACGATCTTGTTGCGGTCGAGCAACTGGCGGACGATCTCGTCGATGTCCTTGTGCATCAGCGGCTCGCCACCCGCGATCGACACCATGGGGGCGCCGGCCTCCTCGATGGCCGCCACCGCCTGCTCGACGGGCATGCGTTGCTTCAGCCAGTCGTGCGTCTGCTGGATCTTGCCGCAGCCGGCGCACTTGAGGTTGCAGGCGTACAGCGGCTCGAGCTCCACCAGGATCGGGAACTTCTCGCGCCGCAAGACCTTCTGCTTCATCAGGTACGCGCCCAGCCGGACGGACTGGCGCAGCGGCATGCTCATGAATGCGTCACCTCTTTCGGTAGCGAGAAAGACACGTCCTCGGTGGGATCACCCACCGGACGGACCACAGTGGGGCCGAGTCCGCCCAGGGCGGTGAGCAGGTCGTCGACGAGTGCCGGCGGCGCCGAGGCGCCCGCGGTGATGCCGACACGTCGTACGCCGTGCAGCCAGGCCAGCTCGACGTCCGAGGCGTCGTCCACCAGGCGCGCGGGGGTCCCGACCGCCTCACTGACCTCGGCGAGCCGCTTGGAGTTCGATGAGTTCTCCGAGCCCAGGACCAGCACCAGGTCGGACTCCGCGGCGACCCGGCGTACGGCGCCCTGTCGATTGGTCGTCGCGTAGCAGATGTCGTCGTTGTGAGGGCCGTGGATCAGGGGGAAGCGGTCGCGCAGCACCGACACCGTCTCCGCGGCCTCGTCGACCGCCAGGGTCGTCTGCATGACATAGGCCACGCGGTCGGGGTCGGGCACCTCCACGGCCGCCGCCTCAGCGGGGTCCGCCACGACGATCACGTCGTCCGGTGCCTCGCCGCGGGTGCCGACGACCTCCTCGTGGTCGTGGTGCCCGATCAGCAGCACGGACGATCCGCGGGCGCTGAAGCGGCGTACCTCCTGATGGACCTTGGAGACCAGTGGACAGGTCGCGTCGATCACCTGGAGACCGCGGGTGTCGGCGGTCGTCCGCACGGTCGGCGCCACGCCGTGCGCGGCCAGGACCAGCACGCTGCCCTCGGGCACCTCCTCGGCCTCCTGCACGAACACGGCACCGCGTCGCTCGAGGTCCTCGACGACGTGCCGGTTGTGTACGATCTGCCGGCGCACGTAGACCGGTGGGCCGAACCGGTCCAGTGCTCTCTCGACGACCTCGATCGCCCGCTCGACGCCTGCGCAGAACGACCGCGGCCCGGCGAGCAGCAGCTCGCGCTCCCCGGTGGCGGCGCCCCAGGCCTCGACCACC
>JAFMQY010000238.1 GCA_017354415.1 Nocardioides sp.
AGTCAGCCGGCCCACCCCACACGACCGGCCCACCCGACGCCACCGGCCCACCCGACAGCGCAGCCGCGTCCACCGGCACCCCAGGTTCGACGAGCTGCCGACCCGCCGCGGGGAGGGCTGTCCGGGTCCGGGAGCCACGGTGGCAGCGGTACTCAAGGCCGGGTCCCCGTGTCAGCCCCTCCCGCGCTGACCCGGCCGCTCTCAGACCGGTTGCCCCAGCGGCGTGCGTCGGGCCCCGCCCCTCGATGAGGCGGGGCCGACCTCGTCAGCTTCCCGGCTTTCCCTTGGCGACCTTGGTGGTCGGGGCAGAGATCTCCGTCGCGGAGGCGTAGCCGTCCTGGGACGCCGTCACCGCCACGGTGATCCGGTGTCCGGCCAGGGCGGGTCCCAAGGCAAGCTCTGAGGTCGTCGCGCCGGAGATCTGCTGACCGTCGGCGAACCACTGGTAGGCGAAGTGGATCCCGCCGTCCACAGGCACCCAGGTGCCGGCGTGAGCGACCAGCGTCGAACCGACCTTCGCGCGGCCGGTGATCGTCGGCCTCGGCGTCGCCGTGAACGACTTCGGCACGACCGTGAAGTCCCGCGTGGCCGGCGCGCTCAGGTTGTCAGCGCGGTCGACGGCCCTCACCTCGAGCGTGTACGACGCCGGGTCCAGGCCCGACGTCGAGTAGCCGCTGGTGCAGTCGCCCAAGGCCGTGTCGACACCGTCGAGCCTGCACCGGAACGCCACCACATCGGTGTCGGTGGAGGAGAAGGTGAAGCTCACCGAGGTGCTGTCGATCGACCCCGAGGGCCCGGCGATCGTGATCGCTCCGGCGGTCGGGGCGGTGGTGTCGATCTTCGCGTCGTACGACGCCGAGGCGCTGTTGCCGGCCAGGTCGACGCAGGTGCCGGTCGCCGTACCGCTGGTGGTGAGCACGTCGTCGGCCAGGTCACTGGCGCCACTGTCGACGCCGAGTCCGACGTCGGTGCAGGTATAGGACACCGTCACCGGCGAGTTGTTCCAGCCGCCGGCGTTCGGCGCGGGCGTCGCGTGCGCCTCGATCACCGGCGGCGCGGTGTCGGCGAGGTTGCCCGGCGACCCGATCTCGATCCCGTCGGCTGACGGGAAGGCGAGGTTCGTCCCGACCACGCTCGGCGTCGAGATGGTCGGCAACGGAGTCGTCGTGCTGCCCTCACCGGCCGTGTTGTCGAACGACGCGAACGGGGCGGCCGAGGGCGAGGCGCCGAAGGCGACACCGGACACGCGGTTGCCCGACCCGTCGAAGATGTTGACGTGGTCGCCACCCGTGCTCAGCCCGACGCCGGAGCCGCCGTAGAACCCGACCAGGAAGCCCGCGGGCAACGTCGAGGTGCCGAACCACGCCTGGGCGAACGCGCTCTCGAGCGCGGCATCACCCGCGGTGGCGTCGGTGTCTTCGATGAAGACGGCGGACCTGCCCGCCGGGAGCGTGCTCACTCCGTGCAGCGCCACTGCGACGCCGGCCGAGTCGGAGTTGTCGTCCATCTTCCAGCCGGTCAGGTCGACATCGGTGGCACCGGTGTTGGTCAGCTCGAACCAGTCAGCGGCGTACGACGTGTTGCCGCTGGCCCACGGCGCGACCTCGCTGACCACCACCGACGGGGTGGGAGGCGTGAACACGAAGGGGGACCCGACCTCCTGGTCGTCTGCCGCCGTGAAGGCGCCGTTGGTGTTGTCGACGCTCAGCGTCGAGATTGTCGGCAGAGGCAAGGTGTCTGCCCCGATGCCGGCCGAGTTGTCGAACGAGGCGAACGGGGCCGTCGACGGCGACGCACCGAAGGACACGCCGGTGACCAGGTCGCCGTTGCCGTTGAAGATGGCCACGCTGTCGCCACCGGTGCTGAGGCCGACGCCACTGCCGCCGTAGTGGCCGACGACGTCGCCGGCCGGGAAGGCGTTGAGGCTGAACCACGCTTGGGCGAAGGCGGTGTCGATCGTGCTGTCGACACCGCCGGTGTCCTCCAGGAACACCGCTGAGGCCCCCGCCGGCAGCGTGGTGACGCCCGTCAGCGGCACCGCCGTGGCGTCCGAGGCCGAGCTGTCGTCCATCTTCCAGCCGGTCAGGTCGACCGCCGTCGAGCCGGTGTTGGTCAGCTCGAACCAGTCTGCGGCGTACGACGTGTTGCCGCTGGCCCACGGCGCGACCTCGCTGACGACGACCGACGTGGTGCCGGGCGGGGTCGTCGTGGTCGGCGGTAGGCCGTCGGGTGAGCCCAGCTCGCCGTCGGGCGCGGTGAAGGCCTTGTTCACGCCCTCCTCGGCCAGGGTCGAGACGGCCACCGGGCCGGCGGTGCTCCCCAACCGGGCGCTGTTGTCGAAGGTGACGTTGCCGGTGGCGGCCCCGAACGAGACACCGGTGACGCGGCTGCCGCCCGCGTCGAACAGGTTCACGGCGTCGCCGCCGGTGCTCAGTCCCACCCCGCTGCCGCCGTAGTAGCCGACGAGGAGCCCGTCGGGCGGAGTGGTGCTGCCGAACCAGGCGTTCGAGAAGCCGGACAGGATCGCGGCGTCGGACGTCGCCTGGTTGCCAGGGTCGTCCTCGAAGAAGATTCCGGACTTCCCGGCCGGCAGAGTGGTGAGGCCGTGCAACGCGACCGACGAGGCGGCTGCGTTGGAGCTGTCGTCCATCGTCCAGCCGGTCAGGTCCAGGTCGGTCGTGCCCGTGTTGGTCAGCTCGAACCAGTCCGCGCCGTACGACGAGCTGCTGCCCCAGGGCGCGACCTCGGTGACCGCAACTCGCGGCGCCGTCGTCGGCGAGTAGACCCAGAGCTGTGGGTGGCTCGCGTCGCCGCCGCCGTTCTCGTTGACGGTGTAGATGTTGCCGTCGCGGTCCATCGTGATTCCCTCATGCGTCTCGTCCGGGACGGAGAGCGGGGCGCCGCTGTCCACGACGTCCATCGAGCTGAGCACGTTGCCGGCGCGGTCGACGTCGACGATCCTGCCTGACTGCTGGCTGAGGATGAGCAGGTCGCCACCGGCGTCGGTGCCGGCGAGGCTCGGCTGGTTGGAGAGCGCGTAGATGTCGGAGAAGTCGTCCGTCGGGACGTCTGCGGGGTCGAACAGGTTGGTGGACTCGTCGGTGGTCGGCGAGCCGTTGGTCGCCGTGCCGGCGGCGAAGTCGATGTTGGTCTGGAAGATGCCCTTCGGGTCGATCTCCTTGACCGCGATGAAGCCCGGGTTGCCCTCGGTCGAGGTCTGCGGGTCGTAGGTGATGCCCTCGATGCCGGTGTTGCCGATCGTGGTGCCGAGCTTGACCGTCTGCACATCGGCCCGTGTGAGCGTCGTCCCGGCGGCGTATGTGAAGAGGTTGACCTGGCGGTCGCGCTCCTCACCGAGGACGAACTGGCCGCTCCCGACGTATGTGATGGCCTCGGTGTCGTAGAACGTCGTCCCTTGCGGACTGTCGCCGGGCGCGAGCGTCATCGAGTCGATCAGCTGGCCCGTCTTGGAGACCTGCACGACCGACGTACCCCCATCGCCGACGACGAACAGCGAGCCGGTGTCCCAGTCGTAGGTGACCGACGACGCCTCCTGGTCCAGCAGGCTGGTGCTGTCCGGCGGCGGCGTGTTCGACGGCTCGGGGAGCGAGTAGCGCCCGACCAGCGAGTACGACGACAGGTCGACCGCCGGTGCTGCTGCGGCGGCTGCGTGGGCAGCAGGAGCGATGAGGGCGAGGGAGACGGTGGCGAGCGCGGCGGTGGCGGTGCCGGCCGCGGCACGGCGGATCTGGGGCACGGAGCTCCTCGTGAGGTCGTCCGAGACAACAGGTGGCGTCGGCAGCCTCTTGGCATCACGTGGCGGCCCGGTGAACACGCGACGAACTCGGCCCATCCGCTTCCCCTGGGTCGGGTGACCACCGCCTGACCCGAGCCGCGCCGGGGCGCGATTTCGTCTCCTGGATGCGGGTCTCGTGGCACGTGTTCAGGCGTCGTTCACCAGAGGTCGCCAGCGTGGGGTGCATGTGGAACCGAGAGGCCGACTCGTAAGGATCGAGGTCCAGTGACCCGGCGCTGCATCCTGCACGTGGGAGCCCCGAAGACCGGGACCACGTACCTGCAGGACATCCTCTGGGCATCGCCCAGGGCCCTGCACGACCAGGGGTTCCGACTCCCGATGCGCAGCAGCGAGGACCACTTCTTCCTCACGTTGGCTTTGCGCGGGCGACTCGACCCGGCGGTGGACCCTCCACGTGCCATCGACGTTCTCGACCGGCTCCGCAAGGACCTTCGCAAGTCGGACCCGCACGATCTGTTGATCTCCCACGAGCTCCTGGCCGCGGTCGAGCAGGACCGTGTCGACGAGTTCATGGCCCTGCTGGGTGACTTCGAGGTGCACGTGGTCGTCACGGCGCGTGATCTGGCTCGCCAGGTGCCGGCCGAGTGGCAGCAGCAGGTCAAGACCCGGGCCGAGCTCCCCTACGAGAGGTTCGTGCGCCGAGTCGTCAGCGGACGTGCTGCGCACTTCTGGGCGGTACAGGACGTGGCGTCCGTCGCGCAGCGGTGGGGCCGGCACCTTCCCCCGGAGCAGGTCCACATCGTGACCGTGCCGCCGGCCGGCTCGCCGCCCGAAGAGCTTCTCTCGCGGTTCTGTACGGCGGTCGGTTTGGGTCCGGATGACTTGTCCCGGGACGACGCGCGGCTCAACCAGTCCCTCGGCTACGACCAGACAGAGCTGCTGCGCCGGATCAACCTCGCACTCGGCGACCGTCTCCCCCATCCGCGGAACGGTTACGGCGCGACCGTGAAGTTCTGGTTCGCCGAGCAGGTACTGGCGGACCAGCCGCCCCGCCAGAGGCTCGGCCTGCCGATGGAGCACTGGGACTGGGTCGTCGGCGTCTCGAAGGAGATCGTCGTCCGCATCGAACGGGCGGGGTTCCGGGTGCACGGGGAGCTGTCCGACCTGGTTCCGGTGTGCGAGGCGGCCGACGTGCTGCGCCGACCGAGCGAGGCAGACCTGACCGCGACCGGCGTCGAGGTGATCGCCGCGATGCTGGCCGACCGGCACCTGCACGAGGGGATGTCCTGGCCCCGTCGCATCGCCGACCTCGGTCGCACGGCACGGCACCGGTCACATCCCGGTCGCCATCCGATCTCCGGCCTGGCCGGCCGGAGGAGGGCCGCCACGGACAGCATGACCAGGATGCGGCGTGCCTGAAGGGCTGCTCCGCC
>JAFMQY010000239.1 GCA_017354415.1 Nocardioides sp.
CGTATGACGTCTCGAGGTCAGCCGACACCGTCTGGGGCCGGTCGACGTTGTCCCGCCATCGCCCGCTACGCGGTGCGACGGGCCTGTCGGGTCAGCGCGGAACTGTGAAGGTCGCCTTGTCGCCGGAGCCGTTCAGGTTCGCGTTCCCGGCGTACCTCGTGGTCACCGAGTAGTTGCCGGGCCTGCTGACCTTGCGGAAGGTGACCTGCGCGACGTTGTCGGCGTTGAGCTGCGCGGACTTCGCAGCGACCTTGTGCTTCCCCCTCTTCAGGACGAAGCTCACCCGGCCGGACGGGTCGTTGCCGAACGCGCCCCTGACCTTCGAGGACGCGGTCACCTGCTTGACGCGCTTGTGGTAGCGCGCCGTGGTCGAAGACGTCGAGTTCGCCTTGGTGACGGTGAGGGTCTTGCTCGACGAGCTCGCATCGAACGAAGTGTCGTCAGGCGTGAAGGTCGCGGTCACCTTGTGAGTGCCCACCTGGAGGGCCGGCAGGGTCGCGCTCGCCGTACCGTCACTCACCTGAGCCGTGACGGTCTTGCCGCCGGCCGTGAACGCCACACTCCCGGCGGCCGCACCGGAGTCAGTGGTCACGTGGGCCGTGGCCGAAACCGGCTGGCCATGCGCTGCCTTCGAGCTCGACAAGGCGAGCAACGTGGTCGAGTGGGCCCTCACGGTGACGGTGTCGACCACCGTAGAGACGTCGCTGGGCGCGGTACAGGGGATCGTCTGCGGGCCGAGCCCGAAGTCGGTGCCGTCGTCCTTGAGGAAGGTCAGCACCGAGGTGAAGTCGCCGGCGCTGATCGTGTAGACACCCGGGACGGTGGGCGCGAACACATCGCCTGTTCCGCTCGATGCGATCGTCAGGTCCGTGTTCGCGGTGATGGGGGTCGACGGCACGGTCAGGTTGGTCGTGGTCGAGACGTCGTAGCCTCCCGGGCCGGTGATGACACCGTTGGCGGTCGCGGTGCCCTGGACCGTGCGGGCACCCAGGGCATCATGGGCGAGCTGGATGGCGCCGGCCCACGGAACCGTGACCGTCGAGGTCAGCCCGACCGGCTGGCTGTCCCCGACGTGCATGACGTCGGGCAGGTCCGTGTCGGTGACGACCGTCGAGGCGGCGGCGCCCAAGGCGGTCTGGCATGTGTAGGTCAGCGGGTCGGACTGGGCATACGCCGCTCCCGTGGCCGTCAGCGCACCGCCGGTGGCAAGAGCACCGGCGGTCAGGAACAGCAGAACGCGTGGTACTGGCATCTTTTCCCTCCCTGGGCCGGATCCCTTACCCGGCCGGTGACGGATAACTCAGGTTGCAACTAAGAGTTACCCGAATCGGGAACCTATCGGAAGAGAGTTCGCTCGGCCACTGTGACGCGCGTCACCCGGACGGCTCTGCGCCATCCATGGCGAGGGGCCGTCACACCTCGGACGAGCGAAGTCAGGCCGGAATGTGGCCGAAGTTGCCCTTCTGGAAGTCCTCGTAGGCCTTCAGGACCTCGGCCTTGGTGTTCATCACGAACGGGCCCGCCCACGCAATCGCCTGGCCGATCGGCCGGCCCCCGACCACGATCACGTCCAGCTTCGGGGAACGGCTCTCCTGGCTGCCGTCCGCGGCGAGCGTCAGGAAGTCACCCGACCCGAACACGGCGGACTGGCCCGTGTGGATGGGTCGCGCGTCGGTGCCGACCGTCCCGTGGCCGTTGAGCACGTAGACCAGGGCGTTGAACTCCGGGTCCCAGGGCAGGTCGAGCCGCGCACCGGGCTCCACGGTCACGTGCACGAGGGCCATCGGGGTGTGGGTCGAGCCGGGGCCTGCCTGCGGGCCCACCTTCCCGGCGATCACGCGCACGAGCGACCCCGCGTCGTACGACGTGAGGAGGGCGACCTCGCCCGAGCGGATGTCCTGGTAGCGGGGCGAGACCAGCTTCTCGTCGCGCGGAAGGTTGACCCAGAGCTGGATGCCGTGGAAGAGGCCACCGGACTGCACCAGCCACTCCGGCGGGGTCTCGATGTGGAGGATGCCGGAGCCGGCGGTCATCCACTGGGTGTCGCCGTTGGTGATTGTGCCACCACCGCCGTGGGAGTCCTGGTGCTCGAAGACGCCGTCGATCATGTAGGTGACGGTCTCGAAGCCGCGGTGCGGGTGCCACGGCGTGCCTTTGGGCTCACCGGGCGCGTACTCCACCTCGCCCATCTGGTCCATCATGATGAACGGGTCGAGCAGGCCGAGGTCGATGCCGGCGAACGCGCGGCGGACCGGGAACCCCTCCCCCTCGTAGCCGTGCGGCGCCGTGGTCACCTGCCACACGGGCCGTGGCTGGTCCCCGAGCCCGGGCTGCGGAAGCCGCTCCAGGCTGGTCAGATCGTCGACGGTCACTGCGGGCATCGTGCCCACCTCCTGCTCCGGGCGCCCCTCTGACGCTGTGCCCGGACCAACGGTAGTTGAAACTTGAATATTCCGTTCGAGAGGCCCTCGAGGCCAGCTCCCACCGATTGGGAGCGGACGTCCCTCGCTGCTAATCTTGGACGCGCTTCACCGCATGCGCCATTAGCTCAATTGGCAGAGCAGCTGACTCTTAATCAGCGGGTTCGGGGTTCGAGTCCCTGATGGCGTACTCGATTCGGCCTCACTCGTACCGCACGCCCTGACGGGCCAGCTCACGCTGCACCGCCGAGATGTCGACGTCTGCAAGGTCGGTGTCCGTGTGCAGCGACACCGCTGCGGCGATCCCGGCGCCCTGGCCTTGAACCGCGCAGCACGACATGTTGCGGGTGGACGCGTGCGCGATCCGGTCGCCACCGGATGGGCGGCCGGGCACGAGCAGGTTGCGGACGCCGCGGGGCAGCATGCAGCGGTACGGCACGTGGTAGTACCGGCCGGTCGTCGGGATCACCAGCACGCCGTACCCGTCGATGAACTCGGGGTAGATCCCGATCGAGTCGTCGAACCTGGCCTGCCCGCGCACGTCGTCCTCGGTGAGGTTGTACGCCGCGTCGATCTTGCGGGTGTCGCGAATCCCGATCGTCATCCCGAAGTTGCGCAGCCGGACCTGCTCACAGCCGCGGGTGTAGCGCCGCAGCGCCGCGATCGCGTGCATGGCCTGGCGCCGCCCGTCCATCTCGCCGCGCGTGAGGTCGTCGGCGTCGGTCCCATCGACACCCGGGAGGTGTACGACGTTCATGTACGTGAGCTCGCCCGTGTCATGCACGGCGCCCCAGGTGCCGCCGAGGGTGGTGAGGTTGGCCGGGATCACGCCGTCGCGCATGGCGCTCTGGAACGGCTTGCGGAGATACGGGGAGAACAGCGCATCCTCCTTCCCGTCGGTCTCGATCTCCCAGTCACCCGCACTCCAGTCGGCGTACGTCTGCGGGTCGTCGCGCACACCCGCCAGGAACGCGACCTTGTCGACGCCGGAGAGGTGGAACATCACCGAGGCCGCGAGCATGTCCTCGCGCGGAGTCACGTGCGTCGCAGCACCCGCGCGGTGAGCGATGTCCGCATCTCCGGTCGCGTCGATCACCCGCCGGGCCAGCACGGCCTCGCGGCCGGCCTTGGACTCCGTGATGACTCCGCGTACGACGTCACCGTCCATCACCGGCGCGACGACGAGCCGGTGCAGCATCGGGCACACCCCCGCCTCCTCGACCAGGCGGTCGGCGACGAACTTGAAGCCCTCCGCGTCGATCTCGTAGGAGTCCGACTGGGTCTCCGGCACGGCGACCCCGAACTCGCGTGCCCGCACCTCGAACTCCCGTCCCAGCCCGTTGGCCTCGACCGTCTGCTCGCGGCGATACCACGCCATCCCCTCGACGCCCACCGCGGTGATGTTGCCGCCGAAGCACCCGAACCGCTCGACGAGCGAGACCTCAGCGCCGGCACGCGCCGCCGCCAGTGCCGCCGCCAGACCTGCGGGGCCCGAGCCCACCACGAGTACGTCGGTCTCGCGGACCACGTCGACCTCCCGGGCCGGCTCGCGCACCGTTCTTGCCACGAGCCAGACGCTACTGATGCATCCCGGGCGATACGAAGCAACTCGGGCCGATACTCTGGCTCCTCGCTCGAAAGGAGCCGGACGTGACCGACGACCAGCCCCGCGGCGTCGACTACCTGAACAGCATCGCCGACCTGATTCGCTCCCGGGTCGACGCCTGTGGCGAACAGATCGCCAAGGCGGGCGGGCTGGTCGGGCGATGTATCGCTGACGGCGGGATCATCCACATGTTTGGGACCGGCCACTCCCGTCTGGTCGCGATCGACGCCGCGGGTCGCGCCGCCACGGTCGCGGCGTCGCACTCGGTGAGCTCCGAGGAGTGGCCCGGCCGGGTCGAGCGAGTCGAGGGGCTCGGCGAGGTGATGCTCGGGCCCTCCGACGTCAGGTCCGGTGATGTCGTCGTCGTCGTGTCGAACTCCGGTATCAACCCGCTCCCGATCGACGTCGCCGTCGACGCAAAGGCCAAAGGCGCCACCGTGATAGGGCTGGGCTCCGTCGCACACTCGCAGGCCAACCCGAGCCGGCACAGCAAGGGTCGGCGTCTGCTCGACGTCTGCGACCTGTTCCTCGACACCGGGGTACCTGCCGGTGACGCACTCTTCACCCCGAAGGACACCGACGCGGTGGGTGCCGCTTCCACTGTTCTCGCCGCGTCTCTTATCCACGCAGTGGTTGTCGAGTCGGTCCGATGGATGAGCGACAACAGCTACGACCCACCCGTCTGGCGCAGCCGCAACCTGCCGGGCGGTGACGAGCACAACACCGCCCTCCGGGCGCGCTATCTCGACCGCATCCCGGAGCTCCGGTGGAGCTGACGCCCGTCCGCTAGCCCTCGGTCGCGACCTCGAGCGGCGCCGGCTCCTCGCCACTGCCGAACAGGAATCCGAAGCTGGCGCCGGCGACCAGCGCGCCCGCGAGCGGCGCGAGGATGAACAGCCAGAGCTGGAGGATCGCATCGGTTCCGGCGAACAGCGCGGGACCGATCGACCGGGCAGGGTTCACCGACGTGTTGTCGATCGGAATCGCGATCAAGTGGATCAGGGTCAGCACGAGGCCGATCGCGAGCGGGGCGAAGCCTTTCGGCGCGCGAGTGTCGGTCACCCCCAGGATCACGAACAGGAAGAACGCCGTCAGCAGGATCTCGGCGAGCAGCACGGCCCACCAGGCATAGTGCCCAGGCGAGC
>JAFMQY010000336.1 GCA_017354415.1 Nocardioides sp.
TGGCTGGCTCTCCGGCTGCGGTTTGGCCACAAACCGCGACTTGGATCGATCCAGGGTTGCGGTTTGTCGCCAAACCGCAACTGATCCGGAGCCGCGCTGATCAGGATCTGGCGCTCAGTTCCACTGCCGGGGCCCGCGCAGACCGGTGCGCTGGACGACCCGTTGGATGGAGAGGTCACGTTCGTCCGGCCGTCCGACGTACCGGATCTCCCGTAGGCCCTGCTCCTGCGCGGCCGACTCGAAGATGAAGTGCCCGTATCCGAGCAGCCGGCCCTGCAGCGGCTTGTCGACGGTGATGTCCAGGATCCGGTGCAGCGGCATCGTCGCGAGCTTCTGCGACAGCACGCCGTTGAGCCGGAACACCCGCATGTTCGTCACCACGAACCTGTCCCGGTAGGAGGCGAGCGCCTTCCACACCGCGTGCGCCCAGACGGCGAACGCGAGCAGGAACGGCACCCAGCCCAGGTTGAGGTTGACGTAGGCGACCGAGGCCAGCAGGACGAAGCCGAGCACGACCTCGAGCAGCGGCAGCGTGTAGACCACCCAGTGGCGGTGCACCTCGTCGACGATGACCTCACCCTCGTCACGGAGCAGGTGCTTGCGGATGTTCGGGTCGGCCCACGACCGTAGGTTGCTCACGGGGTAGCGGACCGCACGCTAAGAGAACGAGCGGAAGAACTTGATCAGCGCCGTGAACGTGTCACTGCTGAGGGTCCAGATCTCGTGGGCGGTGGACTTCGTGGCGTTCGCGAGTCCGTGCGGGTCGGTGAACATCCAGAAGCCGAGAAACACCACGACCAGCACGAGGAGTGCCTTCTTGAGCATGGTAGGTGGCTCCGTCCGAGGGGCGAGAGATCGGTCCGCCTCCATCGAAACGTGTCTGGATCAGGCGATGGTGGAGGCGCGCCGAGCCTTCCACCGGGTGACCATACTCCCCACACCCGCTCTCGGCGATCCGCTCAGAGCTCGGCGAGCAGGGTCTCCGCGGCGGCGTACGGGTCGGAGTCCCCGGCCGCCACCGCCGCCGCCAGGTCGTCGAGCTCGGTCCGGCCGTGTACGTCGCCCCAGCGTTCGCGGAGCGCGGTCACCGCGATCGCCTCGATCTCGTCCCGTGCCCGTCGGGTACGCCGGGTGGTCAGCTCCCCGGACGACACCAGCCAGTCGTGGTGCCGCTCGATCTCGGCCACCACCTCGTCCAGCCCCTCGCCCTTCGACGCGACCGTCTTCACGATGGGTGGCCGCCAGCCGCCCCCGTGCCGTGGTTCCTGGGGAGCGCGCTCTGCGCGCGTGTCGAAGGGTTCGGCCAGCGCCAGCATCGAGCGCAGCTCGCGCCGGAGCTGGTCGGCGCCCTCGCGGTCGGCCTTGTTCACGACGTACACGTCGCCGATCTCGAGGATGCCGGCCTTCGCCGCCTGGATGCCGTCCCCCATCCCCGGGGCGAGCAGCACCAGCGTGGTGTCGGCGAGCCCGGCGATCTCGACCTCGCTCTGGCCGACACCCACGGTCTCGATCAGGACGACGTCGCACCCGGCCGCGTCCAGCACCCGGATCGCCTGCGGGGTGCTCCAGGCCAGTCCACCGAGGTGCCCGCGGGAGGCCATCGAGCGGATGTAGACCGCCCGGTCGAGCGCGTGGTCCTGCATCCGGACCCGGTCGCCGAGCAGCGCGCCGCCGGAGAACGGCGACGAGGGGTCGACCGCCAGGATGCCGACACGTCGCCCGG
>JAFMQY010000240.1 GCA_017354415.1 Nocardioides sp.
CGACGCGCCGGGTGTGCCGTGGTGGTAGACGACCACCGGCCCGTCGTCCGGTCCGGTCACCTCGAGCTCGAGGTCGCGTCCGTCGGGCAGCGTGATGGTCGTCAAGGGGCGTCCTCTCGTGGGTCAGAAGTCGCGGCGGCCGCGCAGCGAGGCGCCGCGTTCGGGGCGCGTACGGGCGTAGACGGCGATGCGCTGCGGTCCGGGGTTGACCACCTCGGCACCGTCGCCGAACGGGAACTCGAACTGCTCGCCGACCTCGACCCCGCGGCCCCGGAGATCGGCCGTGGCCGCGTCCAGGTCGTCGACGCGGTAGAGCAGCACCGGGCGGTCGCCGTGGAGGTGCTCGGCGAACAGCACCGCGGGCCCGTCGCCGGTCTCGACGCACGCCACCCGAGTGCCGAACCTCTCGATCGCGAACACCGGCTCCGCGCCGAGCCGCTCGGTCCAGTGCTGGAGGTCGGCGGCCGCGTCGCGGCTCGGGCAGTAGACGAAGTCGAGCGGGCCGAGCATGGCTAGGCCGGCCCGTCGACGTTGTGCGTCGGCTCGCCGCTGCCGCCGCAGCGCACGATCACGGCCCGCGCGGGCTCGTCCGACGGGTTCGACTCGCGGTGTATCGCTCCGGCCGGCACGCGCAGGAAGTCGCCGGGGCCTGCCTCGACGACGTGCTCGCCCCCTGGCCCGGACTCCATCCGCATCCGTCCGCTCACGACGTAGAGCGTGGTCTCGAAGTCGCCGTGGTGGTGCCACCCCGACGTCGCGTGTGGCTCCGTGTCGACGGTGCCGGTCCACATCCCGCCGCGGTGCATCGCCAACCGGCGGCTCATGCCGGGGGTCGGGTCGGCGTCGGTCAGGTCCGCGTCCGGCACCAGCGAGCAGGGCTGGGCGGGGTCTCGGCTCACGCGGTCAGGCTATCCCCGTCTACGCATCGGTCGAGCTTGTCACCATCCCCAGGACGCGAGGGACGAGCCGTCTCGAAGGGAGAGCACGCCGTATGCCGACCGGCCTAGGCTTGCGGGATGTACGAGGACGCCGACCGGCTGCTCGCCGAGCGTGAGGAACGGCTCGAAGCCGAGCTCGCCGAGCTGACCAGACCGCCGGGCGAGGTCGGGACGATCTCGTTCGGCAAGCGCGTGGGCGAAGGCACTTCGATGGCGGTCGACCGGCTGGCGGCGGTGTCGGCGCAGGAGCACCTGCTGGCCATGCTCGACGAGGTACGCCGCGCCCGCCGGCGGGTGGCCGACGGGACCTACGGCGCCTGCGAGGTGTGCGGCGAACCGATCCCGGAAGGACGCCTCGAGGCCCGGCCCTGGGCCACCCGCTGCGTCGCCCACAGCTGAGCATCGGCCGAGCCGGGTGCCACCACGACAGCCCGGCGCCACTACCCTGGACCCCGGGCGTGCCGGGAAGTCTGGTCGGCAGACGAGGTAAGCGACTCCAGGAGCCGACCCGATGAACGACGTGATCCCCTTCGCGGCCGCGGTCGTCGTGGCAGGGATCGCCCTTCTGCTTGCGGTCGGCTCGAGTCGGCTCACCGCGTGGACGCAGATCCCGAGCCCGGCGCTGTTCCTGATCGCCGCCTCGATCGCAGCCGACGTGTTCCCCGACCTCGGGTCGCTCGGGATCCGCGCGGACCAGCGAGTCGTCACCGTCGCGCTGGTCGTGATCCTGTTCGACGGTGGGCTCCACATCGGGTTGTCCCGCTTCCGGCCGGTGGCCGGGCCCGTGGTCTGGCTCGGCGTCGCCGGGACCTTCGTCACCGCCGCGGGCCTCGCGCTCGCGTCGCACTACTGGTTCGGGTTCGACTGGCGCGCCGCCCTGCTGCTCGGCACCGCGCTCGCGCCCACCGACCCCGCCACGGTCTTCTCGGTGCTCGGTCGACGGGAGGTCACGGGGCGGACAGGGACCTTGCTCGAGGGTGAGGCCGGCGCGAACGACCCGGTGGGCATAGCCCTGATGGTGAGCATCCTCGCTGCCACCGGCGGCGGCTTCGGAGCCGTGGCTCACGTCACGGTGGAGTTCCTGCTGCAGCTCGGGCTCGGCGTCGTCTTCGGGCTCGTCGGGGGCTACGCCCTGCGCTGGCTCCTGCGCCACCTGCCGATGCCGAACGAGGCGCTCTACCCCCTCCGCGCGCTCGCCTTCGCATTGGTCCTGTACGGCGTCACCACGATCTGCCACGGCTCGGGCTTCCTCGCCGTGCTGCTGGCCGGGATCATGGCCGGCGACACCCGCGCGCCGTACAAACGCGAGATCGAGCACTTCGCCTCCGGCCTGGCCAGCCTCGCCGAGATCGTCGCCTTCACCATCCTCGGCCTGTCCATCCCGATCTCGTCGGCCTTCAGCCATGGGCGCGCGGCGACGGCGATCGGGCTCGCCGTCGTGCTGGTCCTCCTTGTCCGGCCGCTGCTGGTCGGACTGGTCTTGGTGCCGGTGCGGTTGCGCCCCGGCGAGCGTGCGTTCGTGCTGTGGGCAGGCCTCAAGGGCGTGGTCCCCATTTTGCTCGGCACCTACGTCGTCGCCGAGGGCGAGCCCGAGGCAGAGCGGCTCTATGCCGTGATCTTCGTGGTCGTGCTCCTCTCGGTGGTGGTGCAGGGCGGACTCGTGCCGACGTTCGCGCGGCTATGGCGGGTGCCCATGCGTGTGGTCGAGCCCGAGCCGTGGGCGATGGGGATGCGGTTCCGCGACCGGCCCGAAGGCCTGCATCGGTACGTCGTACAGCGTGGCTCGACGGCGGCGGGATCGACCATCCGCGACCTCCCCCTGGACGAGGACGTCTGGGTCAGCGTGGTCAGTCGTGGCGGCCGGATGGTCCAGGTCACCGGCAGCACCACGCTCGAGGTCGGCGACGAGGTCCTGGCGATCACCTCCGACGACTCGCTCGCCGCCGATCTCTTCCGGAGCCGGGGCTAGGCGGTCATTGCGCTGCGCGCGGCCGCCTCGAGGATCAGCCGCGACGTGTCATCGACACGGGAGTACTGCGGCCAGTGACCGGAGTGGAGGTCGGTCCACGTGACGTTGCGGAGCAGGGCGATCTCCTCGGTGCCGGACTCTCCCGCCTCGGTCCACTTCTTGAGCTGGGCGGAGTCGTACTCCGCGGTGATCATCGTCACCGGCAGGTCGTAGCGCTCGTCGTGGGTGAGAGACAGCCCGTCGGTCACGGCGTGGAACGGGGACGGAACCGACTCCGCACGGATCCGTGTGCGCAGGTCGTCGTCGAGGTCCTCGACCATCTCGTCGTCGAAGAAGCCCCAGTCCGGCAACGGCACGTCGGACCCGTCGACGGGAAACATGGACTCGCTCTGCTCGGGGGCCGCGGGCTCACTGGCCAGGAAGACGACGCCCGCGACCCGGTCGAGGCGGGCGTCGGCGGCCGCCCAGGCAAGGACACCCCCCATCGAGTGGCCCACGAGGAGGACCCGACCGTCGCCGTCGACGGCGTCGATCTCGGCGACCACGGCATCGACGTGGTCCTGCCGGGTGACCTCGGATCTGTCGGCCTGAGCCGACTCCATGCCGGGCAGCGTCAGCGTATGTGGACGGTGGCCGGCCTCCTCGAGGCGAGGGGCGACCGCGTCCCACGAGCGAGCGGTGAGCCAGAGGCCGGGTACCAGGATGATGTCCATGCCCGGCGACGCTAGGACCCCCCACCGACAACCCTTCGGGTCGTCCGCCCCACACGGTGCTAGAGCACCTTCTCAGGCGGACGACCCGATGCCTGGACCTGCCTTGCCTGGCACTCTCGACGGTGTCGCTGTTCGCCCTCACCTGGGCCCTGATCGAGGGCCATGACCGTGGCTGGACCTCGGCCGGCATCCTCGGTGCCTTCGCGGTCGCGGCGATCTCCGTCCTGGCCTTCGTCGTGATCGAGCGACGCGTGGAGCAGCCGATGGTGGACGTCACCTCTTCGCGCGGCGCGAGTTCAGCGGAGGCATCGTGGCCCTGATGCTGTGGGCGTTCGGCCTGTTCGGCATCTACTTCTTCACCTCGCTCTACCTGCAGGGCGTGCTCGGCTTCTCACCGACCACGGCGGGCACCGCGTTCGTCCCGATGGCCGTGCTGATGGCGGTCTCGGCGGTGCTGTCGGAGCGGGTCGCTGCCCGGTTCGGCGCCTACCGCTCCACCTCGGTGGGCATGGTGGCGATGGGGCTCGGGATCGGCTCGGTCGCCCTCCTGGGCGAGAGCGCGTCGTTCCTGTCGCTGATGCCGAGCTTCGCCGTGATCGGCGTCGGTGTCGGCCTGACGATCCCGCTGACCGCCACCGTGCTCGGCGTGATGCCGACCAGTCAGGCGGGGGTGGCCTCGGCCGTCCTCAACGCCTCGCGCGAGGTGGCCGGGCTGCTTGGGATCACTGTCATCGGCGCGGTGCTGACCAGCCGCCAGGGCGCTGCCCTCGCCGCGGGACACACCCCGGTCGACGCCTACCTGACCGGATACCGCGCCGGACTGCTGCTCGCGGCCGCACTGGTGCTTGCCGGCGGCGGCGCGGCGTACGCCGCCCTCCGTCGCGCGCACCTGGCCCCCCAGGCGGAGACCACCCGCGAGGACCTGGTCCTGGCCGGCTGACGTCGTCCGGCTCAGCTCGCCATCGGGCCCGCCCCTTCCGGGGACGGGCCCGATGTCGTGTGAAAGCCGTTGTCAGACGGCACTCGGCACTACTTCGCCTGGTTGCGCTTGGCGGGGTTCCCCGAGCGGTAGTTCGGGTTCTTGGCGGTCGGCGTCTGCCGGTCGCGCATCCACCGCCACGCGCCGGTGACGATCAGGGCGCCCCCGAGGGAGCCGATGATGCCGCTTGGTCGCAGGGCCAGTCCGTCACCGGACAGGAGACTCACGAGCAGTCCGCCGATGAACGACCCGACGAGCCCGGCGACGATCGCCATCGTCCAGTCGATGCCTCCGCGTTCGCGGCCGAGGATCAGCTGCGCGCCGGCGCCGACCAGCATGCCGAACAGGATGATCGCGAGGATGAGCATGGGACGGACGGTAGTCCATCCCGGCCTCCACGTGTCGTCTCGGACAAACGGTCGTCCGCCTGCGGCCGGGCTAGGACGCTGCTGAACAAGCCCACTTGGTGGGCAGGGTGATGGGCAGGGTCTCTCAATGAGGCCGTCTGTGTGGCATGTGTTGAGTCAGCGCCGTGGCGCGGCAACGAGTTCGCCCTGCC
>JAFMQY010000025.1 GCA_017354415.1 Nocardioides sp.
GTCGCCGAAGACCGGTCCGGGAGACCCGAGCACCTCCGCGGCCACCCGGTCGACCTCGCTGCGCGGGGCCGGCGGTACCAGCAGCGAGCTGCCCTGCTGCTTCCGGTCCAGGCCGGTGACGATCGCGGAGAGCCGAGCGCCGCCGACCAGCCGCAGTCCGAGCTGCTCGCCGATGCTGACCCCGGAGACGCGGGCGTCGTCCAGGCTGGTCTCACGCGTCGTGAACAGCCCGCGACGCATGTGCCACGAGCGGTCCGACCCGTCCGCGCCACGGACGTGGGCGCCCTCGTGGGAGAGCTGGAAGCCGAAGTTGGTGATCAGGTAGCCGGCGACGGCGAGCACGCCCAGCACGACCACGATCGCCAGCACGCCGAGGATCAGGAGCAGCAGGACACCCAGGCGTGCGAACCGGTGGACGTCGACCGAGACCGACACCGGGAACGTGTGGAGGCTCTGCGCCAGCAGGCCGAGCGCCGCGCCGGCGATCACCAGGCCGGAGGTCGTGAACGGCGCGAAGCGGACCCAGGCCGGGTCCAGGGTGAGCACGACCCGTCGCCCGGTCCCGGGTGCCTCCTCGGTCGGGAGGGACGTCGGCGAGACATGCAGCAGGTTCTGACGGAGCGTCGCCGCCTCGGATCCCGACAGGCCGTCCAGCGCGAGTCGGTCCTCCCCCTTGCCCGAGCTCTGGCCGGTGCCGATCCGGACCGTGACCAGACCGAGCAAACGGTGGATCGGCGATGCGGTCAGGTCCACGGTGCGCACCCGGTCGAGGGGCGCGGACAGGACCCGCTTGTTGACCAGGCCGCGGCGTACCTCGATCCGCGTGGCGGTGATCCGGTAGCTGGTCGTCAGGTAGCGCATGATGCCGAGGGCGATCGGGACTCCGACGCCGACCAGCCCCCAGATCCCACCGTTGTCGGACGAGCTGCCGAAGAACAGCAGTCCGATCACGACGGGGAGGAAGCGGACCAGCTCGCGCACCGGGTGCACCAGCAGCATCCGCCGGTCGAGGCGGCGCCACGCCACGACCTCCACGAAAGGGCCGACGGGGTCGGTCGAGCTCGTCATCAGGTCGCGTCACCCGGCACCGAGTCGGCCATCCGGGTCAGCTCCTCGACCATGGCGATGGCCCGGTGCTGGTCGAGTCCCTCGATCGTGAGCGCTCCCGCGGACGACGCGGTGGTGATCCGCACCGTCGCCAGCCCGAACAGCCGGGAGATCGCGCCCTCGCGGTGGTCCACGGTCTGCACCCGGGACATGGGCGCGATCCGGCGCTCGCGCGCCCACCAACCGGTCTGCGTGTAGACCGCGGTCTCGGTGACCTCCCACCGGTGCACGAGGTAGCGCCACTGCGGCACCGCGACGGCGTACGCGAGGAGGAAGACGCCGATCGCCACCAGGACCCAGGTGGGCAGGTCGAACCAGTTCCACGGCCCGGTGACCAGGACCAGGATGACCATGATCACGACGCCGCGCACGAGGTCCTCGCACATCCACATCCACCGCGCCCTCGGGCTGACCCGCTCGAGCGGGCTACGCAGACGGAAGGTGGTGGGCTCGGGGGCGGACATCAGTCCTTGAGCTCGCAGATGACGGCGCCGTTGGTGACGGTGGCCCCGACCTCGGCCTGCAGGTCGGTGACCGTGCCCGCCTTGTGCGCCTTGAGCGGCTGCTCCATCTTCATCGCCTCGAGGACCACGACGACGTCGCCCTCGGCGACCTGCTGGCCCTCCTCGACGGCGACCTTGACGATCGTGCCCTGCATCGGGCTGGTCACCGCGTCACCACTCGCGGCGGCACCGGCCTTCTTGCGGGCCGACCGCTTCGGCTTCCGGCCTCCTGCGGAGGGGCCGGCCGACACGCCGGCACCCAGCCTGCCGGGCAGGCTGACCTCGAGCCGCCGGCCGTCCACCTCCACGACCACGGTCTGCCGCTCGTCGGCCTCCTCGGCCAGGGCCGAGTCGCCGGCGTACGGCGTGATCCGGTTGTCGAACTCGGTCTCGATCCACGACGTGAAGACACCGAAGTGGCCGTCGCTGCCGACGTACGCCGGGTCGTCGACCACCGCGCGGTGGAACGGGATCACCGTCGGCATCCCGTCGACCACGAACTCAGCCAGGGCCCGGCGCGAGCGCTCCAGGGCCTGGGTGCGGTCGCGTCCGGTCACCACCAGCTTGGCGATCAGTGAGTCGAAGGCGCCGGGGATGGTCTCGCCGACGACGTAGCCGCCGTCGACGCGCACCCCGGGACCGCTCGGGGGCTCCCAGCGGGAGAGCGTTCCCGGGGCCGGCATGAAGTTGTTGCCGCCGTCCTCCGCGTTGATGCGGTACTCGATCGAGTGCCCCTCGATCGCGGGGTCGTCGTAGCCGAGCTCCTCGCCGGCCGCGATCCGGAACATCTCGCGCACGAGGTCGATCCCGGTGACCTCCTCCGAGACCGGGTGCTCGACCTGGAGCCGGGTGTTCACCTCGAGGAAGCTGATCGTGCCGTCCTGGCCGACCAGGAACTCGCAGGTGCCGGCACCGACGTAGCCCGCCTCCTGGAGGATCGCCTTCGACGAGTCGTACAGCCGTGCGACCTGCTCGTCGGAGAGGAACGGCGCGGGCGCCTCCTCGACGAGCTTCTGGTGGCGGCGCTGGAGCGAGCAGTCACGGGTGGACACGACGACGACGTTGCCGTGCTGGTCGGCCAGGCACTGGGTCTCGACGTGCCGGGGCTTGTCGAGGTACTTCTCCACGAAGCACTCGCCCCGGCCGAACGCAGCCGTGGCCTCGCGGACCGCCGACTCGTACTGGTGGACGATCTCGTCGTGGTCGCGGACCACCTTGAGACCGCGTCCGCCACCGCCGAAGGCGGCCTTGATCGCGATCGGCAGGCCGTACTCGTCGGCGAAGGCCAGGACCTCCTCCGCGCTCCCGACCGGGTCCGGTGTGCCGGCGACGAGCGGCGCGCCGACCTTCTCGGCGATGTGCCGGGCCCGGACCTTGTCGCCGAGGTTCTCGATCGCCTCCGGCGGCGGGCCGATCCACACCAGGCCGGCGTCGAGCACCGCCTGCGCGAAGTCGCGGTTCTCCGCGAGGAAGCCGTAGCCGGGGTGCACCGAGTCGGCGCCCGACTTCTCGGCGACGGCGATGATCTTGGCGATGTCGAGGTAGGAGTCAGCGGGAGTCGCCCCGCCGAGGCTGTGGGCCTCGTCCGCGAGCCGGACGAACAGAGCGTCCCGGTCCGGCTCGGCGTACACCGCGACGCTGCCGATGCCGGCGTCCTTGCAGGCCCGGATGACGCGCACCGCGATCTCGCCGCGGTTCGCGATCAGGACCTTCTGCAAGGGCTTCACATCACGCACGCCGAGCACACTATCGCCCGCTCACCGAGACGGGTCGAGGGCAGGCGACCGCGCCGGGCGGGACTCGGTGGCCCCGGCCCGGCGCTCTCGCGCCTCGTCTGCGCCTCGGGTGTGTCGCCCCTCCTCAGCCGACCTTCTGCGCCTTCCGGATCAGGCTGTCCGCCTGCGCGATCAGGTTCTGCACGTCACCTCGACTCAGCTGGTGTCCGGCCGCGGCACGAGCCAGCTGTGCCTTCATCTCGGTCGCCAGCACATCTCGGCGGTTGGCGATCTTGGTCAGCTCCTGCTCGACGGTGTCGTAGGTTCCGTCATTCGTGGCGGAGCCGCTGGCGAGCGCCCGCGAGTCGGCCTCGAGGGTGATCGTCGCCAGCGTGCCCACCGAGGAGTTGATCTGCTGGTACGCCGCGCCGAGCGCCTGGGCGTCGGTCAACGCCTTGGACGGGTCGGCGAGCACCTGCGAGACCACCTGGCCGTCGGTGCTGTAGTCGTCGCTCAGACCGAGCAGGTGGAGCATCGTCGGCCGCAGGTCGGTCTCCTCGACCCAGGTGCCTTGCGTCGATGCCTCCGGGACGGTCCGCGTGGAGTTCGGGTCGGACGCCTCGTTGCTCTGTTCCGGCGTCGGCCCGTCGATGCCGAGGTTCTTCACCCCCGGACCGGCGAACGACGACCACGTCACGTCGATGTTCGGGGAGTAGTACCCGTGGTCGTAGGCGAAGCCCGCGTTGATCGACACGGGCGCCCCGGTAGTGGAGAAGAAGTAGTCCGGCACCGGGAACATCGTGTACGACGGCATGCGGAGCGGGTCGGCGGTCTGCATGTGCAGGATCCGCTCCTCGACCGCACCCGCCTGGTACTTCACGATCCTCTGGTTCGTCTCCCCGCTGTACGGGTTGTCGCCACGCATCGCCGCGGTGTCCCGCTCGAGCTGACGGAGCGTCGCGTCGTGCAGGCCTGGTTGGCCGTGGGCGTAGATCGACGCGCCCTGCGGCTCGATGTCGTACGCCGTGTTGGCGCTCGACGTACCGGCCAGCAGGCCCTTGATGTTGGCCTGGAGCTCACCGATGGAACCCGCCGGGTAGCTGCAGAAGTTCCCCATGCTCCCGTCGCAGGTGGCCGGAGTCGGCTTGAGGAAGCGGTTGGCGCTGGCGCCGGCGAACTGATCGCCCTCTTCGGAGCCGATGATGAACAGCGTGTTCGACGCGTTGATCCCATCTGCGGCCAGCCGCTGGAAGAACGTCTGGAACGCCTGGTTGTAGTTGTCGCCGTTCGTCTTGTAGCAGGAGTCACCCGGACCGATCGGCCTGCCCGGCAAGGTCGCGGAGCTCGACGTGCAGTCGCTGGTGCCCGCCTTCCGCTCGTGGAGGTCGGAGATGTAGCCGTAGGTGATCGGGATGCCGCTCTCCTGCATGTCGGCCAGGTAGGCCAGTGACTGGGTGGCGGTCGGGCTGAACCCCGGGAAGCCGGGCTTCCCGCTGAAGGTCTCCCTGATCGTCTGTCCGTTGAGATCGACCAGGTTCCCCTGGGCGTCGGTGATCTGGTAGCCGTTGCGCACCAGGTTCGGGGTGCTGTTGTCGCTCAGCTGCGGGGCGAGGTACTTCGCCCCGAAGAGCGCCTGATACCCGTTGTAGCCGCCGGGCTCGGTCGGCAGCGAGTCGGTCACCGCGGACGGCGTCGGGCTGGTCTGGCCGAACTTCGTGGCCTGTGCGTCGGCGCAGAACGACGAGCCCTGCGCGCAGTGGACCGCCTCACCGATGTAGTCGGCGACCTCGGCATCCTTGAAGCTGTCGGTGTCGGCGTTGTACTGCTGCACCTCGGGGGAGTTCGGGCCGAAGATCGTGGGCAGGTCGACCTTGGCGTTCTCGAGCACCATGTTGGCGGTCGAGAAGTCGCCCACGTTGCACCCGGCTCGGGTGAAGGGCACCCACGGAGCCGGCGTCTGCCGGTCGGGAGCGCCGCTGGCAGGCACCGTGTCGCTGTAGACCATGGACGGCGTGTTGTCGTGCCCTGGCGTCGGGGTCGCTGCGGTGTCGGCGAAGGGGCTCGTCCAGTACGCGAAGGAGGCCGCCGGGTCGGTGGTGCCGTCGGGGTTGTAGCCCTTGTAGGAGTTCGACAGCGGCTGACCGTGGCGGTCGCCGTACAGGCCGGTGTAGATCGTCAGGCTGTCGTCGGCCGTGTGGGCGATCATCGGCGTGTGGGTGTTGGACAGGATCGTCCCGTTGTTCTTCATGAAGTCCATCAGGGCCGGCATGCGCTCCAGGTCGGAGGGCACGTTCGGGTTGTCGCGGCCGAAGTGGACGTTGTCGAACACGATGTTGATGACGTGCGAGATCCCGTTCCCGAGCTGGCACGTGGCGGCGGCTGGGGCGGCCGCGCCCGCGGCGGTGGTGGCCCCCGTCAGAGCCGGGGTCACGAGCGCGCCGGCCATCAGACCGGCACTGGCAGCGCCGGTCAGAAGGCGCCGCCTCGTGGCATGCGTACGAATTGACATGCGCGTGAGCTCCTTGCTGCTCGTATGGAGTTGTAACGCCGACCGAGACTGCCACCGCATGCGGCCCGGCGTCACCCCCCTCCGGTTGAACTCCTGGTGGCGATCGGCGCGCGCCGTGGTTGCATGGCCTCATGGCCGTCTCCGATGAAGTGCTCGACGAGCTCCGGGCCGGGCTACCCGAGGGCGTGGTGGTCACCGGCGCGGACGCGGTCGAGAAGTACCGGCACGACTGGTCCCGGGACCCGTCGGCCGGGACGCCGGACGCGGTCGTGCGCGCTCAGGACGCCGGTCAGGTGCAGGTCGCGATGCGCTGGGCCGCCACACATCGCGTGCCCGTCGTACCCCGGGGCGCGGGGAGCGGGCTGTCCGGCGGGTCGTCTGCGGTCGACGGCGGGATCGTGCTGAGCCTGGAGCGGATGACCGACATCGAGATCGACACGTCGTGCCAGGTGGCGGTGGTCGAGCCGGGCGCCTTCAACAAGGACGTCAAGGCCGCGGCGGCGAAGGAGGGCCTCTGGTACCCGCCCGACCCCTCGTCGTTCGAGATCTGCTCGATCGGCGGCAATGTCGCGACCAACGCCGGGGGGCTGTGCTGCGTGAAGTACGGCGTGACCACTGACTACGTGCTCGGTCTCGACGTCGTGCTCGCGGACGGCACCCTGGTCACCCTCGGGGGGAAGCGGATCAAGGACGTCGCGGGGCTCTCGCTGCTGAAGCTGTTCGTCGGCAGCGAGGGGACGCTCGGGATCGTCACCCGGGCGATCCTGCGACTGGTGCCCGCGCAGGCGGTCCGGTCGACGCTGGTCGCGACGTTCCCGGACGTGCGCGCCGCGGCCGAGGCCGTGGTCGCCATGCGGGCGACGATGCGGCCGTGCCTGTGCGAGCTGATGGACAACGCCTCGATCAACGCGGTCGAGAACTACCGCTCGATGGGGCTCGACCGCAGCGCGGGTGCGCTGCTGATCACCCAGACCGACGCACCGGGGGAGGCGCGCGGGCTGGAGCTGGCGACGATGCAGGCCGCGTGCACCACCGCCGGGTCGACGGAGTGCTTCGTGACCGACGACCCCGACGAGGGTGAGCTGTTCGTGGCGGCGCGGCGCAGCGCGTTCCCGGCCATGGAGGCGATGGGCTCGCTGCTGCTGGAGGACGTCGGGGCGCCGATCCCGCTGCTGCCCGACCTCCTGGACGCGATCCGCGAGGTGGCCGAGCGGCACGACGTACCGATCCCCGTGGTGGCGCACGCCGGCGACGGCAACACCCACCCCAACATCGTCTACGACCCGACAGACCCGGACTCCGAACGCCGCGCCAGGGTCGCGTTCCGCGAGGTGATGGCCGCGGCGATCGCGCTCGGCGGCACGATCACCGGCGAGCACGGCGTGGGCAAGGCCAAGGCGATCGCGCTCCCCGACCAGCTCGGGCCGGACGTGATGGCCCTGAACCGCCGGATCAAGGACGCCCTCGACCCGGACGGCATCCTCAACCCCGGCGCCGTCCTCTAGGCAGGAGTGCGGCCGACCGCCCCGGCGACGATCTCGGCAAGCTCCGTGCGGCTCGGCCCGGGGGAGTACGCCGGGCGCCAGCCTCCGGCGTACACCTCGCGTGCGATGGGCTCGGCCACGCGCAGCGATGCCGGCAGCGCCGCCATCGTGAGGTAGCCGCCGGCCGACTCCATGATCTCGGGCCGGACCTTGGCCGCCTCGAGGATCAGGTCAGACGGCAGTGGTGCTTCGAGGTCGACGTCGCAGCCGGACCATCGGGCGACCCGGTCGCCGTCCATGAGGATGTGGTCCTCGACCCAGGGACGCATGAGGTCGGTGCACCACGCGTCCAGCGCGAGTCCGAGGCCGGCCAGATCGCCGTCGTCGTGGTCGAGAAGGCTGAGCAGCGCCTCGCACTGCCACAGCGTGGTCGTGATGCCACGTCCGAACACCGGGGTCGTGGTGGCGACGCTGTCGCCGATGAAGACGAGACCGGGGAGGACGAGGTCGCCGTCCTCGTCGACCTGCCCGCGGTAGACGTCGAGCAGCGGGCCTCCGGGCAGCACGTCGGTGACCGGCTCGGCGCGCTCCAGGTCGGTCCAGACGTCGAGTCCCGGGATGGCGGACATGGCTGCGTCGAACGCCGAGTTCTGGCGGAGATCGCGGAGGGCGGAGTCGACGACGCCGCGAGCGATCACCACGGAGAACTTCCCCTGCTCGTGCCGGAACACCAGGCCGAGATAGCCGTCGAAGTCACCCTGCCAGGCGATGGGGTTGGTCATCGGCCCCGGTTCGGCGCCGGGCCGCAGTCGGTAGACGCGGTCGACGTATGCCATCCCGCAGGGGCCGCCGACCTCGGCTCGCCGGCCCAGTCCCCGGGTGACCCGACCGGCACGCCCCGACGCGTCGACCACGAGGTCCGCGTCGTACGCCGTGCCGTCGACCACGACCCCCGCGGCCCGACCGTCGTGGACCACGACCGAGTCGACGTGGCCTCGGCCGACCTCGAACCCCGGCGTGGCGCACGCCGCACGGTGCAGTGCCCGCTCGAAGAGCTCCCGGGTCGACCTCATGCCGACGCCGGCGCTGGTGGCGACCGTCGCCGCATCGACGGGCTCTGCGCCGGCATCGACCCAGCCCTCGAGCGCCTCGGGGATCTCGCGCGTCAACGCATCGGAGACGGTCTGGCGGAACGCGTGCGCATGATGGAACTGCATGACACCGCGTCGTGCCCACGGCTCACCGCCCACCGGCCCCGGATCGCGGTCGACGGCGACCACGGCATGCCCTCGCCGCGCCAGGGCGCTGCCGAGGAAGAGGCCGGCCGGGCCGGCTCCGATGATCGCGATCCGCATGGGTGCTCCTCCGTCCCCCGAGAGCCCGTGTCGTCGAGTCTGGTCGCCCGCCGCGCAGGCGTCCACGCGGTAAGGAGGACGAACCTGGGACGGACGGACATGGCCGGCAGGTCCTAAGGTGCGACCCATGGGGGAGACCAGGTGGGAGCAGTCACGTGCCGTCGAGCGAGCAGCCGGGCATGGCGGGTACGGTGCGCACTTCGCTCGCCTGATCGACGAGGGTGCCGACATCGAGGGCGAGGCCCGCCTCGCCGACGTCCTCGCTCCGCGTGACGGCTGGATCCTCGACGCCGGCTCCGGCATGGGCCGGGTCGGCGCGGCACTGGTCTCCCGTGGGCACCACGTCGTCGGCGTGGACTTCGACCCGGAGATCCTCGAGCAGTCGCGGCGCACCTATCCCGAGCTGCCGCTGGTCGACGCACGGCTCGACGAGCTGACGCCTGAGACGTTGTCCGCGGAAGGCTTCCCGACGGCGTACGACCTGGTCGTCTGCGTGGGCAACGTGATGATCGTGCTCGCCCCGGACACCGAACGCGCGGTGCTGCGCAACCTCGGCGCGCTGGTGAAGCCCGAGGGCCGGCTCCTGGTCGGCTTCAGCCTCGCCGGCGGGCCGGGCGCTGTCTCCCGCATCTACCCGGAGGCGGAGTTCCTCGAGGACTGCGCGGCCGGCGGCCTCGTGGTGGAGTCGCGGTTCGGGACCTACGACCTGCAGCCGTTCACCGACCGCAGCGACCACGCCGTACACGTGCTGCGACGGGCCTCCTGACCGGGAGGTTCAGCCACCTGGCCGGTACACCATCAGCAGCACGATCGCGGCGTACAGCAGCCCGACCACTCCACCACCGGCGGCGACGCGGCCGGTCAGGGTGCTGACCGGGCGCCCGGCGCCGATCTCGGTGGCGGCCTTGCGCAGTGACGGCTCCAGCAGCGCCAGCGCCACCGCCACCGCCGCGACCCAGATCAGCAGCGACAGCCAGATCCAGGTGTTGCTGAAGTCGGCGACACGCTGCGAGGTGTCGGGATCCGTGGTCGACATCAGGCCCATGCCGATGATGACCACCACGACCGACCCGTAGCTGTACAGGCGCACGATGCGCGCGGCCGACGTGGCCGCCTCCGCATCGGGTCTGCGCAGTGCCCGGGACGCCGACGTCGCCGCACCGACGAGCGGCCCGACAGCGAAGATCGCGGTCAGCAGGTGCAGGAACAGCAGTAGTTTGAACACGGGTCGACACTAGCCACTGGTCGACACTAGCCATGGGGTCGACACGAGCCACTGGTTAGCGATCATTAACCAGGACGGTTAGCATGTGCGGCATGACCTTCGAGCTGTCGCGCGAGCACGAGGAGTTCCGCCGCGTGGTGCGCGAGTTCGCGGAGGCCGAGATCGCGCCGTACGCCGCCCAGTGGGACCGGGAGCACCACTTCCCGACCGACGTGGTGCAGAAGATGGGACGGCTCGGGCTGATGGGCCTCACCGCGCCGGAGGAGTACGGCGGCGCCGGCGACGACGGCGACTTCACCAGCGTCTGCGTCGCGATCGAGGAGATCGGGCGCGTCGACCAGTCGATGGGGATCACGTTGGAGGCGGCGGTCGGGCTCGGCATCAACCCGATCCTCAGCTACGGCAACGACGACCAGAAGGCTCAGTGGCTCCCCGACCTGGTCAGCGGCCAGGCGCTTGCCGGCTTCGGCCTCACCGAGCCTGGAGCCGGGTCCGACGCCGGCGCGACACGGACCCGCGCCGACCTCGTCGACGGTGAGTGGGTGGTCAACGGATCCAAGCAGTTCATCACGAACTCCGGCTCCGAGCTCACCTCCTGCGTGACCGTCACGGCACGCACCGGCGAGAACGCTGACGGGACCGCCGAGGTCTCGGCGATCGTCATCCCGGCCGGCACGCCCGGGTTCACCGCGGAGCCGGCGTACGACAAGCTCGGGTGGCGTGCCTCCGACACCCACCCGTTGACCCTCGAGAACGTGCGCGTGCCGGAGGGACACCTGCTCGGGGTGCGGGGCCGCGGCTACGCGCAGTTCCTGGCCACCCTCGACGACGGCCGGATCGCGATCGCCTCGCTGGCCGTCGGCTGCATCCAGGCCTGTCTCGACGCCTGTCTGCAGTACGCGGGTGAGCGGCAGACCTTCGGTGTGCCGATCGGCCGCAAACAGGGCGTGGCCTTCCAGATCGCAGACCTCGAGGTGATGCTCCGCGCGAGCCGGCTGTTGACCTACCGGGCGGCTTCGATCAAGGACGCGATGGGCCGGCCGAACGGGCCGAGCGCCGGCGAGCTGAAGCAGGCCGCGTCGGTGGCCAAGCTGTACGCCACGGAGTCCGCCGTCACCGCGACCCGGATCGCCACCCAGGTGTTCGGCGGTTACGGGTTCATGGAGGAGTACCCCGTGACGCGGTTGTACCGTGACGCGAAGGCGCTCGAGATCGGTGAGGGAACGTCGGAGGTGCAGCGGATGCTGATCGCGCGCGGCCTCGGACTCCCGGTGGAGTAGTGCCGCTCCTGCGTGACCTGCCTCACGAGGTACGGGCCCTGTCCGCAGTCGCCTTCATGGTGGCCCTGGGCTTCGGGCTGGTCGCACCGGCACTTCCGCTGTTCGCGCGGGAGTTCGGCGTGGGCAACGCCGCCGCCGGGGCCGTGGTCAGCGCGTTCGCGCTGATGCGGATCGCGATGGCGCCGTTCGTGGGGCGGATGATCAACTCCGTCGGCGAGCGCGTGCTGCTCGCGACCGGCATCGGGGTCGTCGCTGTGAGCAGCGCCTTGGCCGGACTCGCCCAGTCCTACTGGCAGCTGCTGGTCCTGCGCGGTGCCGGGGGTATCGGCTCCATCATGTTCAGCGTCAGTGCGGCCAGCCTCCTGGTCCGGGTGACGCCGAACCGGCTGCGTGGACGCGCGCAAGGGGTGTGGGCCGGGTCCTTCCTGATCGGAATGATCGCGGGCCCCGCGGTCGGCACGGTGGCGACGTTCTCGCTCCGGCTCCCGTTCTTCCTGTACGCCGGCACGTTGGTCGTCGCGGGGCTGATCGGCCTCGGCGCGCTGAGGCACAGCGAGCTGGCAGCCCGCCAGTCCTCCCGGTCCGAGCCGATGGCACTTGCCGTCGCGCTACGTGAGCGGGCCTACCTCGCTGCCCTGGCAGCGGCGTTCGCCGGCGACTTCGCGCTGGTCGGAGCCCGGTCCTCGATGGTGCCGTTGTACGTGCGGGAGAGCCTCCACCTGTCGGCCGGCTGGGCGTACGCGGCGTTCCTCGTCGTCAGTCTCGTCAGCGGTGCCCTCCTGCTGCCGACCGGGAAGATCGCCGACACGGTCGGCCGACGACCCGTGATCGCGGTGGGTCTCACGATCGGAGCCCTGGCGTTCCTGCTGCTCCCGGCGATCCCGGCGGTCGGCGGGCTGGTGATCGCGACCGTGCTGATCGGGGTCGCGGCCGCGTCGGACGCGGTGGCCCCTGGAGCGGTGATGGGCGACGTGGTGGCGGGCCGCGGAGGCACCGTGGTGGCCGTCTTCCAGATGGCCGGCGACCTCGGCGCCGTGCTCGGACCCGTCGTGACCGGCTGGGTGGCGGATGCGGCCGGCTACTCGCCGGCCTTCGTCCTGTGCGCCGTCGTCTGCGCTCTGCCCGTGCTCGCCGTCCTGGTGGCACCCGAGACGCTGCACCGCGAGCATCCGGTCACGGCGACGGTCGAGGAGGCGGCGACCGACGCCGCCCGCGAGGCGACCTGAGGCTCGTGCGCATGCTGATACGAGAATGCGGCGAGCCTTTCCCTACACTTCCCCCAATGCAGCGACTGCCACATCTCGCCCTCGAGATCGGCCGGTTCATGGTGACCGGCGGTCTGGCGACCCTGGCGTCGTTCCTCGTGTTCAACTTCCTGGTGCACGGCCTGTACCTCACCGACGAGCCGTGGCTCGCCGCACAGCCGCTCACCGCGCTCGTGGTCGCCAACCTGATCGGCATGGTGGTCAGCTACCGGCTCAGCCGGTACTGGGCGTTCCGGCACCGCCCACCGGTCCACGCCGACGGCGGTCGTACGGCGTTCTTCCTGATCAACCTGGTGACCCTGCCGTTCGCGGTCGGCACGCTGTGGTTCAGTCGGCACGCGCTGGGCCTGGACGACCCCATCTCCGACAACGTCTCGGGACAGGTGATCGGCGCACTGCTGGGTCAGGCCGCACGCTTCTACCTGTTCCGGACCTACGTGTTCCGCAAGCCGGTCACGGTCTCCGAGCTGGTGCACCCCCAGGCGCTGACGCACCCGCCGCACCCGGCGCACCGGGCCCCCGACCCCGTCGCGCAGCGCTCGGTCGAGTCGGAGGACCGGGTCTAACCCCGTCTCGCCCAGAGGTCGGTCCACGAGTGGCCGAGCTCGGCCAGCAGCTCGCGCAGCAGCGGCAGGCTGAGACCCACAACGTTGTGGTGGTCACCCTCGATCCGGGTGACGAACGCGCCGCCGAGTCCGTCGATCGTGAACGCCCCGGCCACCTGCAACGGCTCGCCCGAGTTGACGTACGCCGTGATCTCGTCGTCGGTGATGTTCGCGAAGTGCACCACGGTCGACCCGATCCCGGTCGCCTGGCGACCCGTCGTGGCGTCGTGGACGCAATGGCCGGTGTGCAGCACCGCAATGCGGCCGCGCATCTCCCGCCACCGCTCGACCGCCTCCTGGGCATCCGCCGGCTTGCCCAGCGGACGGCCGTCGAGCTCGAGGACCGAGTCGCAGCCGAGCACGAGCGAGTCGTCAGAGGCTTGGCGGGCGACGGCGGCACACTTGAGCTCGGCCAGGCGCAGCGCGACGGCGGCCGGTGGGAGCCCGGTGACCTCGTCCTCGTCGACACCCGAGACCACGACGGACGGCTCGACACCCGCCGCTCGCAGTGTCGTGAGCCGGGCAGGGGAGGCGGAGGCGAGCACCAGTCGTCGGGTCATTCGGCGAGTGTCTCAGGACCGTCGTCCGACGGGTCAGCCCGCCAGGACGGGGTGCCTGCTTCGCGTCGTCGCCCGAGCGTCCACGACCGCAGCGTTGCCGCCGGATCCTGCCGGGTGATCGAGCACACGTTCGATTCTGGATGCTGTTCGTGCACCGCCGCACCCGGTTCTCGGCGCCTGTGGACGGGCGCGACTGCGATTAGCGTGTGGGCTCTGCGGAATCCGCCACGTGACTGAGAGGTCCTGACATGACCAGCAAGTTCACCGAGCTCGTGATCGACTGCGCCGATCCTCAGGGTCTCGCCCGGTTCTGGTGCTCGGTCCTCGGCTACGAGGTGCAGGACGAAGAGGACGGGGTCGTCTCCATCGGCTCCCCTCTGGTACCGGAAGGCAAGAACCGGCTCGGTCCTGTGCCACCGACGCTGACCTTCGGGCGCGTGCCCGAGGGCAAGACCGTCAAGAACAGGCTCCACATCGACGTCAACCCCACGGACGTGGAGCAGGACGAAGAGGTCCGTCGCCTGCTCGACCTCGGCGCCCGGCACGCCGACGTCGGCCAAGGCGATGTGAGCTGGGTCGTCCTCGCCGACCCGGAGGGCAACGAGTTCTGCGTCCTCGCGGGCCGCCGCCCCTGACCGTGAGCGAGGGCCGCCGAGCACGTGGCGCTGCGGGTGAACGAGGGGCGACCTTGCGGGAGACCGAAATCCTCCTAGGGGGCCGTGCTGGTCAGGATCACCAGCTGCTGCGTCGCGCGAGTCATGGCGACGTAGCGGTCGACCGTTCCCTCGATGCCGGTGCCGAAGGACTCAGGATCGATGAGGACGACCAGGTCGAACTCGAGGCCCTTGGTGAGCTCCGGCTCGAGCGACCGGACGCGCGAGGTCGCCTGGAACGTCGGGGAGCCGACCACGCATGCGATCCCGTCCGCGCTCCCGGCGAGCCACGTGTACACGATCGCGTCCAGCTCCGCGACAGATCCGTGTCGGACGGGAAGGCCGCTGCCACGGATGGACGTCGGCACGTTCGCGTCTGGGAGCACAGCCCGGATGACCGGCTCGGCCTCCGTCATGACCTCCTCCGGTGTCCGGTAGTTGATGGTCAGGGACGACAGATGGATGTGGTCCAGGCCCGCCCGCTCGAGCCGTTCCTCCCACGACTGCGTGAACCCGTGTCGCGCCTGGGCGCGATCACCGACGACGGTGAAGCTGCGCGAGGGGCAGCGGAGGAGCAGCATCTGCCACTCCGCGTCGGTCAGCTCCTGCGCCTCGTCCACCACGACATGGGCGAACGGCCCGGCCAGCCGGTCCCGGTCGCCACCTTGCACGACGTCCTCGTCGACCAGCGCCTCTCGGAGGTCCTCGCCGCGCAGCATCGACATGATCTGCATGTCGGAGTCGTCGGTCGCGATCAGGTGGTCGATGACCTGGGTCATCCGGTCGCGCTCGGCGGCAGCGGCGGCCCGCCTGCGACGCCGCAACCGCGACGCGCCCGGGTCGCCGAGCCGGTGCCGGGCCGCATCCAGGAGCGGCAGGTCGGAGGTCGTCCAGGCCAGCGGGTCCGCGCGCTGCAGCAGCCTGACCTCGTCAGGGGCGAGCCACGGGGCGCACATGCGCAGGTACGCCGGCACCGACCACAGGTCCCCGACCAGGTCCGCCGGGTCGATCAGCGGCCAGGCCCGGCCGAACGCGTCGACGAGCTCGTCGTTCTGCGCGAGAGCCCGTCGTACCAGGTCCTCCGACACGTCGGGGTTGTCGCGGTCGGTCTCGTGCTTGTCCACGAGGATCGTGAGCAGCTCGTCCCAGACCTGGTCGCGGCCGTCGTTGTGCGACGTCCCGGGCTCGTGGGACTCGAACGCCTCGACCCAGTCGTGCGGGCTGAGCCAGACGTCACCCCAGGGGGTCTCGACCTCCATCCCGTCGGTCGGCGGCTCCTCGTACAGCCGGACCGCCGGCTCGATCGCCCGCACCATCTCCGCGGACGCCTTCAGCCGAGCGACCTCCGGGTCGGTCTCGTCCGGTGCCGTGGCTCCTTCGGGGAGGAGGTCGCGCAGGGTGCAGGTCTGCACGCCCTCCTCGCCGAGGCTGGGAAGCACGTCGGCGACGTAGGACAGGTAGGGCCGGCTGGGGCCGACGAAGAGCACGCCGCCGCGGCCTTCACCGAGCCGCGGGTCGGCGTACAGCAGGTACGCCGAGCGGTGCAGCGCGACGACGGTCTTCCCGGTCCCCGGTCCGCCGTCGACGACGAGGGTGCCCCGAGAACCCGCACGGATGATCGCGTCCTGGTCGGCCTGGATCGTGGAGAGCACGTCACGCATCCGGTCCGACCGGCTGCCGCCCAGGCTGGCGATGAACGCCGACTGGTCATCCAGGGCCGCGTGCCCCACGAGCCCGTCCGGGGTGAACACCTCGTCCCAGTAGTCGGTGACCCGGCCACCCGTCCAGCGGTACCGGCGTCGGCTCGCCAGCCCCATCGCGTTGGCGTGGGTCGCTCCGAAGAACGGCTCGGCGGCGGGGGACCGCCAGTCGACGAGCAGACGACGGGCGGTGCTGTCCGTCAGGCCCAGCCGTCCGACGTACACCGGCTCGGCGCCGTCTGCGAAATCCATGCGGCCCAGGCACAGGTCGAGACTGAAGCGACGCAGGACACGCAGCCGCGCGGTGAGGCGATGGATCTCCAGGTCGCGGTCCATCGCCTCCTGGCCCGTGCCGCCGGGTGCCTTGCGCTCCACGTCGAGCCGGTCGGTCAGCTCGGCGATCGTGAGCTCGAGGCTCTCACCGATGGCCGCGAAGTGCCGCTCGTCCGCGGCGATCAACGACGGGTCGGCCTTGGCGGCGAGGCGCTCGGGGAGGTCGAACGATCGAGTGGTCAGGGGGGTCACGTCATCAGCTCCGATCAGGCTCGGACCGGCGATTCTGCGCCACGAACAGGGGCTTGCCGCAAGCCCACCCGTGCGTTATACGTTGAAAGTGGAGAGGAGTTGGCACCTCTTCCTCGTCATGTCGCGGTGGTCGGTCCTCCCGCCACGCGCGCCAGGTGCAGCGTGAGGTCGGAGACCAGCGTCACGCGCTCCGGGAGCACCTCGAGGATCAGCCCGAGCACCTGCTCCCGCACGTCGCCGGACAGCTCCAGATAGGCCGAGACCGTCGAGAGGTGGCCGACGTAGTCGCGGGCGGGGATCGTCGCACGGCGCTCGATGGTCGACTGGCGTACGTCGGTGAAGTAGCCGGACACGCTCAGCTCCGTCCCCGGCCACTGCATCGGGCTCTCTTCCGGTGTCCCGTCCGGCGACGGAATGTTGTCGTCGGCCAGGAACGGAGCCCTGGCGGCAGCGACGGTCCGCTCGAGGTCCGGGTCGGCCAGGTGCATCGGTCCACCGAAGGACGCGAAGATCCCGTCGCCGTGGAGCATCGCGGCGACGCGCGCCCACCGCTGTGTCGGCTCGGTCCAGTGCAGAGCGGCGGCCGCGAAGACGAGGTCGTAGGCGCGGGTGCGCGGGAGGTCCTCGAACGTCGCCTGCAGGGTGACGACCGAGTCCGGGACATGGTGGCGCAGCTCGGCGAGCATGGCCGGATCGGGTTCGGTCGCGGTCACGAGGATCCCGCGTGCGGCGAAGACGCGGGTCGCCTTCCCGGTGCCGGCGCCGATCTCCAGAGCGGTACGCAATGGTCGGCCGGCGTACCCGAGGACCTCGTCCACGAGCTCGTCGGGGTAGCCCGGCCGGAACCTCTCGTACGCCGCCGCCACGGACCCGAAGCTCAGGGCGCGCTCAACCACGGGGACATCGTCACATCGCTACGGCTCCCTGTCATGGGCACGATCCTCGACGTTCTGCGCACCGAGTGATCCGGCGTCTCGTTGACACCCGCTGAGGGCGGGAGGAACGTCGTCGCCACACGCACGACCTGGCCCGGGGCAGGACGAGGTAAGGGAGAAACGCATGAGCGCTTGGAACTTCATGGACTATGCGAGCAAGGGCAACCTGCTGGAGGGGGTGCGCCGTGAGTCCGACGAGATGTTCGGGCTGGCGAGTGACCCGTCGAGCTGGACCGCACCGACGGGTGCCGGCCACTGGCAGGTGCGGGACGTCTTCGGACACCTCCTCGACACGACGGAGACCTACTTCGTGGGCTTCGACGCCGCCCACGGCCAGGGAGAGCCGCCTGGGCTCGTGCCGCTGACCGACATGCACGAGTTCGCCGACAAAGGCGCCCTGGAGTTCCGCTCGCTCGACCGCGAAGAGGCACTGGACCGGCTGCACAGCGACCTCGACCGGATGATGAAGATCGAGGAGGGGCTCTCCGAGGAGGACTGGGGCGGCCTCCAGGTGCCGCACAAGTACATGGGCCCCCTCCCAGCGTTCTTCTACCCGGTCTTCCAGCTCGTGGACTACTCGGTCCACAGCTGGGACATCCGCCAGGGCAGCGGCAGCCCGCACGCCCTCGAGGCAAGGTCGGCCGACCTCCTCGTGCCGCTCTGCTTCGTCCTGTGGTCGGCCACCGCGTCGGTCGGACCGGACACCACCCCGATGCAGGTCGGGATACGGATCACGTCCGGGGAGAACGCCGGAGACGAGCGCATCGACGTCGGGCCGGACGGCCTCACCACGTCCCCCGGGAACGTCGATGACCTGCCCGCGTGGATCGAGTTCGACCCCGCGAGCTTCGTGCTCACGGCGTACGGCCGCATCAACGCGGGGACGATCCACGGCGACCGCGAGCTGGCGCAGCGGTTCCTGGCCGGGTTCTTCCGGATCTGACCGAGGTCAGCGGGGGAGGCGGGAGCTGCGCCAGCCCCCGGCTCCGTGCGGGTGCACCACGCGGTGCAGGCCGCGGGGCGCGCTCCAGTCGGAGGTACGCCGGGTGGCCGGCGCCTCGGGCAGGGCCAGCGACGCCAGCACGGTCACCAGGGCGGCGAGCTCCTCCGTCGTCGGGTTCCCCTTGACCACTCGGAGGAGGGGCGTGGTCTCGACAGGCTCGACGGACCCCGGGTCCTGGTTCGTCTCGGCCATCAGAGCGGGATGTTCCCGTGCTTCTTGGACGGCAGCAGCTCGCGCTTGGAGGCCAGCAGCCGCAGGGCTCTGACCACCTCCATCCGAGTCTCGTGCGGCGCGATGACCCCGTCGACATACCCGCGCTCCGCGGCGATGTAGGGGTTAGCCAAGGTGTCCTCGTACTCCGTGATCAGCCGGGCGCGGGTCTCCTCCGGCTCGTCGGCGTCGCGGATCTCGTTGCGGTACAGGATGTTGACCGCGCCCTGGGCGCCCATCACCGCGATCTGGGCGGTCGGCCAGGCGAGGTTGATGTCGGCACCGAGGTGCTTGGAGCCCATCACGTCGTACGCGCCGCCGTAGGCCTTGCGGGTGATGATCGTGACCAGCGGGACGGTTGCCTCGGCATAGGCGTAGATCAGCTTCGCGCCGCGGCGGATGATGCCGTTCCACTCCTGGTCGGTGCCGGGCAGGAAGCCGGGCACATCGACGAAGGTGAGCACCGGGATGTTGAACGCATCGCAGGTGCGCACGAACCGCGCGGCCTTCTCCGAGGCGTCGATGTCGAGCGTGCCGGCGAACTGCATCGGCTGGTTGCCCACGACCCCGACCGACTGGCCCTCGACCCGCCCGAAGCCGACCACGATGTTGGGTGCGAACAGTGCCATCACCTCGAGGAACTCCCCCCTCCCTGTGTCATCGGTGTCGAGGACGGCGGTGATCACCTCGTGCATGTCGTAGGGCTGGTTGGCGCCGTCCGGCACGACCGAGTCGAGCGAGCGGTCGAGGTCGGAGATCTCCAGGTCGGCCGGCTGGTCGTACGACGGGACGGGGTCGAGGTTGTTCTGCGGTAGGTAGGACAAGAGCGCCTTGACGTACTCGATCGCGTCTTCCTCGTCGGAGCCCATGTAGTGGGCGTTGCCCGACTTGGTGTTGTGGGTGCGCGCGCCGCCGAGCTCCTCCATCGTCACGTCCTCGCCGGTGACGGTCTTGATCACGTCGGGCCCGGTGATGAACATGTTCGAGGTGCCGTCCACCATCACCGTGAAGTCGGTGACAGCCGGCGAGTAGACGTGGCCGCCGGCACATGAGCCCATGATCAGGCTGATCTGGGGGATCACGCCGGAGGCGTGGACGTTGCGGCGGAAGATCTCGCCGTAGAGGCCGAGCGAGACCACGCCCTCCTGGATCCGCGCGCCCGCCCCCTCGTTGATCCCGATGATCGGGCAGCCCGTCTTCATCGCGAGGTCCATGACCTTGGTGATCTTCTCGCCGTACACCTCGCCGAGGGAGCCACCGAAGATCGTGAAGTCCTGGCTGAACACGCAGACCTGGCGTCCGTCGACGGTGCCGTAGCCGGTGATCACACCGTCGCCGTACGGCCGCCGCTTCTCCTGGCCGAACGCCGTGGAGCGGTGCCGGGCGAGCTCGTCGAGCTCCACGAACGAGCCCTCGTCGAACAGCATCTCGATGCGCTCACGCGCCGTACGCCGGCCCTTGGCGTGCTGCTTCTCGACCGCCTGGGCTGAAGCGGCGTGCACCGCCTCGTCGAGCCGGCGGTTGAGGTCGTCCAGCTTCCCGCCGGTCGTGTGGATGTCGATGCCGGAGTCCGCGGCGGGGACATCCGTGCCCTCGCCCGGGTGGCTGGTCGGCTGTGCGCTCACCTGCCCGAGACTAGTGCCCGGCCACCCGGGCGACGATCGGTGGATGTGGCGAAACTGTCGGTGGGCAGCATCCTCGGTTAGCGTGCGTCGGGAACAGCGTTCGTCGGGAGGGTCGTCATCGCCATCAATCGCACCACCGGCTCAGCGAGCGTCGTCCCAGAACTCGTGTACGCCGACGTGGAACAGGCAATCGACTGGCTCTGCGAGACCTTTGGCTTCACCGAGCTGTGGCGTGCTGGTGGACACCGTGCCCGACTGGCATTCGGCAACGGAGTCGTCATCATCGCGGACGCCGATCCTCAGTACGGGCGTGCCCACCGGAACACGACGAACCGCGGAGCCACGCAGTCATGGTGAAGGTGGACGACGTCGACGCACATCACGAGCGCGCGCGGCAGGACGGAGCGGTCATTCTCAGTGCGCCGACCGACTATCCCTACGGAGAGCGCCAGTACTCGGTGGAGGATCTGGCAGGCCACCGCTGGACCTTCACCCAGGCGATCGCCGACCTGGCTCCTGAGGAGTGGGGCGGGACATCAACGGCGGCCCTGACTGGCGGGGGCCAACCACACTCTGAGCCGCTCTGAGCTCCAGGCAGAGGTCGGTCACACTTCCCTCGACACCGGCTGCGTGGGATGGTGCATGGAGAGGTGGACGCCATCGAGAACCCAGACCTGGCAGTGGCCGAGCGCGAGCGTCTCGCCGATGAACGCGACCGCGCCGCCGACGAGCGCGACCGTCTCGCCGACGAGCGCGACCGTCTCGCCGACGAGAGAGAGATCGCCGCGGATGAGCGGGACCAGGCGGCCGATGAGCGCGAGCAGGCTGCGGACCGCAGGGAGGCGACAGAGACCAAGCGCGAACGTGTGAGCGACCGCGCCGCCGACGAGCGCGACCGTCTCGCCGATGAACGGGACCAGGCGGCGGACGAGCGCGACCGACTCGCCGACGAGCGCGACCGCGCCGCCGACCAGAGAGAGATCGCCGAGCAGATGCGCGCGGGTGGGTGGCACACACCTGACGAATAGGCGGTCACGCGGCCGGCGATCACTCGCTGGGCCACACTTGTGCCCGTGAACGACGCCACTCCACGCGCGCCACTCGACCAGGCGGCGCTGCAGGCCGCGGCCGGTCCGCACTGGACGGTCCGCCTGCACGAGACTGCGGCGTCGACCAACGTCCTCGCCGCCGCGGCTCCCGAACGCAACCTCGTCGTGGTGGCCGACCACCAGACTGCGGGACGCGGCCGCCTGGGGCGGGAATGGTTCACGCCGCGGGGCGCGGCACTGACGTTCTCGGCCGTCGTCGACCCGGTGGTGGCCGATGAGTGGTGGCCGCTGGTGCCGCTGGTGGCCGGGTACGCGGTCGCGCGCGTCGTCGGTGGCTCCGTGAAGTGGCCGAACGACGTCCTGCTCGACGACCGGAAGGTGTGCGGGATCCTCGTCGAGCGCGTGTCCGTGCGCGCCCACGGTGTCGACATGCCGCTCGCTGTGGTCGGGATCGGCCTCAACGTCGACCAACGGGCGGACGAGCTCCCCGTGGAGACGGCCACGAGTCTCGCTCTGGCTGGCGCCCGGACCGACCGGACCGAGCTCTTCGGCCGGGTGCTCGGCGAGCTGCGTCGCTGGCTCGGCGTGTTGATGGCCGAGCCCACGACGTTCGTGGCCGGCTTCCGTGCGCATTGCGACACCGTCGACCGCGACGTCCGCGTCGAGCTCCCGGACGGCTCCGTGCTCGAGGGACGGGCGGTCGGCGTCGACAACCACGGCCGGCTGCTGGTTGCTCCGCCACGTGCCTCGACCGGTCCGCCCGAGCCCGCCCGGCTCGAGGCGCGTGCGATCGCCGCCGGAGACGTGGTGCACGTCCGGTCCGCTGGATGAGAGGATCCGGGTGTGGGCATCTCACCGAAGCTGCTGACCGATGGTGAGTCGGTCATCGTCGACACCCGGACGCATCCGAAGGCCGTCATCATGCCGGTGCTCGTGCTGCTCGTGACCCTGGCGCTGGCCATCTTCCTCGACCGGCTGACCTCCAACACGACGGTCAGCCTGATCATCTGGCTCCTGGCGGTGGTCGTGATCGTCGTGTGGGTCGTCAAGCCCTTCCTGGAGTGGCTCACCGCGACGTACACGATCACCAACCGCCGGCTGATCACCCGCCAGGGCCTCATCGCGCGCAAGGGCCATGACATCCCGTTGATGCGGATCAGCGACGTCGCCTTCGACCAAGGCATCCTCGACCGGATGCTCCGCTGCGGCACGCTGGTGATCAGCGACGCCAGCACGCGTGGCTCGGTGCAGCTGCACGACATCCCCGACGTCGAGTCCGTGCAGCGCACCCTGGTCGACCTGCTCGGCAACCTCCACGACTCGCCAAGGACCGATGACGGAACCTGACGAGTCACCTGCCCAGCAGCTCGAGCAGGCCATCCTGGGGGAGGACGTCGTCTACAACGCCCTCGAGGTGGCCGCCGAGACCGGCGCCAGCATCGAGCAGGCGCAGCGGCTCTGGCGCGCCCTCGGTTTTCCCGACCGGGGGAGCGAGCGTGCCTTCACCCGCGCCGACGTGGATGCCGTCTCGACCATGCTGCAGCTGGTCGAGCAGGGAGCGATCGACTTCGACATGGCCGTCGACCTCACCCGGGCCGTCGGACAGACCATGGCCAGGCTGGCCGACTGGGAGGTGGCGACGCTCGTCCACCGCGTTCTCGAGATGGAGGCCGGCGACGACGCGACCGGCTCCCGCACCGCCGCCGCCCTCCGCCTGCTGGAGGCGCTGAAGCCCTTCGATGGTCTGCTGGTGTACGTCTGGCGACGCCACCTGGCGGCCGCCGTGGCCCGCGTCGAGGCGCTCGGCGCCGACGACGCCGACCTGCACACCACCCAGGTGACGGTCGGGTTCGCCGACATCGTGGCCTTCACCGCCCTCACCAACCGGCTCGACCACAACCGGATCGGCGATCTGGTGGAGATCTTCGAGTCCCGGTGCGCCGACGTCGTCGCGGGCCGGCACGGCCGGGTGATCAAGAGCCTGGGTGACGCGGTGCTGTTCGTGAACGAGGACCCCATCCGGGCCTACGACACCGCCGAGGGGATCATCGCCGTGGTCGGCCGCGACCCCCGGATGCCCGACGTACGCGTGGGGCTCTCGACCGGGTCCGTGGTGACCCGGCTCGGTGACGTGTTCGGTCCGCCGGTGAACCTCGCCGCCCGGCTCACCGCGGTTGCGCGGCGCAACCGGATCATCGTGGACGAGGGGACGGCCGACCTGCTCCCGAAGGACCAGTTCGAGGCCCGCGCGCTGCCTCCGCGCCCGGTGCGGGGGTTCGGGGTGGTCGAGCCGGTGGCTGTCCGCCGGCACTGAGCCCGATGTCCGCTCGGAGATTTAACCGATCGGAAGCGGCGAGTTGACCCATTCTCCGGCGCGGATGGGTGTCGGGTACGTATTTTTCGCTCCATGCTCACAGTCCAGGACGTCGCCGTGGACCCGGCTTCCCGCCGGGCGTGGCGAGATGATCGCGAGATCGTGTTCTCGCGCAAGGAGTTCGACCTGCTGCAGTTCCTGATGCAGCGGGCCGGGTCTGTCGTGTCCCGGGACGAGCTGATGCTCACGGTGTGGAACACGACGTTCTGGACGTCGTCGAAGACCATCGACGTGCACCTCGGCTGGGTACGCCGCAAGCTCGGCGACGACCCCGGCCGGCCCCGCCTGATCACCACGATCCGCGGTCACGGGCTGCGGTTCGAGCTCGAGGCGCCGACGTACCCGAGCGACGCCAGGCCCACGGAGGCGGCCGCGGTCTGAACCGCGCACCCGGACGCCTACGCTTCTCCGGGTGAGTCCCGGAGAGTCCGACGCGCCGACCGTCGCCGTCGTCGGCGGCGGTCAGCTGGCCCGGATGATGGCGGAACCGGCCGCGGCCATGGGCATCCCGCTGCGGCTGCTCGCGGAGGCTCCCGGCGTCGCTGCGGCGCAGGTGATCCCCGACCACGTCGTCGGGGACTATCGCGACCTGCCGACCCTGCGGTCGCTGGTGGAGGGCTGCCGGGTGGTGACCTTCGACCACGAGCACGTCCCGACCGACCATCTCCACGCTCTCGAGGCGGACGGGGTGGCCGTGCGACCGGGTCCCGAGGCTCTCGTGCATGCCCAGGACAAGGTCGTGATGAGGGAGGCGCTCGAGCGGGTCGGGGTGCCGCTGCCGCGGTTCCGTCTGGTCACGAACGCCGACGAGGTCGTCGACTTCGGCCTGCCCTGCGTGCTCAAGATCAGTCGGGGCGGGTACGACGGCAAGGGAGTCTGGTTCGTCTCGACCGCCGAGGAGTGCGGGCCGGCGTTCGAGGCCGCGGCGAGCACCGGCGTTCGGATCCTGGCCGAGGAGCGGGTGGACTTCCGGCGCGAGCTGTCCGCGCTCGTGGCGCGCAGCCCGAGCGGGCAGGCCGCGGCGTACCCGGTCGTCGAGTCCGTCCAGCGCGACGGAATCTGCCGCGAAGTGGTCGCGCCGGCGCCCGGCCTGCCCGACGCGCTGGCGATGCAGACGCAGGAGCTGGCTCTACGGATCGCCCGCGAGCTGGGCGTGACCGGGATCCTCGCCGTGGAGCTGTTCGAGACCACCGACGGCCGGATCCTGGTCAACGAGCTCGCCATGCGTCCCCACAACACCGGCCACTGGACCCAGGACGGCGCGGAGACCTCCCAGTTCGAGAACCATCTCCGGGCGGTGCTCGACCTGCCGTTGGGGTCGCCGGTCGCGCGGTCGGCCTGGACGGTGATGGTCAACATCCTCGGGGGCGCGGACGAGCAGGTGGGTCCGCTGTACGACGGGTACCCGCACGTGCTCGCGCGCGATCCGCACCTGCGGGTCCATCTCTACGGCAAGGACCTGCGGCCTGGTCGCAAGGTCGGTCACGTCAACGCGTACGGCGACGACCTGCAAGAGTGTCTCGAGCGCGCCCGTCACGCGGCCGCGTGGTTTGCCGGAGAGCTCGAGACGGCCGCAGAGCGGCCTCCTCGATCCAAGGAACTAGGAGACGAGAGTGAGTGAGGCAGGCAGCGGAAGGCCGCGGGTCGGGATCGTGATGGGCTCCGACTCCGACTGGCCGGTGATGGAGGCTGCTGCCGAGGCGCTCTCGGAGTTCGAGGTCGCCTACGAGGCCGACGTCGTCTCCGCCCATCGGATGCCCGACGAGATGCTCGCCTACGGCCGCGAGGCCGCCGACCGCGGGCTGTCGGTGCTCATCGCCGGCGCCGGAGGCGCGGCACACCTGCCCGGGATGCTGGCGGCGGTGACACCACTGCCCGTGATCGGGGTCCCCGTCCCGCTCAAGCACCTCGACGGCATGGACTCCCTGCTCTCGATCGTGCAGATGCCCTCGGGCGTCCCGGTCGCCACGGTCGCGGTCGGGAACGCCCGCAACGCCGGTCTTCTCGCCGTGCGCATCCTGGCCGCCTCCGACCCCGAGCTGAGGCGCCGGATGCTCGAGTTCCAGGTGGACCTGCGCACGACCGCCCAGGAGAAGGGGAAGAAGGTCCGATCGGCCGCGCGCGGCCGGCGAACGGGGTTCTGACCGTCGGTCCTCGCTGGAACGGCCCGGACGTATGGCGGTGGGCTGCACGGGTACGAACCCGGCATGAGCAGCAACTTCAGCGGCGACCATCTCCAGCCCGACGACTCCCTCGAGGAACGCGGCGTCGACGACGTACTCGACGAAGGGATGTCTCCACCCGAGCGGCCGAGCCGGGAGGTGGCACACCGGAGCACTCCCCGTGAGGATGCCGAGGGTGAGACACTGGACGACCGTCTCAGCAGGAGGAGGACGACCCTGCTGCCCGGGTCGACCACACGGCCGAGTCCCAGGAGCAGGAGCTCCGCGACCGAGACGAGAACGGCGATCCGTCCGACGGGTTCGAGGTGGGTGACGAGCGCACCGGACGCCTCGTGGCGGCGGAGGACGCTGCGGACGACGATGCCGGGCTGCCGGCTGCCGAGGACGAGGGCATCGACGGTGGCGCGGCCTCCGCCGAGGAGGCCGCTGTGCACACGGTCGAGGAGGACTAGGCCGCCCGGCGTCGCCACTCGATCGCGGGACAGGTGTCCATGACCATCGGGAGGCCCGCGGCGACCGTCCGGTCGAACGCGTCGGCGTCGATGACGCCGAGCTGGAACCACACGGCCTTCGCGCCCACCGCCACCGCCTCGTCGGCGAACTCCCCGGCCGCGGCCGAGCGACGGAACACGTCCACGACGTCGATCGGGAACGGAACGTCTCCCAGCGTCGGGTAGCCGCGCTCGCTGAGCACCTCGCCGTCAGGCTCGTCGGCGAACCGCGGGTGGATCGGCACGATCCGCTTCCCGCGCTGCTGCAGCAGCCGGGCGATGGAGTACGCCGTGCGGGCAGGATCGCCGGAGAGCCCGACCACCGCCCAGGTCTCGAGTTCGTCGAGCATCAGATCGACCCAGTCGGTGCGTTGCCAATCAGCCATCTCTTCGCCCATCCCCTCAGCCTAGGTCGGGGCTCTGCCGGCCGAGTCAGGACGTCTGGCGGGCGCGGTGGGCGGCCGACTTGGTGCGGCTCTGGCAGCGCGTGGAGCAGAACCGCCGGCCGCCGTTGCGCGACGTGTCGAGGTACACGCGGTCGCAGCGATCGGCACGGCAGACACCGAGGCGGCCCGCGTCCGGCGTGCCGAGTGCCATCGCGAGCCCCGCCGCGATGCCGGCCGACCAGCCGACGCCGAAGGTGTCGTTCGGACCGTGGAAATGCAGGTTCCAGACGCCGGGCCCGTGGGTGTCGAGTTGTGGCCGGGCACCGGACCGGCGCAGCAGCACATTGGTGCGTTTCGCGGCGGTGGCGAGATCGCCGGCGTCGATGTCTTCGACCACGCGTCGCGCCTCGGTGACGGTGGTGGCGACCATCCGGGCGTCGGCGGCGGTCACGCGCCGGACCGGAACGTCGTACCCCTGGGTGTTGATCGCGTCGCGGACCGCCAGCCGGAGCGCCTCTTCGTCGAGGGGCAGGGACACATCCCTGCCCCCGTCGAGGCCCGGGGTGAGCCGGTTGACGAGCGCCACGGTCGTCCCGAGCAGGGTTGCGACGTGACTGTCGAACAGCATTTGACCAGTCATATCGGGCCATGCCAGGGTGGTCAACATCATGACTGTTGAAACTCAAGACACCAGTCACGTCGTATCCCTGCCGCGGAGCGCCAGGATCCTCGTAGCCGCCCGCTTCGTGGACCGCCTCGGGGGGTTCACGCTCACGTTCCTGCCGATGCTCCTCGTCGTGTCGTACGGCGTACCGCTGCCCGTCGCCGGACTGGTCGGCGCTGCCTTCGGCCTCGCCACGATCCCGAGCCGGCTCCTCGGTGGCCGCCTCGCCGACCGGATCGGGAAGAGGGCCGCGATCGTGCTCGGACTGTCCGGGTGCGCGTCGGCGCAGCTGGTCCTGGCGGTCGCGCCGACACTCGGCCCGGCCCTGGTCGGAGCGGTGCTCCTCGGACTGTGCTTCGAGATCTACGAGCCGCCCAGTCAGGCCCTCCTGGCCGATCTCACCGAACCGGAACAGCGTGTGGCGGCGTACTCGGCCCTGGGTGCCGCGATCGCGGCCGCCGGCGTGGTCGCCGGGATGCTGGCGGCAGCGCTGGGCGGGGCGAGTCTCCGGTGGCTGTTCGTGCTGGACGCCGCCACCTGCCTTGCCTGCGCCGCCGTGGTCCGACTCGGACTGCCGGCCGGGGGTCCGACCGGCACGACGCCCGGTGCCGGACCGAGCCCGTGGCGCGACCCCCGACTCAGGGTGATGCTCGCGACCGGGACCGGTTTCGCCACGGTCTCCATGGCGATGATGGTCGGTCTGCCGCTCGCGCTGCATGCCGACGACGTCGCACCGGTCTGGGCCGGAGCCCTGCTCGCGGTGTCAGCGTTGACCGTGATCCTCGTCCGGCGGCGGCCACCGACCCGACACCCTGATCCGTTCGCCCGGATGCGCACGGGTTACGGGCTGCTGGCCTCAGGCCTTGCCCTCGCCACGGCCGTGGCCGTGCGGTGGCCCGCAGGGCCGCTCTACGTCCTGCCGGTCGTGGTCTGGAGCGTGGGCAGTGCGGTGCTGCTCGGTGAGCCTCTCGCGGTCGTCGCCGGCATCGCTGCGCCCGCGGCGCGAGGCCGCTACCTCGCGGCGTACGGCGTGAGCTGGGGGATCGCGACGACGGCG
>JAFMQY010000110.1 GCA_017354415.1 Nocardioides sp.
CCGCCTCGAGCGGACGACCCGGAAAGGAGGTCAGCTGGTGACGTCCTTGGTGGAGAACCGGGCCCACGCGGCGGCGAGGAAGACGACCGTGTACCCGGCCGCGAGGTAGAGGCCGGCGACGATGTTGTTCCAGGCGATCGGGTCGCGGAACAGGTCGCCGAAGTCCATCCAGTGGTGGGTCAGCAGGTAGGGGTGCATCCAGGCGACCTGCGGGATCGAGTCGAGGATGTAGCTGGTGGTGCTCAGGATCACCGTGGCCACCATCGCCCCGATCGGCTGCTCGGTCATGGTCGAGACGAACAGCCCCACCGCCCCCAGCGAGGCGAGGCCGCACGACAGGTACGCCGCGGCCAGCACCACCCGGAGCAGTCCTGAGCCGAAGCCGACCTGCGTGCCGGAGAGCAGCGTCATGGAGCCGCCCCCGAACAGCGCCACCCCCATCACCATGCCGACCACGGCCACCGTGAACGTCGCCAGGAACGCACCCACGACGATCGCCGCGAGCTTCACCAGCAGCAGCCGCGTCCGGGTCACCGGTACGGCGAGCAGGTAGCGCAGGGTGCCGATGTTCGCCTCACCTGCGATGCTGTCGCCCGCCACCACCGAGACCGCCAGTGGCAGGAACAGCCCGAGCTCGATGGTGAGCGCCGCCAGCGCGACGAAGAGCCCGTTGCTCGCGATCGAGCGGAAGAAGTCGGGCGCGTCCTGGCCCGGTTGCGACACCGTGGTCTTCACCGCGATGGCGATCCCCACCGGCACCGCCGCGAGCACCAGGAGCCCGATCCGGTTGCGGCGACGGCCGAACATCAGTCGCAGCTCGGAGAGCAGGAAGCGGGGCGAGACCGCCGCGACCGGACGTCGTACGACGGCCGAGAGGTCAGCCACTGACATCGAAACCCTCCCCGGTCAGCGAGACGAACAGGTCCTCCAGCGTCGGCCGGGCCACCCGGAAGCCGACCACGGCGACCCCGGCGTGCACGCACGCCGCCACGACCTTCTCCGGCGCCACCTGGCCGAGCTGCCCGGTCGCGGTGCTCCTGGTCGTGTGTACGCCGGTCAGCCCGAGCTCGCGCATCACCCGGGCGGCTTGCCCCGGCTGCTCGGTCTCCACCGTCGCCTCGTCCGCCCCCCGGCTGCGCAGCTCGGCACTCGAGCCCTGCGCGACCAGCTTTCCGACGTGCATCACCCCGAGGTGGGAGCACGTCTGCTCCACCTCCGACAGCAGGTGGCTCGAGACCAGGACCGTTGTCCCGTCCTCGGCCAGCGACCCCACCAGCTGCCGGACCTCGCGCGTGCCCTGCGGGTCGAGCCCGTTGGTGGGCTCGTCGAGGATCAGCAGGTCCTTGGGTGTCAGCAGGGAGGCGGCGATGGCCAGCCGCTGCCGCATGCCGAGCGAGTAGGCGCGGTAGCGCTTGGTTGCCGCCGCCAACAGTCCCACCCGGTCCAGGGCCGCGTCGACCCGGGTGCGCGCCGTGCCGGGATCCGCAGTGCGGTTGGCGGCGTCGAGGCGGGCCAGGTTGGCGCGACCGCTGAGGTAGGGGTGGAACGCCGGCCCCTCCACCAGAGACCCGACCGCCGGCAGTACGTCGGGGGCGCTGCGAGGCATCCCCGCGCCGAAGAGCTCCACCCCCCCGGCCGTCGGGCTGACCAGTCCGAGCAGCATCCGGATCGTGGTGGTCTTGCCCGAGCCGTTGGGCCCGAGGAAGCCGTAGACCGCGCCGTGCGGGACGGCGAGGTCGATCGCATCGACGACGGTCTGCGACCCGAACCGTTTGGTCAGTCCGAAGGTCCGGACGGCGAGGTCGCTCACTGGGACAGGGCGGCGTACAGCATCGACGGTGCGACTGCGCCGACGGCGAGCCTGCCGTCGTCGGTGATCACCGCAGAGAACAGCGGGGTCCGCAGGAGGTGACCCGAGCCCCACGCGCCGGACACGCTCGGCATGGAGTCGAGGATCGCCGGAAGGCCACCGTTCGGCATCGCGCCCTGCGCCTGGCTTGGCGCCTTGCCCAGCGCCTTGTCCTGCGCAGAGCCGACGTCGGCGACGACGACGCTGGTCCAGCCCTTGCCGACCACCTGGGGGAGGTCGCTCGCGCGGAGGTGCGGGTGCCGCACGCGCTTCGGCAGGGTCATCGGCGTCGATCCCTGCTTCACGGTCGCGCCCGGAGGGGGAGTGAAGGCGAACGTCGAGTCGGGGGGCGTCGAGGTCGAGAACGACGTGAAGCCGACCTGGAAGGCGGGCCCGGTCGCGCCGCGGGCGAAGACCTGGACGCGGGTCGGGACGTGGGTGGAGCCGTCGATCGCGATCCGCACGGAGCCCACCAGGGACCGCCGGTCGCGCGGGGTCAGGACGAGCTGGTACGCCGAGCGGCCGGCCACCTGCGCGGTGGACTCGGTGGTGACCCGGGTGGTGGGGTTGATCGCCTTCAGCGCGGCCTCGGCGGCCTGCTGTGGCGTCATCGCCGGGGCGCCGACGCCGTCGCCTCCGAGCGGAGCGGCCGTCCGGCCGGCCGGGACCGTCCAGTGCGTGGCGGTGTTGTCCGCGCTCGACCACGCCCACAGGTCACTCCCGTTGCGCACCAGGTCGGACTCACCGAGCTGCCCGAGCAGCGCCACCCGGACCTTGTCGGAGCCGGCGTACCAGACCCGCATCGTGTGGGAGCCGGTCACCAGGGATGAGAAGTTGGCGCTTCCGCCGTGCCCGCCGACGTTCGGCAGTGCCGGCAAGCCGAGGTCGGAGGTCTCCACGACCGTGCCGGAGAGCGCGCGCACGTTCGCCCCGTGCACGTCCGCCAGCAACTGCGCGGCGGTCCGCGGGGGAAGCGAGCCGTTCGGGCCGCCGTTGATCGCGGAGACGGCCGGGCCGACTCCGATCAGTACGACGGCGGCGGCGGCCGGGACGGACCACCGCACAAGACGGGACGACGGACGAGAGAGCGAGAGGCTCGGCATGGCTCCATGGTCCCTCGCCGGTGCTGTGAGTCTGCTGAGAACCTGTGACGCCCGTCAGTTGCGCGCTCGCCGCGACGGCTGTCTACGTCGTGACAGGGTGGGCGCGTGCGGCTGCTGGTGGTGGAGGACGAGGCCAGGCTGGCGCGCGCCCTGAGGCGCGGACTCACCGCCGACGGGTTCACCGTCGACGTCGCACCTGACGGCGTCTCGGCCCTGACCCGAGCGCGCGAGGGCCAGTACGACGCCGTACTCCTCGACGTGATGCTGCCCGGCCTGTCCGGCTACGAGGTGGTACGACGGCTGCGGGCGGAGAACAACTGGGTGCCGGTGATGATGGTGTCGGCCAAGGACGGCCCCTACGACCAGGCCGACGGTCTGGACTACGGCGCCGACGACTACCTCACCAAGCCGTTCGACTACGTCGTCCTGCTCGCGCGGCTCCGGGCCCTCCTCCGCCGGCAGAGCGACCCACGGCCGCCGGTCCTGAGCCACGGCGACATCCGGCTCGACCCGGCCACCCGCGTGGTGACCCTGGCCGGTGCCGACGTCTCCCTGAGCCGTCGGGAGTACGGCCTGCTGGAGTTCTTCCTGCGCCACCCCGACCGCGTGGTCACCAAGACCGAGCTCCTCGACCGAGTCTGGGATGCCCGCGGGGTGGGCTACGAACCCAACACCGTCGAGGTGTACGTCGGATATCTCCGGCGCAAGCTCGGCTCCGGGGTGATCGAGACCGTGCGTGGTGCCGGCTACCGGCTGGCGCGGTGAAGACGCCGCTCGCCGGCTGGTGGCGCCGTCGGTCGCTCCGCTGGCGGCTGATGACCATCGGCCTGATCGGCCTGGCCGTCGCCCTGGCGGTCGGGAGCGTGGCGCTCTACGTCGCGCTGTCCGTGGCCAACCGGCACGACCTGGACCGACGGGCAGCCGCCACCGCGGCGCAGGTCGCCCAGCTCGTCCAGGCGCACCGGCTGCCCGACCCGATCCCGGTGACCGGCTCGGAGTCGGTGCAGGTGATCGACTCCCACGGCCGCGTCCTCAGCGCCTCGGCGAACGGCGACCGGCTGAGCCCGCTCCTCTCACCCGACGAGCTGAGCCGTGCCCGCTCCACCCCGGTGACCGTGTCCGGCTCGAGGCTGGGACTCACCGGCTCGTTGCGGGTCACCGCGACCCCGGTGTCGCAAGAGCCGGGTGCGCCGGTGGTCGTGGTCGCCGAGCCGGTGGCGGACATCGCCCGGAGCCAGCACCTGCTGGTGGTGACGCTTCTGATCACCTATCCGGTCCTGCTCCTCGCACTCGGCGCGATCGCCTACCGGGTGATCGGTGCCGCACTGGCGCCGGTGGAGTCGCTGCGTGCCGCGGCCGAGCGCGTGTCGGGATCGGGTCGCGACGAGCGGCTGCCCGTGCCCGAGTCGCGCGACGAGATCCATGCGCTGGCCGTGACCCTCAACTCCATGCTCGACCGGCTCGTGTCCGCCCGCGAGCGAGAGCACAGCTTCGTGGCGAACGTCGCCCACGAGCTGCGCACCCCCCTCGCGTCGCTGCGGGTGCAGGCCGACGTGAGTCACCGGCACGGCGCCACCGAGGAGGACCACGCCGACCTGGTCGCCGAGCTCGACCGGCTGTCCGCGCTGGTCGATGACCTCCTGGTGCTGGCTCGCCTCGACGCCGGCGAGGAGCTGCCGGCGCCCGATCCGCCCGCCGAGCCACGCGTCGTACTGCCGGGGCTGGCGAGCGACGAGACCGGCCCGGAGGTGGTCGTCTGCGAGGTCGCCGAGGGCACCGTGCCGATGACCGGTCTCGAGCTGGAACGCGTCCTGGACAACCTGATCGGGAACGCCCTGCGTCACGCGCGAACCCGGGTCGACGTCGGCTTCTCGCGGACGGCGCGTGAGGCGGTCGTGTCGGTCGCCGACGACGGTCCCGGCATCCCGGCGGCCGACCGGGAACGCGTCTTCGACCGGTTCTCGCGACTGGACGAGGGACGCGGACGAGACAGCGGGGGCACCGGTCTCGGGCTCGCGATCGTGCGCGAGCTGGTACGCCGACGAGGAGGCGACATCCGCCTGCGCGACTCGTCGTACGGCGGCCTCCTCGTCGAGGTCTCCTTCCCGCAACCCTGACGGTCGTCCGCCCCACAGGGTGCTAGAGGTGCCTCTCAGGCGGACGACGCGGCGGGGAGGCCCGCCAGAAGACCGGCCAGCTCCTCCACACCATCTGGAAGGCGAGTGCCGGGGCGGGCCCAGGAGGCGTTCGCGTCGACCGCGTGCACCGGTACGCCGCTGGGGAGGTTGCCACTCGCGACCAGCTCCTCGGCGAGGCGCTGCGACCCGCTGCGGTCGAAGCCGCACGGCCCGACCACCACCACGTCCGGCGCGGTGTCCTGCACGTCCTTCCAGCTGACCCGGCGCGACTTCTCGCCCGGGGTCCCCAGCACCGCGTCGCCGCCCGCGATCGAGATCATCTCGGGAATCCAGTGGCCGGGCGCGAACGGCGGTTCGGTCCACTCCAGGAACATCACCCGTGGCCTCGGTCGCCGTGCCGTCTGAGCGCGTGCCGCCTTCCGGGCCCCTGTCTTCCGGGCCCCTGCCTTTCGGGGTGCTGTCTTCCGGGGCGCTGTCAGCCGGCGCTCGGTCCTCCGGCGTACGACGTCGAGCCGGCGGCGCTGCCCCGTGACAAGCCGCTCGGCCTCCTCGAGGTGGCCCGTGGCTCTGCCGAGCGTCACGAACGACTCGAGCACGTCGTCCAAGGTGTGCGGGTCGATGGTCAGCACCTCGGCCGTGCAGCCGAGATAGTCGAGTGCGTCGTCGACCACCGACACGTCGACCGCGCACACTGCGCACAGATCCTGGGTCACCACGAGGTCTGCGTCGAGCCAGGCCAGGGCGCCCTTGTCGAGGTGGTACAGGTCCTCACCGCGCGCCATCGCGTTGACCACGAACGCATCGATCTCGACAGGTGTCAGCCCCTCGGGCATCGCCGACGTGGAGACGATCCGCCTCGTGGGGGCCTCGACGGGGTAGTCGCACTCGAAGGTCACGCCCACCACATCGTCGCCGGCCCCGATCGCGAAGAGGATCTCCGTGGTCGAGGGCAGCAGCGAGACGATTCGCATGGCGTCGAGCGTAGGACGCACCCCGGGTGTCACCACCAGCCTTGGCGCCTCGCCCACCGGAGCAGCCAGAAGCTCATCACACCCATGATCAGAAGCACGACGAACAGCTCCACGTGGTTCTCGCGCACCGCCACGATCATGTTCATGCCCTCGATCGACGCGATCGCGGTGATCGGCAGGGTCACGGCGGCGATCACCGCGAGACGCTCCATGGCCACGGTCATCTTGGTGTTGACCTTGGTCTGGTACAGCTCGATGACCCCGAACAGGAAGCCGGCCTCGCCGTCTGCGATCGACCGCACCCGGTCGAACTGGTCGGCGACGTCCGCCGCCCGATCGTGAGCCTCCTCGTCGGGCAGCGGCAGCCGCTCCATCCGTGCCCATACGTCGTGGCACTGCGCCGCCATCGTGCGGGTCGTGATCAGCTCGTGCCGGATCACGAACATCCGCTCCAGCAGCTCCTCGGGCTCGGTGAGCTGCGACTCCATCACCTGGGTCTCCAGCCCCGGGATCTGCTGCGAGATCGCGGAGATCATCGCCCGCTGACGCCGGGCCACAGCCGACGCGATCGCGTACGCGAGCTCGAACGGCGTCTCGGGGTGGTAGCGGTCCGCCTCGATGCGCTGGAGCACCGCGCGGGTCTCGACCAGGGACTCCTCGACCGGGACGACGGGGTTCAGCGGGCCGTGTGCGGTGACCAGATAGTCGGTGCCGGCGACCAGGTCCAGCTCCAACAGGTGCATGTGTCCCCCGTCGCCGAGGAGCGGCGACTGGGTGGTCACCAGCACGTGGTCCGCGTAGCTGTGCACGGTGGGCACGTGATTGCGCTGCTGGAGGGTGCGGAGGACGTACTCGTGGCAGCCCAGCTCGCGCAGACAGGCCTCGACCCCCGGTGACCACTCGATGACGTCCACCCACCAGAACCCCTCGTGCTGCTCCCTGCCCATCTCGGTCACATCACGCAGGTGCGCGCCCGAGGCGTCGACGATTCGGACCTCCATGGGGCCAGCGTGTCCCCGAGTTCACGCTTCGTAAAGCGATCCCCGCGCTCGGACGGCACCAGGCTGCCCTAGGGTCGGGACGCGATGAGCGACGACACCAGAGCCGCCGACCCGGCTGAGGTCTGGGACGAGACGACCCGGCCGACCCTCGCCGAGCCTCCGGACGCGTCGTACCCGCCCGCGCAGGAAGCCGTGGCCCAGCACCTCGTGGACGTCCACGACCACCTGCGGTCCGAGCTCGGCCGGCTGCGTGGTCTTGTCGACCAGGTACGCCGTGGCCTGGTCTCGGCGAGCGGCGCCCGGGCAGAGGTACACGCGATGTCGCTGCGCCAGAACAACTGGACCCTCGGTGCGTACTGCCAGTCCTACTGCGGCTTCGTCGACGGCCACCACTCGCTCGAGGACGCCAGCGTGTTCCCGCACCTGCGGCGCGCCGACCCGTCGTTCGCCTCGGTGCTCGATCGGCTGCAGGTCGAGCATGTCTCGATCCACGGTCTTCTCGACCAGGTCGACACAGCGCTGGTCGTGCTCGTGCGCGAGGGCGACGAGGGCGCTCTGGACCGGCTCGAGGAGGTGCTCGACCTCCTGTCCGACCGGTTGCTGAGCCACCTGGCGTACGAGGAGCGCGAGCTCCGGGGTGCGCTGGCCCGCCATGGCTTCTCCTGATACCGGTGGAGGAGGGCGTTCTGCGCTTGTCTCGAGACCACCGCCCCGTCACCTAGAGTCCCCGGGGTGAGCGACCCGACGACGACCACGCTGGTGCTGCTGGCGCTGGCGGGACTGGCCGCCGGGTTCGTGGACGCGGTGGTGGGCGGGAGCGGCCTCATCCAGCTCCCGGCGCTGCTGATCTGGCTGCCCGGCGCCTCGCCGGTCAACGTGCTGGCGACCAACAAGGTGAGCTCGATCTGCGGCACCACCGTCAGCAGCGCGACGTACTACCGCCGCATCCGCCCCGACCCGCGCACCTACGGTCCGCTCATGGCGTGTGCATTCGTGGGCTCGATAGGGGGCGCCTTCGTCGGGTCGCACATCTCCGACAGCGCCTTCGACCCAATCGTGCTGGTCGTGCTGGTCGTCGTGGGCGGGTACGTGCTGTTCCGCCCTGCTCTGGGGGAGAGCACCGCGCTCCGGTACGCCGGCCATCGCCACATGGTCGCGGCCGTGGTCACCGGTCTGGTGATCGGCTTCTACGACGGCGCGCTCGGGCCCGGGACCGGCAGCTTCTTCGTGATCACCCTGGTCGCATTGCTGGGATACAGCTTCCTCGAGGCATCGGCCAAGTCCCGGCTGGCGAACTGGGCGACCAACCTCGCGGCACTCTGCGTCTTCGTGCCGCAGGGGGCGGTGCTGTGGAAGGTCGGTCTCGTGATGGGCGGCTGCAACCTGGCCGGGGGCTATCTCGGCGCTCGTACGGCGGTCGCCCGGGGCACCCGGTTCATCCGGATCTTCTTCATCATCGTGGTCTCGGCGTTCATCATCCGGATCGGTGGCGACGTCTTCGGCGTCTGGTGACGCGGATACCCGGGTGCGGGCGTCCCACGCGTCTCGCTAGCGTCGCAGGCATGACCCAGACCTTCGAGAAGGCGACTCGCGTCGAGGCCCCGATCCGTGCCGACGAGGTGACGGCGTTGCGCGGCTTCCTCGACTACCACCGCGACACGTTCCGCTGGAAGTGCGCGGGACTGACCCAGGAACAGCTGGCGCGGTCGCTGCCACCGTCCGCCATGACCCTCGGCGGGATGATGAAACACCTGGCGCTCGTCGAGGTCGGCTGGTTCGGCCACACGCTGGCGGATCAGCCGTATCCACCGCCGTTCGACGTCATCGACTGGGACGCCGACCCGGACTGGGACTGGCACAGCGCGCGGGACGACGACCCTGTGGGGCTGCGCGACCTGTTCGACGACTGCGTCCGACGCGCCGACGCCGCCATCGACGAGGCGCTCGCGCGCGGTGGGTTGGATGCCGAGTCGGTGCAGGAGTCGCGCACCGAGGGTGCGTTCCGTCTGCGCTGGATCATGTTGCACATGATCGAGGAGTACGCCCGGCACAACGGCCACGCCGACCTGATCCGGGAGTCGATCGACGGGGAGACGGGCGAGTGAGATGACCGAGCAGACCCAGTCCTTCTCCGGCGACGATCGCGTGGACCCGCCCCTGCGCGCCGACGAGGCGACCACGCTCCGCTCCTTCCTCGACTTCCACCGCGACACCTTCCGGTGGAAGTGCGCCGGGCTGACCCAGGAACAGCTCGCGCAGCCGCTCCCGCCGTCCGACATGACGCTCGGCGGGATGATGAAGCACCTGTCGATCGTCGAGTCGGGCTGGTTCGAGTCGACGTTCGCCGGAGGCGAATACATGCCACCCTTCGACGCCGTCGACTGGGACGCCGACCGCGACTGGGAGTGGCACACCGCCCAGGACGACAGTCCGGGGGAGCTGCGCCGGCTCTTCGACGAGGCCGTCCGCCGCGCAAACGCCGTGATCGACGCCGCCTTGGCCGACGGCGCCGGGTTGGACGGCGAGTCGGTGCAGAAGAGCCGTCGCAACGAAGGCAGTTTCAGCCTGCGCTGGATCCTCGTGCACATGATCGAGGAGTACGCCCGGCACAACGGCCACGCCGACCTGATCCGCCAGTCGATCGACGGCCAGACCGGTGAGTGAGATGACCGAGCGCCTCCCCCAGTCGTTCGACGCCGCGGACCGTGTGGACCCGCCGTTGCGCGCCGACGAGGTGACCACCCTGCGTGCCTTCCTCGACTACCAGCGCGACACCTTCCGGTGGAAGTGCGCCGGTCTGACCCACGAGCAGCTCGCGCAGCGGCTGCCACCCTCCGACATGACGCTCGGCGGAATGATGAAGCACCTCGCGATCGTCGACTCGAGCTGGTTCGAGTACGACTATGCCGGCCGCGAGTACATGCCGCCCTTCGACGCCGTCGACTGGGACGCCGACCCTGACTGGGAATGGCGCACGGCCGAGGACGACAGTCCCGAGGAGCTGCGCCGGCTCTTCGACGAGGCGGTACGCCGAGCGGACGCTGTGCTCGACGCGGCCCTGGCCGAGGGTGCCGGCCTCGACAGCCTGTCGGCGAGGGAGAGCCCGCGTGATGGCGAGGGCCCGTTCAGCCTGCGCCGGATCCTCGTGCACATGATCGAGGAGTACGCCCGCCACAACGGCCACGCCGACCTGATTCGCCAGTCGATCGACGGGCAGACCGGTGACTGAGCGTCGCGTGGTCTCCACGGGCGCGACCGACGCGGCAGGCTCGAGCGGCGCTGTCCGGCGGATTCGTCCCGCTTCCGAGGATGACTGGCCGGAGCTCTGGCCGATCTTCGCCGCCATCGTGGCCGAGGGGGAGACCTACGCCTACGCCGAGGACCTGACTCCGGAGGAGGCCCGTGACCTGTGGCTGGAGCCACCGCCCGGGCTCACCGTCGTGCTCGAGGAGGACGGTCGCATCCTGGGCACCGCCAAGATGGGTCCCAACCGGCCCGGCCGCGGAGACCATGTGGGCACCGCGTCGTTCATGGTCGATCCCGCCGCGTCGGGCCGAGGCGTCGGCCGTGCCCTCGCGTCGTACGTCGTCGACTGGCATCGGGAGCACGGCTACGCGGGGATCCAGTTCAACGCTGTGGTCGAGACGAACGCACCCGCCGTACACCTCTGGGAGTCGCTCGGCTTCCGCATCATCGGAACCGTTCCCGGTGCGTTCCGCTCCGCGGCCCACGGCCGCGTCGGGCTGCACGTGATGTACCTGCCGCTCGGGTGACGGTCACCCGGCGAAGCCGGGGAGGCTCTCCTCGAGGATCGCCCGGAACGGCGCCTCGGCGCCGAGCTGGCTGAGCACGCCGACGCCGCCGAGCCAGGTGCGGTGGATGAGGAGGTACGCCGGGGGCAGGTTCAGCTTCATCGCGACGGTGTACGTCGGCTCCTTCGGGTTGTTGATCCGCTGGAACTGTCCTTGCATCCACTCCCGGGAGAACCGGAACCGCTCGACCAGGGTCGGCTCGACGAACGGCGACAGGTAGTCGAGGACCAGCCGCGGGTCGACGTCGACGCCGGGCTTGATGAAGCCCTCCTCACGCAGTCCGCTGACGAGCTCCTCGGGCTCGCGGTCGCCGGCGATCCGGATCAGCCGTCCCATCGCCTCGGGCAGTCCAGCGTCCGGCAGCCGGGCGACAGCGCCGTAGTCGAGCACCCCGAGTCGCCCGGGTGTCCCGTCGTCGTACGGCATCACGCGGTAGTTCCCCGGGTGCGGGTCGGCGTGCAGCATCCCGGTCCGCACCGGCCCCGAGAACAGGAAGCGCACGAACAGCTCGCCGTAATGGTCGCGTTCCTCCTGGCTCCCCTCCTGGATCACCTTGGCCAACGACGCCGGGCTCTCCAGCCACTCGGTGACCAGAACCGCGCTCCCCACCGCGACCACGTCGGGCACCACGATGTCGGGGTCGTCGCGGAAGGCGGCGGCGAAGGCGCGCTGGGCCTCGGCCTCCAGGTGGTAGTCGAGCTCGTCCGAGGCGCGAGCCTGGAGCTCCTCGACCAGCGGCTTGACCTCGACACCCGGCACCAGAGGCCCGATGGTCTTCGCCAGGCGGCCCAGCTGCCGCAGGTCGGACTTCAACGCCTCACCCGCGCCGGGGTACTGCACCTTCACGGCCACTTCGCGGCCGTCGCGCCAGCGTCCCTTGTGCACCTGGCCGATGCTGGCCGCGGCCGCGGGGCCGCCGTCCAGCCAGACCAGGTCGTCGGACCAGTCCGGACCGATATCCTTCTCGATCTGGTCGCGCACGGTCTGGGTCGGCATCGGGGGAGCGGAGTCCTGCAGCCGGGTCAGCTCGAGGCGGTACGGCGCCACCATCTCGTCGGGGAGCGCCGCCTCGAGCACGGACATCGCCTGGCCGAACTTCATCGCCCCGCCCTTGAGCTCCCCCAGGGTGCGGAACAGCTGCTCGGCGGTGCGCTGCTGGATCTCGCTCATCACCGCCTCGGCGGGCCGGCCTCCGAGCCGCTTGCCGAGCCCGATCGCGTTGCGGCCGGCGAACCCGATCGGCAGCGCGGCCAGGCGCGCCGTACGCGCGACGGCCTTGCGCGGAAGCTCGGTCATACCTCCATTCTCCCTGAAGGCCGGAAACGGTTGGCGAACCTGTGGTCTCGACAGTCTCGACCGACGGCTGACTGGCTCGACCGCTGGGATGAGCTACGGCGAGACCCCCTGGGGGTGATCCCGAGGGGAACCAGCTCTGCCTGGAGTAGTCCGGGAGTACTGCACTGTCGGGACCACGTGGTCCCGACAAGTGCAGTGACCTCCTGGTTGCCTCGGAAAGCACGCGCCAGTGGAGGGCGATCAAGTACTCCGGCAGTGCTCCTCCCTCACTGGGTGCCGGGCTGAGGCTTGAAGCGGCGAACCTCGTGG
>JAFMQY010000241.1 GCA_017354415.1 Nocardioides sp.
GGCGCTCGGCGCGGGTGCCCGCGACCTCGCCCTTGTAGATCCAGACCTTCACGCCGATCCGGCCGAAGGTGGTCTTCGCCTCGTAGAAGCCGTAGTCGATGTCCGCGCGCAGCGTGTGCAGCGGGACGCGACCCTCGCGGTAGAACTCCGTGCGCGACATCTCGGCGCCGTTGAGGCGGCCCGAGCACTGGATGCGGATGCCCTTGGCGCCGGAGCGCATGGTGGTCTGCATCGCCTTGCGCATGGCGCGGCGGAACTGCACGCGGCCGCTGAGCTGCTCGGCGACACCCTGGGCGACCAGCTGCGCGTCGATCTCGGGGTTCTTCACCTCGAGGATGTTCAGCTGGACCTGCTTGCCGGTGAGCTTCTCGAGGTCGCCGCGGATGCGGTCGGCCTCGGCGCCACGGCGGCCGATCACGATGCCCGGACGCGCGGTGTGGATGTCCACCCGCACCCGGTCGCGGGTGCGCTCGATCTCGACCTTGGCGATGCCGGCGCGCTCCATGCCCTTGGACAGGAGGCGGCGGATCGCGACGTCTTCGCCGACGTACGACTTGTAGAGCTTGTCGGCGTACCACCTCGACTTGTGGTCGGTGGAGATGCCGAGGCGGAAGCCGTTCGGGTTGATCTTCTGGCCCATCAGGCCTTCCCCTTCTTCCGGTTCTTCGTGTCAGCCTTCGCCGGCGCCTGCTCGGTCTTCGGCGATGGCGTCACCACGAGGGTGATGTGGCTGGTGCGCTTGAGGATCCGCGTCGCACGGCCCTGGGCGCGGGGGCGCCAGCGCTTCATGGTCGGGCCCTCGTCGACCTGGGCGCTGCTGACGACCAGGTCGGCGCGATCGAGGTCCTCGGTGGTCTCGGCGTTGGCGATCGCGCTCTCCAGCACCTTGGAGACGGTCTTGGACGCGGCCTGCGGCGCGAACTGCAGCAGGGCCAGGGCGTCGTCGACCGGCAGGCCGTGGATCATCTGGGTCACGCGGCGGGCCTTCATCGGGGTGATGCGCACGTAGCGCGCGCTCGCGAAGGCGCCCGGCTGGTCGCCGAGCAACGACTCGCGGCGGGCGCTGGTGCGCCGGCGCTCGGTCACAGGCATGAGTCTTTCGTCTCCTCTTGCTGCCCCCGCGTCAGCGGCGGCGGCCCTTCCGGTCGTCCTTCACGTGCCCGCGGTAGGTGCGGGTCGGGGCGAACTCCCCGAGCTTGTGGCCGACCATCGCGTCGGTCACGAAGACGGGGACGTGCTTGCGGCCGTCGTGCACGGCGATCGTGTGGCCGATCATGGCCGGGACGATCATCGAGCGACGAGACCAGGTCTTGATCACGTTGTGGGAACCCTTGTCGTTCTGCGCGTCCACCTTCTTCATCAGGTGGTCGTCGACGAAGGGACCCTTCTTCAGGCTGCGCGGCATGGTCAGACTCCTCAGCGCTTCTTGCCGGTACGGCGACGACGGATGATCTGCGCGTCGCTGGCCTTGCGCCGGCGCGTGCGACCCTCGGGCTTGCCCCACGGGCTGACCGGGTGGCGACCACCCGAGGTCTTGCCCTCACCACCACCGTGCGGGTGGTCGACGGGGTTCATGACCACACCACGGACGGTCGGGCGCTTGCCCTTCCACCGCATGCGGCCGGCCTTGCCCCAGTTGATGTTGGACTGCTCGGCGTTGCCGACCTCACCGATCGAGGCGCGGCAGCGGACGTCGACGAACCGCATCTCGCCCGAGGGCATGCGGAGCGTGGCGCGCGAGCCCTCCTTGGCGACCAGCTGCGCGGAGTTGCCGGCAGAGCGGGCGATCTTGGCACCGCCGCCGGGGCGCAGCTCGATGCAGTGGATCGTCGTACCGACCGGGATGTTGCGCAGCGGCAGGTTGTTGCCCACCTTGATGTCGGCGTTGGGGCCGGACTCGAGCAGCGTCCCCTGGCGCAGGTCCTTGGGGGCCACGATGTAGCGCTTCTCGCCGTCGGCGAAGTGCAGCAGCGCGATCCGGGCGGTGCGGTTGGGGTCGTACTCGATGTGCGCGACCTTCGCCGGGACGCCGTCCTTGTCGTAGCGGCGGAAGTCGACCACCCGGTAGGCACGCTTGTGGCCGCCGCCCTGGTGACGGGTGGTGATCCGACCCTGGTTGTTGCGGCCGCCCTTCTTGGGGAGGGCACGGGTCAGCGACTTCTCCGGCGTGGTCCGGGTGATCTCGACGAAGTCGGCCACCGAGGCGCCACGACGGCCCGGGGTGGTCGGCTTGTACTTGCGGATAGCCATGTCAGTTACCTCTCAAGCCCGGTCAGGAGACCGGACCTCCGAAGATGTCGATGCGGTGGCCCTCGGCCAGGCTGACGATCGCGCGCTTGGTGTTCTTGCGCTTGCCGATCCCGGTCCGGGTACGACGCGTCTTGCCCTGGCGGTTGATGGTGTTCACCGAGGTGACCTTCACGCCGAACACCTTCTCGACCGCGATCTTGATCTCGGTCTTGTTGGCGTCCGGAGCCACCAGGAACGTGTACTTGTTGGCGTCGAGGAGCCCGTAGCTCTTCTCCGACACCACGGGCGCGAGCAGGATGTCGCGGTGGTCCTTGTGCAGGGTGCTCACTTGTCGCCCTCCTCATCGCTCGTGCTGGGGGCGTCACCGGCGCGGGTCAGCCCCGCCGCCTCGGCGTCCTCGGCGGACTTGAAGTAGAACTCCGCATCGGTCTGGTCGTACCACCGGCTGTCGGGCTCGTGGTACAGGCCCGACTCGGCGGTGCCCTTGATCTCGTAGCCCTTCGGCGCGCCGCCGCTCTTCAGCGGGGCCTTGGCGCCCTGGGGGAGGACCGGCTTCTCCTCGGCCGCCTCGACCCCGGGCTCGGCCTCGGTCTTCGCCTCGGTCTCGGCCGGCTCGTCCTCGGCCGGGGTCTCGACCGGCGCGGCGGTGCTGCCCGCGGCGACGGCCTCGCCCACGAACGCCTCGTAGGCGCCCCGGGTGAAGACCACGTCGTCGGCGGCCAGCACGTCGTAGGTGTTGAGCTGGTCGACGGCCACGATGTGCACCTCGACGGCGTTGCGCAGCGAGAGCCACGTCAGCGCGTCGGAGCGCTCGAGGACGACGAGGAAGTTGGCCCGCTCGGCGACGACGCCGCGCAGCGCGGCCAGCGCCGACTTCGTCGACGGGGTGTCACCGGAGACCAGCGTCTCGACGACGTGGATGCGACCGTCGCGCGCCCGGTCGGACAGCGCGCCGCGGAGCGCCGCGGCGACCATCTTCTTGGGGGTGCGCTGGGCGTAGTTGCGCGGCTGGGGGCCGTGGACCGTGCCACCGCCGGCGAACTGCGGCGCGCGGACCGAGCCCTGGCGGGCGCGGCCGGTGCCCTTCTGCCGGTAGGGCTTGCGGCCACCACCGCGGACCTCGCCACGGGTCTTGGTGGAGTGCGTGCCCTGGCGAGCGGCCGCCTGCTGGGCCACCACGACCTGGTGGATCAGCGGGATGTTGACCTCGACGTCGAAGATCTCGGCCGGGAGATCCACCTTGACGACCTTGGCACCGGACCCCGACTTCGCAGCAGTCTTGGCCCCACCTTTGGCGGCAGCCTTCTTCGTGGCGGTTGCCATGCTCAGGCCTCCTTCTGGGCACGCTTGGCGGCCGAGCGGAGGACGACGAGCCCGCCCTTGGGGCCGGGTACGGCGCCCTTGAGCAGGATCAGGCCCTGGTCGGTGTCGACCGCGTGGACGATGACGTTCTGGGTGGTCACGGTCTCGCGACCCATCAGGCCGGCCATCCGGACGCCCTTGAAGACGCGACCTGGGGTCGCGCAGGCGCCGATCGACCCGGGCTTGCGGTGGTTGCGGTGGGCACCGTGGGAGGCGCCGACGCCGGAGAAGCCGTGCCGCTTCATGGTGCCGGCGAAGCCCTTGCCCTTCGTGGTGCCGGTGACGTCGATGACGTCGCCCGCCTCGAATGTGTCGACCGACAGCTCCTGGCCGACGGTGTAGGAGCCGGCGTCCGCGGTGCGGATCTCGGCCACGTGCTTGCGCGGCGTGACCCCGGCCTTGGCGAACTGGCCGGCCTCGGGCCGGGTCACCTTGCGGCCGTCGATCTCGCCGTACCCGACCTGGATGGCGTTGTAGCCGTCGGACTCGGGCTTGCGGACCTGGGTGACGACGTTCGTGGACGCCGCGACGACGGTGACCGGGACGATCCGGTTGTTGTCGTCCCACATCTGGGTCATGCCGAGCTTGGTGCCCAGCAGCCCCTTCACGTTTCGCTCAACAGTCATCTCGGCAGCCTCAGAGCTTGATCTCGATGTCGACACCGGCGGGCAGGTCGAGGCGCATCAGGGAGTCGACGGTCTTCGGGGTGGGGTCGATGATGTCGATCAGCCGCTTGTGCGTGCGCATCTCGAAGTGCTCGCGGGAGTCCTTGTACTTGTGGGGCGAGCGGATGACGCAGTACACGTTCTTCTCGGTCGGCAGCGGCACCGGGCCGGCGACCTTGGCACCCGTGCGGGTGACGGTGTCCACGATCTTCCGCGCCGAGGTGTCGATCACCTCGTGGTCATAGGCCTTGAGCCTGATGCGGATCTTCTGTCCCGCCATAGGTCTCTCTCGTCCTTCGTGTCGTGCCTGCGTGTTTCGTTCGCACGGCCCGGTCGGGCCGTCCGCGGCCGTCCGGCCCGCCCGATCTCCCGACCCCCGAGGTCGGGCGTGTCGCGTTTCCGTGACACACAGATCTCCGGTGAGGATGATCTGCATCGTGTTGGAGGGCGCCCGGCCTGTCGGCCGAGCCATCGGGTCTCCAGGTGCGGCGCGACGCACAGCGACTACGAACCAGCAGGAGACGCGATTCAGAAGTCAAGTGCGGCGCACCCCGGCAACCCGCCGGAGCAACCGGACAATCCTGACAGATCCTCCCCGTGACCGCCAAATCGAACGGACCGCGGCCCGACCTGGGGTTTCATGACCTGACAGGATAGGCGCCCGCGGAGCCGGACCACCGGGGAACGGCGCTCGCGATGAGGGAGGCAGCCGTGTCGGGAGACCAGCCCCGACCGCCCGGATGGGGCGCGCCACAACAGCAGACGCCCGGCCCTCCGCCGCCTGGACCACCCGGCCCGCCGCCGCCCGGCCATCCGTACCCCGGCCACCCCGTCCCGCCGGGGTACGGCGGTCCGC
>JAFMQY010000111.1 GCA_017354415.1 Nocardioides sp.
CCACGCCCACGAGCTCACCGGCGTCGTGGTCCATGCGTGGGATGGTGCGGCATGAGTCTGGTGAGCACCGGGGAGCTGGTCGCCGCGGCCGCCGATCGCGGATGCGCGGTCGGCGCGTTCAACGTGATCACGCTGGAGCACGCGGAGGCCATCGTGGCCGCCGCCACCGAGAGCGGGCGCTCGCTGGTCCTGCAGCTGAGCGAGAACGCGATCGCCTACCACCGCTGCGCCACGCCCATCACCCGGGCGGTGCACGCTCTCGCGGAGGACTCGCCGGTGCCGCTCGCGGTGCATCTCGACCACCTCACCGATCCCGACCTGGTTACCGCGGCAGTGAGCGGGCCGCTCCGGCCACTCGTCGGGTCCTTGATGTACGACGCCGGTGCGCTGCCCTACGCCGACAACGTCGCCCGGACCCGGGATGTGGTGAGCGCTGGACACGAGTCCGGGCTCTGGGTCGAGGCCGAGCTCGGATTCATCGGCGGGAAGGACGGCGTGTCGCAGAGCGCTCACGCGCACGGCGTACGCACGGACCCGGACGAGGCCGCGGACTTCGTCGCCGCCACCGGCGTCGACGCGCTCGCCGTCGCCGTCGGGTCGTCGCACGCCATGACCCAGCGGACCGCCCGACTCGACCACGACCTGATCGCCCGGCTGGCCGGGCGGGTGCCGGTGCCCCTGGTGCTGCACGGGTCGTCCGGCGTTCCCGAGGACGAGCTGCGCGAGGCGGTCTCGGCCGGCATCCGGAAGGTGAACGTCGGGACCGCCCTGAACGTCGCCCTGACCGGTTCGCTCCGCGCCTCGCTCGCGGCCGACCCCGCGGTCACCGACCCGCGTCGCTACCTGGCACCTGCCCGTACGGCGATGCGCGACGCCGTCCGGGCGGTCGTCGACCTGCTGGGCTGACCGCCCGGCCCCCACTCAGGTGGTCGGAACCGTCCAGACCAGGGAGGTCCCGCCCGGGTCCGGTAGGTCGGCCACCGTCATCGATCCGCCGCGCGACTCGGCTCGCCGGCGCAGGTTGTCCAGCCCGCTCCGTCGGCTGGTGGGACCGATGCCGCGCCCGTCATCGGCGACGCTGACGGAGAGCTCGGCGCTGGTTGCGTGGACGTGGAGCTCCACGGTGGATGCGTGCGCGTGCTTGGCGACGTTGGTCAGCGCCTCCCGCACCACGGCGACGACATCGCGCGCGAGGTCTTCGGAGGCCACCGAGTCGACCGGTCCTTCGAAGTCGAGGCGGGGGTCCAGTCCGAGCCCGGGCCGCAGCTCGTCGACGAGGGCCATCACCGATGAGCGCAGCCCGACGTCGCTGGTCGGATGGAGCTGGAAGATGGAGATCCGGATCTGCCTGATCGCCGCATCCAGGTTGCCGATGACCTGCTGGAGGCCGGCGGCGTCCTCGGTGTCCCCCAGCCTCTGGACCGCCGCCTGCAGCACGAGTCCGGCCGCGAACACCTGCTGGATCACGTGATCGTGGAGGTCGCGGGCGATCCGGGCCCGGTCCTCCAGGAGCAGCACACGTTGCTCGTGGCGCCGGGCCTCGGCGAGCTCGATGGCCACCGACGCCGCACCGGCGAAGGCGGTCGCCATCTCCACGTCGGTCTGGGAGAAGGGGCGGCGATGCGGTGCACGGGCCACGACGAGCGTGCCGCGCACGCGCTCGCGGCCGAGCAGGGGCAGCACCATGACGGGTCCGACCCTCGCGTGCCCCGCCATGTAGATCGTCCGGCCCCGGGCGTCCACCGTCTCGGCGGCGTCGGCGATCCGCACCGGCTGTCCGGTCTCGAGCACGAGCTCGCTCCACGTCATCGCACCGGGATAGGTGTTGCCCTGCAGGCCCGCGCCTTCGGCGCCGTCGGCCACCGCGACGCGGAGCAGGCCGTCCTCGGGGAGGACCACCGTGGCCAGGTCTCCGTCGGCCAGTCGGCGCGCATCGCTCGCGATCAGGGCGAGCGCCGCGGCGTCCCCCTCCAGAACTCGTCGAGTGATGTCGGCAGACGCGGCCAGCCACCGCTGCCGGAGGGCTGCGTCGGCGAAGAGGCGGGCGTTCTCGATCACGACCCCCGCGGTGGCGGCGAGGGCCAGGACGACCTCCTCGTCATGGGAGCTGAACGGGCGGTCGTCGGTGCGGGTCAGGTAGAGGTTCCCGAACACCTCGTCACGGACCCGTACCGGCACCCCGAGGAAGCCGCGCATCGCGGGGTGGTTCTCCGGGAAGCCGACCGATCGCGGGTGGGAGGACAGGTCGTCGAGCCGGATCACCTCGGGCCGCTCGATGAGCAGACCGAGCAGGCCCTTCCCCTCGGGGAGGTGGCCGATCGCATCCGCCGTGGCGTCGTCGACGCCGACATGGATGAACTCCTCGAGGCCGGCGCCCTCCGCCGCGACCACGCCCAGCGCGCCGTACTCCGCACCGACCAGATCGACCGCGGCCTCCACGATCCGCCGGAGCAGAACGGGCAGGTCGAGGTCGCGGACGATCGCGCGGTTCGCCTCCAGCAGCGCGACCAGGGCTCGCCGGGCGTCGTCACCCAGCGTCTGCACCACCCCCGACTCGGCGTCCGGCCGGTCCCCGCGGTCTTCCGACACGTGTCGGAGGATAGACCCCGGTCGTCGGCTCCCCTCGCCTCGGGCTCGGCGCAGGATCAGGCGAGCGTACGGCGTACCTCGCGGGCGACCTGGACGTCCTCGCGCGCCGTGACCACGACCGTCCTCACCTTCGCCTCGGCTGCCGACACATCGGCGTCAGAAGTGGCGCCGTTCGCCTCGGGGTCGAGCATCACCCCCAGGAACCCGAGCCGCTCGGCGGCGGCGTCCCGGAGCTCCGGGGAGTTCTCGCCCATACCACCGGTGAAGACGAGCAGGTCGAGTCCACCCGCGCTCGCCACCATGGCACCGATCTCGCTGACCAGGCGGTGCACGAACACGTCGATCGCCAGCCCCGCGTCCGCGTCGCCGTCGGCACGTGCCGCGACCACGTCACGCAGGTCTCCGGACGTGCCCGACAGGCCCTTGAGCCCGGACTGGTGCTCGAGCACGTGACGGAGCGTCGCCACGTCGGTGTTCGCGTTCTCCAGCAGCCACAGCAACAGGCCCGGATCCACCGAGCCCACGCGGGTCCTCATGACCAGGCCGTCGAGCGGCGTGAATCCCATCGTGGTGTCGACCGATCGTCCGTCCCGGACCGCGCACAGCGACGAGCCCGCGCCCAGATGGCAGGTCACGACCCGCACCGACTCCGGCACCCGACCGACCAGCTCGGCCGCACGGCGTACGGCGTAGGCATGCGAAAGCCCGTGGAACCCGTAGCGTCGCAGCGCGTACCAGTGGTTCCACTTTCGCGGCAGTGCGTACGTCGCCGCGTCGTCGGGGATGGTCGCGTGAAACGCCGTGTCGAAGGCGCACACCGCCGGCAGCTCGGGACGCAGCCGCGAGACGGCGCGGATCCCTGCGACCGCTGGGGGGTTGTGCAGCGGTGCGAGGTTGGCCACGGACTCGATGTAGGCGAGCACGTCGTCGTCGACGCGCATCGAGGTCCGGTACCGAGGACCGCCGTGCACGACGCGATGGCCCACCGCGTCGACCTCACCTGTCTCGGACAGGAAGCTCCGCAGCGGGTCGAGGTCGTCGACGCCCTCCCACCTCTCGACCGTGAACGAGGTGATGAGGCGGTCGTCGTCCAGCGCGCTGAGCTTGAGGCTGCTCGAGCCGGTGTTGACCACCAGGACGCGCACCGCGGTCAGCCCTCGGGAAGGTCACTCGCCGTATCAGCGGTGTGCAGCTCTCCTCGTGCGCCGCCCCACTGCCAGTTCCGCACCTCGGGCAGGTCCTCGCCGTGGATGCGGATGTACTGGTGGTGCTCGATCAGGCGGTTTCGCAGCCACTCCCTCGCTTGGCCGCCCCGCTCCTGTAGACCCGGCACCCGGTCGATGACATCCATCGCGAGGTCGTAGCGGTCGAGGTCGTTGAGCACCGTCATGTCGAACGGCGTCGTGGTCGTGCCCTCCTCCTTGTAGCCGCGCACGTGGAAGTTGGGGTGGTTGGTGCGGCGGTAGGTGAGGCGGTGGATCAGCCACGGGTAGCCGTGGTAGGCGAAGATCACCGGCTTGTTCCGCGTGAAGAGCGCGTCGAAGTCGGAGTCCCCGAGTCCGTGCGGATGCTCCCGGTCGTCCTGCAGCCGCATGAGGTCGACGACGTTGACCACCCGGATCCGCAGGTCGGGGAAGAAACCGCGAAGGAGCTCGACTGCTGCCAGCGTCTCCATGGTCGGGATGTCACCGGCACAGCCCATGACCACGTCGGGCTCCTGGTCGGGGTACGTCGAGGCCCAGTCCCAGATGCCGATCCCCTTGGTGCAATGGATCACCGCGTCGTCCATGTCGAGGTACTGCAACGCCGGCTGCTTGCCGGCCACGATCACGTTGACGTACTGCTTGCTGCGCAGACAGTGGTCGGTCACCGAGAGCAGACAGTTCGCGTCGGGCGGGAGATAGACCCTGATCACGCCGGCCTTCTTGTTCACGACGTGGTCGATGAAGCCGGGGTCCTGGTGGGAGAAACCGTTGTGGTCCTGCCGCCACACGTGTGAGGTGAGGAGGTAGTTCAGCGACGAGATCGGACTGCGCCATGAGATGTGGTTGCTCGTCTCCAGCCACTTCGCGTGCTGGTTGAACATCGAGTCGATGACGTGGATGAACGCCTCGTAGCAGTCGAACAACCCGTGCCGCCCGGTGAGCAGGTAGCCCTCCAACCACCCTTCGCAGGTGTGCTCGGAGAGGATCTCCATCACCCTGCCGTCGGGCGCGAGGCGGTCGTCGTCGTCGACCGTCTCGGCGTTCCAGGTGCGGTTGGTGACCTCGAGGACGTCCTGGAGCCGGTTGGAGTTGTTCTCGTCAGGGGAGAACAGCCGGAAGCGGTCCATGTTCTGGGCCATCACGTCGCGCAGGAACGTCCCCATCACCCGGGTCGACTCCACCGCGCCGGATCCCGGCTCGGTGACCGGCACGCCGTACGCGCGGAAGTCGGGGAGCCGGAGATCGACGCGCAGGACTCCGCCGTTCGCATGGGGGTTGGCGCTCATGCGTCGCTCGCCGACGGGGTGCAGCTCACGGATCTCGGTCACCGGCGCTCCGGACTCGTCGAAGAGCTCCTCGGGGCGGTAGCTGCGCAGCCAGTCCTCGAGGACCGCCCGGTGGCCGTCGTCCTGGCGGGCGTCGGCGAACGGCACCTGGTGCGAGCGCCAGGAGCCCTCGATGCGTTTGCCGTCGACGTCCTTGGGCCCGGTCCATCCCTTGGGGCTCTTCAGCACGATCATCGGCCACGACGGACGCTCGGCCAGCTCCCCCGATCGCGCGCGATCCTGGATGTCGCGGATCTGGTCGAGTGCGTGGTCCAGCGTGGCGGCAAAGGCCTGGTGCATCGCCTCGGGCTCGTCGCCGGCGACGAAGTACGGCGTGTGTCCGTAGCCGCGCAGCAGCCGTTCCAGCTCCTGCTCCGGGATCCGCGCGAGGATCGTGGGGTTGGCGATCTTGTAGCCGTTCAGGTGCAGGATCGGCAGGACGGCGCCGTCGCGCGCGGGGTTGACGAACTTCGTGCTGTGCCAGCTCGCGGCCAGCGGGCCGGTCTCGGCCTCGCCGTCGCCGACGATGGCAGCCACGACGAGGTCGGGGTTGTCGAACGCCGCGCCGTACGCGTGGGTGAGGGCGTATCCGAGCTCGCCGCCCTCATGGATCGAGCCGGGAGTCTCCGGGGCGACATGGCTGGGGATGCCCCCGGGGAACGAGAACTGCGTGAACAGCCGTCGCATCCCCTCCACGTCCTGGGACATGTCGGGGTAGACCTCGGTGTAGGTGCCTTCGAGATAGCCCGCGGCGACCGGCCCCGGCCCGCCATGGCCCGGTCCCATCACGTACATCATGTCCAAGTCGCGTTGCATGATCGCCCGGTTGAGGTGGGCGTACACGAAGTTCAGTCCCGGGGTGGTCCCCCAGTGCCCGAGGAGTCTGGGCTTCACGTGCTCGGGGAGCAGCGGCTCGCGGAGGAGCGGGTTGCCCATCAGGTAGATCTGCCCGACTGACAGATAGTTGGCGGCGCGCCACCAGGCGTCGATGCGTCGTAGCTCGTCCGCGCCGAGGGCCTGGGTAGTCGTCGCGCTGTTCGTGGTCATGGGGTGTCCTTCCGACTCGCTCGACAGTGGGCGGCGGCGACCTCGTACGGGACTGTGGTTCGTCCCGACGCAGGCCGCGGACGCTGCCCCCCAGTCTCGTCGGGGATGGTCGGTAGGTCGAGGGCAGGAAGACGCGAATGCCCGGGTCCTTCCGGACTCGGGCACTCGGCTGGTGATGCGTCAGGGGTGTTCGGTCAGGCGATGTCGGCGTCGGGTGTGTTGTCGCGGGCGATGACGTCGCGGGAGGCGTCGTTGCCGCGGGCGACGATGTGGTTGTCGGCGGTGTTGCGGAGGATTCGGATGGCGCCGGGGTTGACGTGGGCGGCGTCTCCGGGCTGCTCGTTGTAGGCGAGGTTGCGGTTGGCCCTGATGTTGTTGCCGGCCGAGCTGTCGCGGATGGTGACGCGACCGTCGTTGTTGCGCACGGTGATGTTGTTGTCGACCGACATCAAGCAGACAAGCACGTTGTGCGAGTTGCGGACGACGATGTTGTTGCCGATGTTCGGGTCGAACCTGCAGTCGGCGGGGCCGATCTGGACGGTGCCGGTCGCGCCTCGGACCATGAGGTTGCGGGTGACGTCGGAGTCGACGACGAAGACGTCCACCGAGCCGGGCAGTGCCCGGAGACTCTTGATGGTGGAGTCGACGACCGTGCACGAAGCGCCGGCCTTCACGATGACGCGGGTCTGCGGCGCGTCGCCGAGACTGAGGGTTCCGTTGCACTCGACGGCCTGGGCGGCCGATGCCGGGCTGGCGATCGAGACGGACGCGACGAGTGCGGCCGCGACCGCGGCCACGCCGATGCATCGTCTGAACATGGGGTTCTCTCCTTGAGGTCTGGCGGCAGCCGAGGCTGACGCGATGGGCCGCGCATTCGCGCATTCGTGAAGGGGGAGCGAGTCGGGGAGAGTGGTCGAGGCCCCGACGCGACGCGGGTGCCGGAACGGACGTCCCGGCACCCTCACTCTCTGTGACTTGCGGAAGCATCTAACACTGCACTTCTGGCCGGGCGCTAGACCCCCAGGCTCCTTTGTGGATGAACCCATGGTGTGGCGAGTCTTGCTCGGGGACGGCGGTGCCGAACCTCGGCGAGAGCCGTGGGCTGGCTCCCGAGGCCGGGGGCAGTGGACCCTCCACGTGGGCATCTCGCGGCGATGGTGCCGACCCTTCGGTAGACGACGTTCATCCGGCAGGTGGTCGCGGATTGCTCGAACGTGAGACGGGGCCGCTTCCCCGGTGGGTGACGCATGCGGAAGACCGCCGGTTGGCGCCTGCCACGCCGCCCTTGCCAGGGCGGCATGGCTGTCAGAATTCCTGCGTGGAGGGTGCCGGTGTCGCTCTTGCGCTCGCCTATTTCCGAGGCGTGGTCCAACCGATTCTGGACGCCGAGTGGCCGGGTCTGCCTTATGCCGCTGCGCGGCTCGGCTCCGGCCCCGACGTACTGGGCTATGACGACGTTGTTTCCCGTGACCACGATTGGGGCCTCCGCCTCAACCTGCTGGTCCCGACCGAGCTCGCGGCACGTGTCGACGCGGTCTTGGCGCAGAAGCTTCCTCGCGAATTCCAGGGGCATCCTGTGCGGTTCGCCACGACCTGGGATGCCACGATCCGCCACCCGGGTCCAGGTGGGCGACGTGACGACGTTCGTGAGGTCACGCACGGGGCTTGACCCCTCGGCGTCGTGGTCGGTCGCGGACTGGCTCTCGCTGACTGGGCAGGCGGTCCTCGTAAGCGCACCCAGCTGCCGCAATGACCAGCGCCGCCGATGGGTTACCGCCCACCTGGGTCGACCCCAGCGCGAACGCCGGCTCGGCGTCCAAGAGGCCGGCGCGTCGTCGTAGAGGTCGTCGGTCACGAGCGACAGGTGCGCGCGCGAAGCGTTGCCGGTTCGAGTCCGACCTCGAAGCTCATCGGCCCCCTGACCCGACGGTTCCGGACGCCTGCTCATGGGCACCCCGGTGGATCAGCGCCAGCTCCAGGACCAGCGCCGCCGGCCCAGCGGAGACAAGGGAGCGAGTTGCGACACGTCGGAGACGCCTCCGTCGAGATGAGTTCGAGGTCAGGCATCGCCGAGGGTGACCACGACCTTGCCCCGCGCCGCACCGGCTTCGAGCCGTGCGATGGCCAAAGCGGCCTCCTCGAAGGGGTAGGGGCCGTCGACGGCCGAGATGAGTTGCCCCGCGTCGGCGAGCTCACCGAGGGTCGCCAGGTCGCGGCCGTTCCCGCGGGCGACGTACATTGCCAGCCGGTGGCGCACCAGCGGTGAGAGCGCGGCCGCCCCCAGCGGGCGCTGCATGCCGCCGAACCATCGGCCGCCACCCTCACCCCCGACGACACCAGGGTGCCGCGCGGGGTCAGCAGGCGTCGCAGGGCGGCGACCGGGCGGTTGCCGGCGATGTCGAGCACCAGGTCCCAGCGGCGCCCCTCCGCATCCAGCTCGCCCCGGCTGCAGTCCACGACGTCGTCTGCGCCGAGCGAGCGGACAAGGTCGGCCTTGGCGCCACTGCAGACCGCATCGACCCGACCGGCGCCGAACGCTCGCGCCAGCTGGACGGCGTAGATCCCCACGCCACCGGACGCGCCGATCACCAGCACCGACTGGCCGGGCTCGATCCTGCGGACGTCACGCAGTCCCTGTAGCGCGGTGACCGCCGAAACGGGGAGCGCCGCGGCCTCCGCGAAGCCGAGACTCGCTGGCTTCGGTGCCAGCCTGTCGTCGCGCGCCACCGCGAGCTCGGCGAGGGACCCGGAGGCGGTGCCGAGAACCGCGTCGCCCGGCACGAAACGGATCACCCCCTCGCCGACGGCCTCGACCACACCGGCGAACGCGCGGCCGGGGACGTGCTGCCGGGGAGCGCGCAGCCCGGTACCGAGCCGCATCACCAGCGGCAGGCCGGCCATCAGATGGTGGGTGCCGAGGTCGATGCTCGCGGCCCGCACCCGGACGAGCACCTCACCGCTGCCTGGGGCGGGAATCGGCTCCTGACGGACAGTGAGGGTCTCGGGGCCGCCGTACTGCTCCTGCCAGAGCGCCTTCATGGAGGTCTCCTCGTCCAAAGGGGTAAGTCATGACACGCACGCCCCATCCGAGCAAGGGGAACACGCTCGGTTGGCCTCATGACCTCGCTCCAGACGTGCCCGATGCCGTGCGGGATGCGGACTCCGAACGCCGGGTGCTCAGGGTGCACCTGGTACGGCGGTCGCCACGGAGACCATCGCATCGTCTTCGTGGTCTGTGACGGCCTGAATCGGCTGCGGGATTCGGTCGGGTCGGCCCGTCCGGCCACGGTTCGTGCACATCTGCCTGATCCAACTGATCCGCAACAGCTTCCGCCATGTCACCAAGAAGTACTGGGGCCAGATCGCCGCCGATCTCAAACCCCTCTACACCGCGGCGTCGGACGATGTAGCCCGGCGGGCGTCGGAGGAGTTCGAAGCCACGTGGGTAAGCCTTCCCCGGCGATCTGCGAGCTCTGCGCCAGGGGCGCGGCCAGCGCCTCCCGCCCGGCGCAGACCCGCCATACCGCCATGAGCTCTGCTGAGGGACGCATGACCCGGCTCACGCCTTCGGTCTTCCACGCCGACGACGCACGCTGGGTGAAGAGACATCGGAGGAGGGTGTGATGACCCGTTCCTGGAAGCCCAGCGCCGCGACCGATACCTGGCCCTGGCCGCCCGAAGTGCCCCGCAGGCCCGATCAACCGCCCTACCCGCCGTATGCTCCACCGGACACTCCCCACGAGCCGTCCCCCGCGAGCCCGCCGCCGGCGCCCATCCTCCCGACCTGGGAGGAGCCCGACCCCACCTGGGTCGAGCGGCTGATCCTGGACCGGCTGCTCGACCAGCGCGTCATCCTCGCGACGGGGAACCTCGACGCCGAGAAGGCGGGGCGGGTCTCGGCACAGCTGCTGCTGCTCGACCGCACCGACCACACCCGTCCGATCGACCTGCACCTGTCGTTCCGGGACTCCGAGCTCGAGCCGTCGCTGGCGCTGGCAGCCGGGATGGACCTGATCCGGGCCCGAGTACGCGCGGTGGTCACCGGCCCGATGTCCGGCCCTGCGGTGGCGGTCGTGTGTGCGGCACCGGAGCGGCACGCACACCGGCACGCGACCTTCGTCCTCCGCCTGCCGCACGTGTCGGCACAGGGATCTGCCCCAGAGGTGGCCGCCCAGGTCGAGGGGCACGAGCACGCCGTGGCCGTGCTGGTCGAGCGCATCGCGACGGTCAGCGGCCGCGACACAACGGCGATCGACCATGACCTCCGGGCCGGCATCGTCCTGACGGCCGAGGAAGCCAAGGGGTACGGCCTGGTCAGCAGGGTCCTGGGAGCCGTCGAGCCGTAGCCGATCCCAGATCACGACCACCGTCGCCCCGGACGTTGGTGCTGGGTCACCGAGTTGGAACCTCTTCGTCGATGAGGGCCTGGTCCGCGAGGTAGCACGTCTGGCGGAAGGGGCTTGTCGGATCGTGTCGGTGTGCACGGGGACCTTCGCCCTGGCTTCGGCAGGGAACTTGGACGGCAGCCGGGCGGGATCCACTCGCGCGCTCAATGGAGTGTCCGACGAGGTTCGGTCCCCGTCCACGTGGGAGCTGTCCGCGAAGGACCCTGACCGACAGTCGGGCCGGGCTAGCCGGCCGGGCACCCGGCTGCGCTGGTGATCGTCTACCCGGTGGGGATCGGCGACCGATGCGCCACGTAAGCGGGGCACGCCCGGACGGAGCGACTACCTTCTAGGGCATGCGTTGCGCTGCCTCGATCCCACAGTTGGCCACCGACGCGCTGAACCTCGAGGATCTGAAGGCCTATCTGGGCCGTGTCGAAGAGCTCGGGTTTGCCGGAGGCTGGGTGATGGAGCAGGCCATCGGGCCGACACCGATGCTGGCTCCGTTGGAGACACTCGCCTACGCGGCAGCTTGCACGACCAACCTGCGGCTGGGGGTAGCGGTCCTGGTCGTGCCACAGCACGATCCGCTGCAACTGGCGGCGGCTATTACCGCCGTCGACCGGCTCAGTGGCGGGCGGCTCGATGTGGGCGTCTCGCCGGGCGGCGGTTTCCGTCCGTTCGAGGCGTTCGGAGTCGCGCGACAAACCTTCGTCGGGTACTTCGTCGAAGCGTTGGAGCTGATGAAGGCGGCCTGGGCCGATCCGACCGAGGTGAGCTTCCATGGTCGGTTCCGTGAGGTCAATGGGCTGCCGATCCAGCCCAAGCCGGTGCAGCGGCCGCATCCGCCGATCTGGTTTGGCGCCAGCTCCCAGCGGGCCCTGGCACGGGCCGTGCGACTCGGGGACGCGTTCCTGGGGGCAGGCTCCACGTCCACAGCGCAGTTCGCCGACCAGGTGGTGACTCTGCGTAGTGAGCTGGCCGCACAGGGCCGCGATCCCGCGTCCTATCCGATCGGCAAGCGCGTCTACCTCGCCGTCGATGACGACGCCGACCGCGCTCGCGCGGCCGTGGCCGAAGGGCTGGACCGGCTGTACGGCGGAGCCGTTCCGGGCATCAAGGACGTCCCGGTCTGCGGCACGCCGCAAGATGTCGTCGCAGGGCTACGCGAGGTCGCCGACGCGGGTGCCGAACTGCTCGTGCTCAACCCGCTCGGGACAAGTGTGGCTGAGGACCGGGAGCAGATGGAGCGGCTTGCGGCCGAGGTGATCCCGCAGCTCTCGTAACACCCACACCCACGAGTACGGTGTCGGCGGACGACGTGAATCGCTCTGGTTGGTTGGCTGCCGCTTCGACGCGCTGTGACCTCCATCTGAGCCATACTGACGCGGCGCCGGGCATCGGGGCCAGCTCGGACAGGACAGCTCGGAACGAAGGCGAAGGGAAACTTAGGTGTTGAAGTGCGTCATCGCCGCGGTCGCGCGCGGAACGCCATCACGGTCGCTCGGCCATCCCGTCACACGCCTCGACGGTGCAGTACTCGGTGACTGATCCACTGGGGCCTACCCCGGATCTTGGACGCGATGGTTGATCAGGCCTTGACGACTCCGCGAGCGCGTTGTCAGCTGGGCCCGACGGCGCCCATGGACTGCGTGACCCGGATTTCCCGCGGATCTTGGCGTAGTCCATGGACGTGTGGACCGAGCCGTGGTCGCTGTGAAAAGATCGCCCCAGCGAGCGATCCGCGAGTCGCGGCGGCGGCGCTGCCCTGCATCTTCCCGCCGGGGTGTTATTGCCATTGGGGATGTCAATGGCCACGTTGCGGTCCCCGCTGGTGGCCAACTGAAAGTCCCCACCCTTCGCTGGGGGGTTCAGGTGGTCTTCAGTCGGGTTCCTCCCTTCGCTCGGGC
>JAFMQY010000337.1 GCA_017354415.1 Nocardioides sp.
CGTTTACGTCGACCACGGCCTGATGCGCAAGGGGGAGACCGAGCAGATCGAGCGCGACTTCGTCGCCGCGACCGGCGCCGAGCTGAAGGTCGTCGACGCGGAGAAGCAGTTCCTCGACGCACTCACCGGCGTCTCGGACCCCGAGGAGAAGCGCAAGATCATCGGCCGGGAGTTCATCCGGGTCTTCGAGGCCGCGGAGGCCGAGATCCTGGCCAAGAGCTTCGAGCAGAGTGCGGAGGCGCAGGGCGAGAAGGTCGCCTTCCTCGTCCAGGGCACGCTCTACCCCGACGTCGTGGAGTCCGGCGGCGGCGCCGGCACCTCCAACATCAAGTCCCACCACAACGTCGGCGGCCTGCCCGAGGACCTCGAGTTCGAGCTCGTCGAGCCGCTGCGCACCCTGTTCAAGGACGAGGTCCGACTCGTCGGTGAGCAGCTCGGCCTGCCGCCCGAGATCGTCTGGCGCCACCCGTTCCCCGGTCCGGGCCTCGGCATCCGCATCATCGGCGAGGTGACTCGGGAGCGGCTCGACATCCTCCGGGAGGCGGATGCGATCGCCCGCGAGGAGATCACGAACGCCGGCCTCGACCGCGACATCTGGCAGTTCCCGGTCGTGCTGCTCGCCGACGTACGCTCCGTCGGCGTCCAGGGCGACAGCCGGACCTACGGCCACCCCGTCGTCCTTCGACCGGTCACCTCCGAGGACGCCATGACCGCCGACTGGGCCCGCCTGCCCTTCGAACTCCTCGAACGGATCTCCACCCGGATCACCAACGAGGTCGAGGACGTCAACCGGGTCGCCGTCGACATCACCTCCAAGCCTCCCGGCACGATCGAGTGGGAGTGACCCGCCGAGTCGGGGGTTAGTCCGCGCGAGTCGGCACTTAATCCGCGCGAGTGGGGGGTTGATCCGCGCGAGTGGTGACTTCGTGACGTCGATGCGGGACAAACCCCTGACTCGGCGGAACTAAGCCTCGATCCACCGATGGGCGTGGGCGTCGAGCGTGTGATGGGGGCCGGTTGTGGAGTAGACCGTGGGGGCGCGCCGTTCTGCCGGACCTCGCTGTCCGGGTTGTTCCACGGTGTTCCTCGGGTCGCGCAGTGGTGGCTGCTGGTTGGTCAGGCTGTCAGGACTGGCGGCGGGTCGCTGACCCGGTCGAACACCGTGGTCCAGGCGATCTGCCAGGGCCAGGACGTTGGTAGGTGCAGGGTGATGCGGCGCGCGGAGGACGCGACGCGGGCGGGTACGTTGATCAGCTTGCGGCGGACCGTTGCGGTGGTCGCTCGCGCGAGGTCTGGGGCTGCGAGGGTGCCGGCGGCGCGGGTGAGGTTGAACGCGATGACCGCCAGCACGAGCCACGCGGCGTTGGCGTTGAACGCCCCCGAGGGCAGGTGCGCCAAGGCGGAGTTCTTCAGGTCGGAGTGGACCTGCTCGATGACGGCGTGATGGCGGTGGGTCGCATCGGCGGCGACGGTGTCGAGGAGGGCGGGGTCGGCGGTGGTGAAGAAGGCGTGGAAGCGCCAGGTGTCGAACAGGGTGTCCTGGCCTGCTGCCTTGTGTTTCTCGGCGTTGAGGTCGGGGATCCGGCGCACGATCAGCCGGCCGGGCACCCGGTCGGCCTTCTTGGCCGAGGCGAACGCCGTGAAGCCAATCTCGGCGACCTCGGCCCGAGAGATCCACGTCTGTGTCTCTTCGTCGAAGATGGCGTC
>JAFMQY010000242.1 GCA_017354415.1 Nocardioides sp.
ACGACGCCGGTGAGGGCGGCCGCGACCGCCTGGGCCGGCGTGACGGTGCGGATCAGCCGCTTGCGCGCCTTGCGAGCGATCGAAGGGTCGACGACGGTCCAGCCGCCGCGCAGCCGCAGCATCGGAGACGACGCCCGCGCGATCTCGGCCATCTCCGCCTCGGTGAGCGGCTCACCGCGCAGGGCGACCTGCCAGTTGAAGGCGAACAGGGCGTCTCCGCTGAGCACGCCCTCGACGAGCTGCGCATCGCGCTTCCCGGGGACCCGGTCGAGCGAGGCGGTCGCCTTCAGGTCGCGACCCAGGCTGCGAGGCCAGAGGACATCGACACCTTGCGCACGGAGTGCGGCCACGCCGTCCTCGAGCAGGCTGACCAGGTCGTCGGCGTCCAGGGTGAGCTGGTCGGGCACCCGCAGCTCGAGGAGCCGGTCCAGCGGCGGCCAGGCGCGGGCGGCGTCGCGGAGGGCGAGTGTGGCGTGGGTGCGAGCCCGATCGCCGAAGCCGTGCACCGACGGCGGGTCGAGCCACAGGCTCGCGGCGTCACGCACGTGGAGCGAGTCGCGCTCGTCGTGCACCTGGAGCACGATCCGGCACCCGCCGGCGACGAGCTCCTCCTCGTCGGCCTCGACCCGGAGCGACAGGGTGACCAGCTGCGGCAGGTCGACCGGTTCGCCCCGATGACGGGCGACCAACGCCTGGAGGCGCCGGCTGAAGGCGTCCTCGGGCCGCTCCCTGCCGCTCACCGTCGACGTGGCCGGACGCGGGGATCGCGAGACAGCCTGGGCGGGCGGGGTCCGCGGCATGGTGTCGACCACGGCGTCGACCACACGGCGTACGACGGTCTCGGCCTCCGCGGCGGTGACCCCGTCGTACGCGCGCGACTCGGCGAGGCGGCGGAGCCGTTCGGTGTCGTCGGGGTCGAGCGAGGCCAGCCGCCAGGAGCCGTCGGCCGGCTCGAACTTCCCCGCCGCGACGAACCTCATGGCCAGCAACGAAGCCGCAGCCAACAACGCGACCGACGGATGTGCGTCGTCGTCGGCCCGGGCCTTGGCCAGCACCGGGAGCGCGGCCCGGATCGGCAGGGAGATCGTGCGCCCGACCGCCGCTGCGTCGGTGAACTCGACCGTGCCGTCGCGCGGCATCGCAGCGGCGTGCAGGGTCGCCGGCCCGGACAGCGGGACGAAGCTCACCGGCACCTCCTCAGGACTCCCCGAACCTAGCCAGCCCCGCGGACAGACGACTCCTGCGGGATAGTCCCCGACGTAATGGCTGCCCCATCGCGCCTGGACCCAGCCAGAACGTCGGGGACTATCCGGCGGACGATCTATTGCAAGAACTCTTTCGAAAGGATAGTTTCGACTCATGTCGAGCGATGGAGGGCGCCGTGACGACGCGACGCAGAGGTCAGACCAGGCGACGGGCGAAGCGGCGGGCCCGGCCGCCGGACAAACAGCAGGACGGGGGGACCCGGCTCCGCAGGGTACGTCGTACCGCCGACTGAGCGACCCACGCGAGCTCCAGGCGCTCGCCCACCCGGTGCGGATCGGGATCATGGAGCTGCTCACCGTCGACGGACCCCTCACCGCCACCGAGCTGGCCGACCGGCTCGACGAGACTCCGGCGAACTGCTCCTGGCATCTGCGCAAGCTGGCCGAGCACGCCTTCGTCGAGGAGGCGGGCGGCGGGATCGGGCGCCAGCGACCGTGGCAGGTGAGCTCGGTCGGTCTGGCCTGGGACGACGCGGACGCGAGCCCCACCGAGCTCCGCGCCGGACGAGCGCTCGAGGAGCTCCTGCTGCAGCGCCAGGTCACCCGCTTCCAGCAGGCACGCACCCAGCTCCACGACGACGGCGAGCACGAGTGGTCCGAGGCCGCGAGCTCCACGCAGTCCGCCTCGTGGCTGACGGTCGAGGAGCTCGACGAGCTGAATCTCGAGATCCGCGCCATGCTCGAGCGGTACGCCGACCGGCTCACCGACCCGAGCAAGCGCCCCGCGGGCTCTCGACTCTGCGAGCTCGTCTCCTGGGGCGCACCCCTGCTCCTGCCCGGCGTCGCGGCGGTGCCCGAGGCGGCTGACGCTGGAGCCGACGCGTCGTGAAACAGGCCTTCCGCCAGGCGGGCTTCCCCCGCCTGTACGCCGGGCTGACCGCGTCGATGTTCGGCGACTCGGTGATGCTGCTGGTGCTCTCGATGTGGGTGAAGACGATCACCGGCTCCAACGCCCAGGCCGGTCTGACCTTCTTCTTCATGGTGATCCCAGCCCTCTTCGCCCCGCTGATGGGCGTCGGGATCGACCGCGCACGTAGGAAGCCGCTCCTGGTCTGGGGACACGTGCTGTCCGGACTGATGGTGCTGCCCCTGGTGTTCGTTCGCGGGGCAGGTCAGGTCTGGGTGATCTGGGTCGTGGCGGCCCTGTACGGCGTCTCCTTCATCGTCCTGCCGGCCGCCCTGAACGGGCTGCTCAAGGAACTCATGCCGGAAGAGATGCTGGTCGACGCCAACGCGTCCCTCCAGACGACCAAGGAGTCGTTCCGGTTGTTCGGGCCGCTGGTCGGCGCCCTGCTCTTCACCTGGCTCGGCGGCTGGGCGGTGGCCGTCCTGGACGCCGCTTCGTTCTTCGTGGCGGCCACCGTGATCGCGGCCCTCGCGGTCCACGAGGATCCACCAGCGGTGGAGGAGTCCCACTTCTGGGCCCAGATGACCTCGGGCATGCGGCACCTGGCCCATGAGCACGTGCTCAGGCACGTGCTGATCGGCTTCGCCATGTGCATCCTGGTCCTGGGCTTCACCGAGTCCGCGGTCTATGCGCTTCTCGACGCCTTCGACCGACCCGCCACCTTCGTGTCGGTGATCGTCTCGGTCCAGGGAGTCGGGGCGGTCGCAGGGGGACTGTCCTCGAGCTGGGTGGTCAAGCGGATCGGCGAGGTGGCCGCGTGCGTCGTCGGCCTGGTGCTGCTCGCGATCGGGATCCTGGTGATCGCCGGGACGCACAGCTTCGTGGTCGTCTGCCTGAGCGCGGGCGTGTTCGGCGCCTCGCTGCCGCTGATCATGGTGGCGTTCATGACCCTGATCCAGCGCCGGACCCCACAGGCGATCATGGGGCGGGTCTCGACGGCGGTCGAGGTCGTGATGGCCACGCCCCAGGCGATCTCGCTGGCCCTCGGGTCACTCCTGGTCGTGCTGCTCAGCTACCGCCAGATCTTCACGGTGATGGCCCTGGTCACGGCGGCCGCGGCGGCGTACCTCGTGGTGACGCTGCGGCGCCAGATCGCCGATGACGTACGCCGTTCGAGCCCGGCCGTCCTCGTCCCCGCCGAGGCGGCGACGACGGACGCTCCAGCGGTCCTGCCGACCCCGCCGCTCGAACCTTGAGCGCGGGCGGAACACTTGGCGCTGGGCGCGGGTTCCATCATTCACTGCCGGTTCATAAACGGTTCGCCCGCTGTCGGCGGCAGTCCCTAGTCTCGAAGAGTTACGAAATCACAGGGGAGATCGACGTATGAGCACTGAGATCGAGAGCGAGTTCGGGGGCACGGCCACCGCTCCCAGACACAACGGGGGGAAGCTCGACGGCAGAGTGATGGCCGTCGCGGGGGTCGTGGTCCTCGGCGCGGTGATGTCGATCCTCGACATCACGGTCGTCGCCGTCGCCCAGCGCACCTTCCAGGAGACCTTCGACAAGACCCAGGCCCAGGTCGCCTGGACGGCTACGGCGTACACGCTGGCGCTGGCGACCGTCATCCCGTTGACCGGCTGGGCGGCCGACCGGTTCGGCACCAAGCGGCTCTACATCATGGCGATCGTGCTGTTCACGGCGGGCTCGGCGCTGTGCTCGACGGCCACGTCGCTGGAGATGCTCGTGGGCTTCCGGGTGCTACAGGGTCTCGGTGGCGGCATGCTCATGCCGCTCGGGATGACCATCCTGACCCGCGCCGCCGGGCCCGAGCGCCTCGGGCGGGTGATGGCGATCCTCGGCGTCCCGATGCTGCTCGGCCCGATCTTCGGCCCGATCCTCGGTGGCTGGCTGATCGACATCGCCTCCTGGCACTGGATCTTCCTGATCAACGTCCCGATCGGCATCGTCGCCGCGATCTACGCCTGGTTCATCCTCGACCGCGACGAGGTGCACCCCTCGGAGAGCTTCGACTTCGTGGGCATGCTGCTGCTGTCTCCCGGCCTCGCGCTGTTCCTGTACGGCATCTCGTCGATCCCGGCGGCCAAACAGCAGCACGGCACGATGTACACCGGCAACGTCGTCATCCCGACGATCATCGGGCTGGCGCTGATCGCGTCGTTCGTTCCGTGGGCCCTGCGCAAGCACAACATCCACCCGCTGGTGCAGCTGCGACTGTTCACCAACCGCTACATGACCGTCGCCGTGATCACGATGACGCTGTTCGCGATGGCGTTCTTCGGGGCCTCGCTGCTGTTCACGCTCTACTTCCAGCAGGTGCGCGGGGAGACGCCGCTCTCTTCGGGCTGGCTGGTGGCACCCCAGGGCTTCGGCGCCATGGTCACGATGCCGATCGCGGGCTTCCTGGCCGACAAGATCGGGCCCGGAAAGGTGGTCCTCACCGGCATCGTGCTCGACACCATCGGGATGGGGATGCTGATCGCCGTCGACGCCACGACGTCGTACTCCTACATCATCACCGCGTTCGTGATCATGGGTCTCGGCATGGGGTCCACGATGATGCCGGTGTTCACGGCCGCGCTGTCCAGCCTGAAGGACCACGACATCGCGCGCGGCTCCACATTGATGAACATCACCCAGCAGATCGCGGTCTCGATGGGTACGGCGATGTTCTCGGTGCTGCTGACCAACGCCTACAACGCCCACGACAAGGTCGTGCTGCCGACGCTGGCGTTGCAGAACGGCGCTTCTCCGGAGTCGCTCGGCCTGTCGCCGTCACAGGCCGCGGCCGTGATGACCGCCGGCCTCCACTTCATGGGCCAGGCGTTCGGCGACGTGTTCCTGGTCGCCACGGTGCTCGTGGGGCTGTGCCTGGTCCCGGCCTTCTTCCTGCCCCGCAAGCCGGCGGAGAAGCCGGCGTCGGAGCAGACGTCGATGCTGGTCGGCTGACGAGGCCACCCCGACCGACGACACGGCGCCGCACCCGTCCG
>JAFMQY010000243.1 GCA_017354415.1 Nocardioides sp.
CGCAGGTCGTCGTCGGTGAGGTGCTCGACCATCTTGCGCAGCCGCGGGTCGTCGCCGAAGAAGTGCTCGCGGATGTACGCGCCGGACTCGACGCTGTACGTCTGGAACTGTCCGTCCGGAGTCGTATTCATCTTGTTGACGAGGACGCCGTCACCGTCGGCGGCGAGCAGTGGGTCCCAGTCACGTCCCCAGATGACCTTGATGACGTTCCATCCGGCGCCGCGGAAGTACGTCTCGAGTTCCTGGATGATCTTGCCGTTGCCCCGGACCGGTCCGTCGAGGCGCTGCAGATTGCAGTTGATGACGAACGTGAGGTTGTCGAGCTCCTCGCGGGCGGCCACACCGATGGCGCCGAGCGACTCGACCTCGTCCATCTCACCGTCGCCGAGGAACGCCCACACGTGCGAGCCGGACGTGTCGGCGATACCGCGCGCCGCTAGGTAGCGGTTGAATCGGGCCTGGTAGATCGCACTTATCGGGCCGAGGCCCATGGACACCGTCGGGTACTCCCAGAAATCGGGCATGAGCCGCGGGTGTGGATAGGACGAGAGCCCAAACGGCGCGTGTGACTTCTCCTGGCGGAATCCGTCGAGGTGGCGCTCGGTGAGCCGGCCCTCCAGGAACGCCCGGGCGTAGAAGCCGGGTGCAGCGTGGCCCTGGAAATAGACCTGGTCGCCCATACCGGTGGCGAGGTCCTTGCCGTGGAAGAAGTGGTTGTACCCGACCTCGTACAGGGACGCGGCGCTGGCGTAGGTGGCGATGTGCCCGCCCACGCCGACCGTCTTGTTAGCCCGGGAGACCATGATCGCCGCGTTCCACCGGATATACGCCCGGATGCGGCGCTCGATGTCCTCGTCCCCCGGGAACCACGGCTCCCGCTCGGGCGGGATGGTGTTGATGTAGTCGGTGCTGCGCAGCGCCGGCACGCCGACTTGGCGTTCGCGGGCGCGTTCGAGCAGCTTGAGCATGAGGAACCGGGCCCGCTGCCGGCCGCTGGTGTCTATGGCGGCATCGAGCGACTCGATCCACTCGTGGGTCTCGCTGGGGTCGATGTCGGGGAGCTGACTGGGTAGGCCGTCGGTGATGATGCTGAAGCGGTCACGGGTCACGCGCTATGTCCTCCTGGCTCGTGGCAGAAGCGTCCATCGCGCCGTTTGTCTCGCCCGCTGTTCGGGTAAGGGTTCGCACGATGCCCGCTCAGTCACCAGTGTCCCCTCTCACACGGCGTTGACGGTAGCCAGGTCTGCGGTAGGAATACCCAGACGCTACGGTCTGTGATGGACTTGCGACCCGGCCCGGACCCGCCTGGCCGGCAACACTTAGAGGAGGACCTGGCCGTGAGTACGACCCCCGTGGCAGGGGACGGAGGTGCTACGCCGGGCATTGTGGAGCGGATGGGCTTTGCTCCCGGCATGGTCGTGCAGGAACTCGGCTGGGGTTCCGACGTGGACGAGGCTTTCCGCGCGGCCGTCGAGGAGATCACCGGTGAGGAGATGGTCGACGAGGACACCGATGAGGTCGTCGAGATCGTCGTGTTGTGGTTCCGTGATGACGACGGCGACCTGGCTGATGTACTGGTCGACGCAATAGGCCCACTGGCCGACAACGGATTCATCTGGCTGTTGACCCCGAAACGCGGACGCGAGGGCTATGTAGAGCCCTCGGACATCGCCGAGGCGGCGCCTACCGCCGGGCTGTCGCAGACGTCGCTCAGCACGATCGGTGCCGACTGGGCCGGCGCGCGGCTGGCGCCGCGGAAGGCTCGTAGCGACAAGCGTTAGGAGGCAGCATGCCGATAGAGGTTGGGGCGCTCGCGCCCGATTTCGTGCTGCGCGACCAAAACAACCAGGAGGTCACGCTCTCGGCGTTCCGTGGCCAGAAGGCCGTGCTGCTCGTCTTCTACCCCCTCGCGTTCACCGGCATCTGCACTGGTGAACTCTGCGCGGTACGTGACGATCTGTCCACATTCCAGAACGACGACGTGCAGGTGATCACGGTCAGCGTCGACTCGCCGTATTCACACAAGATCTTTGCCGAGCGCGAGGGCTACCGGTTCCCGTTGCTGTCGGACTTCTGGCCGCACGGGGCGGTGGCGCAGCAGTACGGCGTGTTCAACGAGGCGGCGGGCATCGCCAATCGCGGCACGTTCCTCATCGACCGCGACGGCGTGGTCCGCTTCGCCGAGATGAACGAGCCCGGCCAGGGCCGCGACGCCCAGCGCTGGCGCGAGGCGATCAAGGAGGTCACGGGGTAGCCGCAGGGTTGGCAGCTACCCCGTGACCTCGTCCGCGGGCACCTGCAGTTCCGTGATCTGCAGGAAGCCCGTGGAGGTGTTCGGCGCCGGACTGGTCAGGTCGAGCCGGATTCCGGTCGTGCTCACCGGGTCGAACGTGATCGTGGTCGGCTGGTTGGACGTCGTCGCCCACTGCACCTGCTGGCCGGTTACCGGTTGCCATGCCGCACCGTCCCAGTAGGACACGCTCACCGCGCTGGGCAGCATCCGGTTGGCGCTCATCGTGAAGAAGGGGACCACCGAGCTGATCCGCTGACCGCTCGGCCACCGCACCGACACCCACTCGCTGGCGTGCGCCTTGCTCACTGAGGGCAGCGTGTTCGTCGCCGACTTGTTGTAGAAGTTCGACCAGCCTCCGGTCGCGGTGGTGCCGTCGAGCATTCCGGCCGGCACGGAGTTCGGCCCGCCCGAGTAGCCGGCGTCCGCGCCGGGCTGAGTGGGACTGGTCGCCCGGGCGATGTTCTGGTTCGGCGTGAACGCCGCGGTGACCCGGACCGTCGCCGTGGCCGATAGGCCCGCGGCGGTGCCGTTGACGGTGAACGTGCCGGGCGCGGCGTACGCCGCGGGGTCGATCGCGTCCCACGTCACCGGCACAGTCTCGGTGACGCCGTCGGTGTAGCGCAGCGTCGCCACGGCGGGCAGGAACGGGGCGTCACCGACCGGGGTCACCGTCGAGTACGGCTCGATACTGTCCGCGGCATACAGCGTGATCACGGCACGGGCCGTGCCACCACCGGGCAGGTTGCCGCTCACGGTGAATGTGCCGGGCCTGCGCAGGCCACCCGGTGGGATGGTGTGCCACTCCACGGCCAGCGGTGCGGTGCTGCCGTCGGCGTACACGCCGGTGACCGTCTGCGGCAGATCCGGCGTGGCGCCGAACGGGGCGCGCAGGTACGCCGCCTGCGAGCCGACCAGCCCCCGTGCCTCCTGGTTGACCGTGAACAGCGTCGCCGTGGCGGGCACGAGACCGTCGCCGGACGCAGTGATCGTGACCGATCCGGGATGCTCGGCCGCCTGCACGATGCCGAGCACCTTGCCGTTGAAGGCGGTGTGCGTCGTCGCCTGGTAACCCTCCGCAGAGTCCTCCTTGCCGTTGTCCGCACCGGCGAAGGTGCCGGCACCGGTCACGTGGAACGTGATCGCGTTGTCCGCGTCGGGCACGACCACGCCATTACGGTCGACGACATCGACGGTCAGGTACGACAGCGCCTTTCCATCAGCCGCGAGCACCGGCTTGTCCGGCGTGATGCGCACCGTGTAGGGGGCGCCGGCTGTGTCGACCTCGTCACGGGCAACGGCGGTGCCGTCGTCGGAGCGCGCGACTGCTACCAGCTGTCCCGGCTCGAACGGCACATGCCAGGTGAGGTGCAGCTTGCCCGTGCTGCCGTTCGGGCTGGTGTAACTGCCGGACGGGTAGTTCTTGTCGTCGCCGGTGGTTTCGGTGGTCTCGAAATAGTTCACGCCGTCCGTTGATGTCTTGGCATCGAACGACTTCGTGCCCAAGGAGTGCCCGTTCAGGAACAGCTCGACGTTGCGGGCGTTCGAGTACGCCCACACCTCGACGTCCTGGCCGGGTTTGTAGTTCGTCCAGTTCATCGGAACGAGGTGCACCATCGGGGTCGACGTCCACTGCGATTGGAATGCGTAGTACGCGTCCTTGGGGAAGCCCGCGGTGTCGATCGTGCCGAACGACGAGGTCTTGACCGGGAACTGGCCGTACGGGGTGGGCTCGCCGATGTAGTCGAACCCGGACCAGATGAACTGTCCCGCGAAGTACTGCCTGTCGCGGTCCTTCTTCAGCCCGTACTCGTCACTCATCGTCCACGACGCAAGGTTGTTGTCGTACGACGACGGCAACCGCTTTCCGGGTGTGTAGTTCTCGCCGGTGTTGATGTAGTCCGGGTCCTGGTAGACGCCGCGCGCCGATTCCTCCGACGAGGACTCCGACTCGAAGAAGAACTTCGTGGGATAGCGCGCGTGCAGCCCGTCCACGACAAGGGCGGGGTTGTAGTTCAACCCCAGACCGTCGAGGTTCAGCAGCATCTGCTCGCCGGCAGAGCCCGGCGCGGGCAGGCTGCGGTACCTGTCGGACCCGGCGACCACCGGTCGCGTGGTGTCGATCGCCTTGATGTCGCCGATCAGCCGCAGCTCGTTGGGGATCTCGGCGTTGGTGCCCCAGCCGGGAATCTCGTTGCCGATCGACCACATGATCACCGCGGGCGAGTTCTTCGCCTCGTTCACCATCTCCGCGATGTCAGTGTCCGACCACTGGTTGAAGTACAGGTGGTAGTCGAAGGGCAGCTTCTGGTTGTTCCAGGCGTCGAACGCTTCCACCATCATGACGATGCCGAGCCGCTGGCAGACGTCGATCATCTCCGGGGACGGCGGATTGTGCGAGGTGCGGAACGCATTGACGCCCTCGCTCTTGAGGATGCTCATCTGCCGCCAGAGCGCGTCGTAGTTGTCTACGGAGCCCAGCGCGCCCTGGTCGTTGTGCAGGTCGACACCCTGAAGCTTGATGTGCTGGCCGTTCAGGAAGACACCGTGCGCAGGGTCGAACGTCAGCCAGCGCACCCCGAACGTCGTGTCATAGCTGTCGACGACCCGCTGGTTTGCCACGACTTCGGTGTGCAGGGTGTAGAGGTACGGGTCGGTGGTCGACCACAGGTGCGGGTGGTCAAGCCGGACATCCGTGCCGTTGGACGATGCGACGTCGCTCCCGGACGCATCGCGCACCGTCGAGACGATGTCGACCGGTGCGTTGTCCGGGTTGACGACCTGGGTCTGGACGTGCACGTCGGCGTAGCCAGCCTGGACGGTGT
>JAFMQY010000112.1:0-11408 GCA_017354415.1 Nocardioides sp.
GGACCGGTGAACAGCGCGAACGCCGGCGGCTCGGAGTCGCCGGGCCGACGTACGACGACGTCGGCACGGACGACCGCCTCGCCGAGCCGCTCGAGGACCTCGGCCGGCGGAGTCGGATCACCTTCCTCCGCGACCACCGGCAACGACTCGCCGGTGGCGTCGCCGGCATCGGGATGCACGGCCGCGGCGACCGCCAGCGCCTCGACCCGGTCGGCACGTGCGAGCGCGAACCGGTGGTACCCGTCGCGGCTCACCTCCTCGAGCAGGATGACGTCGTCGACGAGGTGCGCATACCAGAAGTCCTGGCCGGCCGCGGTCGTGCGGGCCACCGCGACCACCAGCCGGGCGCCCTGGCGGAGCGCGACGACGGAGCGGATGTCCTGCCGGAGCATGACGTCGACGCTCCCGTCGCGTCGGGCCGTCGCCTCGGCGATCGACTCGGGCGTGGGAGGGGTGAGGATGCCGCGGGCGACCAGGGATCGGTACGCCGTGCGGTGCGCCGTCGTGCGCTCGCGCTCGGAGAGATCGGACAGGAAGGGCAGCACCGGCATCGCGCCGGGCGGCGCCACGACCGAGAGCTCCTCGTCGGTCAGCATGTCGACGAAGACCGGGTCGGCGTCGGCGTCTGTGCTGGTCGTCACGGCCTCAACTTAGAGGAGCCCGAAGCTGACCGTGTGCAGCGCCGACTGTCCGGCGTCCTTGAGCCCCTCCCCGACGCTGGCGAGCTGGTCGCCGGCCCAGTTGGCCGCGCTGCTGGCGGCGTTCGCGGCATCGCCGAGCCGGTCGCCGGCCCAGTCGAGCGCCTTGCCTCCGAAGTCGGTGATGTCGTCCCAGTGGTCGTAGACGTAGTTCCCGAGGGTCCACGCGCCGTAGCCGAGCACGGCGGCTCCGGCGATGCCGAGGCCGACCGGTCCGAGTGCGATCAGGCCCGCTGAGCTGGCGAGCAGCGCGCCACCGCCGACGGCACCCGCCAGTCCGAAGCCGCGGGTGGCCCAGCCGCGGGCGCCGTCGTACCCGCCCCCGGTGATCGCGTCGTGCAGGCCGGTGGCGATGGTGAGAGGCAGGAACGCCCTGCCGGCGAACGTCGCGGCCCTGCTGCCGATGAGGAACCGGGCGAACCCGCCGTCCTCGGCGCCGTTGATGAACGCCTTGATCGCGTCGTCGCTGGCGCCGAGGTTGCGCAGGAAGGTCTGGTAGTCGGTGATCGGCGCACTCGAGGACTTCAGGAAGTCGACGAGCGCCTTGGACTTGCCGAACAGGCTGAACGACTTCTTCAGCAGGAGCGCGAGACTCACCGCGCCGCCGGCCGTGCCGAGGGCGCCGACCAGGTCCTTGGTCTTGGAGGCCCGGTCGAGGTAGGCCTCGACCGCGGACTCGAGAGTCTGTGGGAAGTCGATGGCGGTCAGCGCCTTCGCCGTCGCGCCGTCGGCGGTCGCGACACCGTCGAGCGCGACCCCGATGTCGCGGGCGATCCCGTGAGCCTGGTCGTTGAGCTGCTGCTGGTGCTGGTTGCGCGCCGCCGCCGCTCCGTTCGGGTCGCCGACCGCGGTTATCACCGGCGGGAGGGTGGGCGCGGTCACGCTGCCGTCGTCGCCGACTCGGAACCCCGCGGACTCGGCCGACGAGATCGTGTCGAGCAGCTTGCTGCGGGCGTGGCCGATGTCCGTGGCGCCGCTGCTCAGGGCCCCACGGGCGGTGTCGAGGGCGTCAGCGAGCTGGGCGCCGATCCGAGCCTCCTCGGCGGCGCGATGGCTCGCGGAGTCCGCCCAGAGGCCGCCTGCGTTGGTCAGTGCCTCCTCGAGAGCGCGGCCGACCGATCGGGCCTGGTTGTCGACCAGGGTCGAGGCGTCGCTGACCGCCGACGCGGCGGTGTCCAGCGCGTCCGGACGCCAGCTGCGGACCTGGGGGATCGTGAGCGCGCTCATCTCGGCCCCGTGCCGTACGCGCCGGCGACGTTGTGGTCCGTGTTCGTCAGGTCCGTGGCCGTGCTGCGGGACGCGTCGGCCAGGTTGTGCAGCCGCTGCGCGTACACCTGGACGGCCGCACCGAGGCGGGTCGAGAGCCAGAGGCAACCCTGGCTGGTCTCCGACCCGACGAGGGCGTCGGAGACATCCGAGAACGGGCCCGCGACGTCCACGTCTGCGAGCCCGTCGGCACAGGCATCGACTCGGGCGGCAGCGTCGGTCAGGCTGCCACTGTCTGCGATCAGCATGCCGGGGGTCCTACCCCGTTCGGCCGGGCCTCACACCTGAACCGTCTGTCGATGTGGACGGCGCGCCGCGGAGGACGTGTTGGCGCATGCCACGACCGTGCCCGGATCGTAGGATGGGTGATCGGGTCCGCCCCGTCAGCGTCTGCTGACGACACACGAGGAGGAAGCGATGAGCGAGCCTGCCGAGACCCGAACCGAAGCCGAGACCACTGTCCCCCGATCGGGAGGCAAGAGCCACGCCCGCGGTGTGGGCCTGACGGTGATGATCGCCGGCCTGATCTTCACCATTGCCGGGGTGATCGCCTACATCGCGGTCCAGCAGACCCTGTCCGACCAGAAGATCACGGTCTCCTCCGACGCCGACATGTTCGCCGGCAGGAGCGTGAACGGCCCGTTCACGGCGTACGCCCAGGCCATGGTGATCGGCAAGCACGCCAAGGAGATCGCCGGCGGGAAGACCTACGCCGAGCTCCCTCAGAACGACCCCAACCGCGACACGGTGATGACCGCGTCGTTCCTGCAGGCCAGTCTGTTCACGTCGGTGGTGGCGTTCGGGGTGGCGGCGATGGCCGTGGTGCTCGGCCTGCTGCTGATCCTGCTCGGGTGGAGCCTGAGGCGCCTTGCGCCATGAGCGGCGGGCTCAGTCGCGCCTCCGTCGCCATACGACGACTGAGGCCGTCGAGTCGGGCTGCCTGACCGCGGGCAGCCTGGTCGGGTCGGTACGCCGTGTGGTCCGCGCCGCCCGGAGTGCGTCGCGCGTCGCGGCGAGCTCGGCCGCGAGCTCCTCGTTGCGCGCCCGGAGCGCCGTGACCTGGTTCTCCAGCTCCAGGATCCGGCGTACGCCCTCGATGCCGACGCCGCCTGACGTCAATGATGCGATCTCGCGGAGCAGCTCGATGTCGCGATGGCTGTAGCGCCGGCCGCCGCCCCCGGTGCGCCCCGGCATGATCAGGCCCATCCGCTCGTAGGACCGCAGCGTCTGCGGGTGCAGGCCGGACAGCTCCGCCGCGACCGAGATCACGTACACCGCTGCCTCAGGACCGGGGGGGTCCCGGCGGGTCCGTCGGCTCATGATGCGCGCTCACTGGCCTTCTCGAAGAGGTTGGCGCGCAAGGTGCCGTCGACGCCCGCCGCGCGGTAGGCGGCGATCGCCTCGCGGGCAGCGTCGTTGAGCCGGGCCGGCACCTGCACCTGCACGGTCGCGAGCAGGTCGCCCTTGGTGCCGTCCTTCTTCGTGGCTCCACGGCCGCGGACCCGGAAGGTGCGGCCGTTCGGCGTCCCTGCCGGGATCTTCAGGGTCACCGGGTTTCCACTCAGCGTGGGGATCTTGATCTCCGCGCCGAGCGTGGCCTCGTCGAAGGACACCGGCACGTCGAGGGTGAGGTTGTCGCCGGAGCGCGCGAAGAGCCGGTGGGGGGTCACCTTCACGGTCACGTAGAGGTCGCCGTTGGGTGCGCCGTTCTCGCCCGGGGCTCCCTTGCCGCGCAGGCGGATGCGCTGGCCGTCCTTCACGCCCGCCGGGATGCGGGCCTGGATGGTGCGCGCGGACGTGCCGCGCCCGGAGCCGTGGCAGGTCGGGCACGGCTCGTCGTAGATCAGCTGGCGACCACCGCAACGCGGGCAGGTCTCGTTCATCGAGAAGCCACCGCCGGTGGAGTTCACGATGAACCCGGCGCCCTCGCACTCCGGGCAGATCTTGGGCTGGGTGCCGGGCTTGCCACCGGTGCCGTGACAGTCCGGACAGGCGGTGTCGGAGGTCAGCCGGAGGCCGATCGTGGCACCGTTCATCGCGTCCATGAAGCTGAGCGTGGCGCTGCTCTCGACGTCGGCACCGCGCACCCGACGGGTACGCGTCTGCGTGCGGCCGCGACCGCTGAAGATGTCGCCGAACAGGTCGCCGAAGCCTCCCGCCCGGTCGCGGAACAGGTCGCCGAGGTCGAACCCTTCGCCGGACCCACCCGTACTGCCGCCCGGGAAGCCGCGGAAGCCGCCGCCGCCGTACAGGTCGCGGACCTCGTCGTACTTCTTCCGCTTCTCCTCGTCGCCGATGACGTCGTAGGCCTCGGCGATCGCCTTGAACTTCTCGTGCTTCTTGCTGTCGCCCGGGTTGGAGTCGGGGTGGTTGGCGCGGGCCAGCTTGCGGTAGGCCTTCTTGATCTCGGCAGGCGTCGCCTTCTTGTCGACACCCAGCTCGGCGTAGAAGTCCTTGGTCGCCCAGTCGGCACGGATGCCCTGGTTGTCGCTCACTGTCCCTCCCCTCTCCTTTCGCGGGTTCCTGTCTCAGTCGTGCTGCGTGGCTCGAGCGCGGTCAGCTCGTGACCGGGTCGACGACCAGCACCTGCGCCGCGCGTACGACGCGGTCGCCGATGCGGTAGCCGGCCTTGGCGATCACCTTGCAGGTGGTGACCTGCACGTCCGGATCCTCGCCGATGTGGCTGAGGGCCTCGTGGATGCGCGGGTCGAAGGGATCGCCCACCTCGCCGTACTTCACGAGTCCCGCGCCGGCCACGACCCGCTGGAGCTGATCGGCCACGGCCTGGAAGCCCGCCTCGAGCTCACCGTGCTCGCGCGCCCGGTCGATGGTGTCGAGCACGTCGACGATCGGCGCCAACGCGGTGTACGTCGCGTTCTCGCGCACCAGCTCGCGGTCGCGGTCGACCCGGCGCTTGTAGTTGAGGTACTCGGCCTGGATGCGCTGGAGGTCCGCGGTGCGCTCGGCCAGCGCCTGCCGGGCCACCGCCAGCTGTTCGCCTGCGCCGTCGCCGCCCTCGTCCTCGTCCTCGACGAGGTCGGACGGCTCGAGCGGGGCGCCCTCCTCGACCATGTTGTCGACACCGCTGATGTCGTTCAGGTCGTGCGGACGTGCGGTGCGGGCCTGGTGCTTCTGCTCCTCGACCTGCTGCTCACGGGGTGACACGGGTTCTTCCACCTCGGTCTCGTTGGCCATCTCGGCGGCGGCGTCCCCGAAGGAACCCGCCGCACCCGGCAAGGGAGCCCCGGAGCGGGACCCCCTCGCCGAGCCGTCGGTCACTTGGACTCGCCCTCGCTGCCTGACTCGGGCTCGTCGACGATCTCGGCGTCGACGACGTCGTCGTCGGCCGCGCCCGTCGAGCCGTCGGTGCCACCGGCCGCAGCCTGGTCGGCATCGGCGGCGGCGTACATCGCGGCCCCCATCTTCTGGCTGGACTCACCGAGCTTGGTGATGCCGGCCTGGATCTCCTCGGAGCTCGCCTCAGCGTTCTCCAGGATCGCCTTGAGGGCGTCGACGTCCGTCTGGACCTCGGTCTTCACGTCGTCCGGGATCTTCTCGGCGTTGTCGGCCAGGAACTTCTCGGTCGTGTAGACCAGAGAGTCCGCCTGGTTGCGGGTCTCCACGGCCTGGCGCCGTGCGGCGTCCTCGGCGGCGTACTGCTCCGCCTCCTTGACCATCCGGTCGATGTCGTCCTTCGACAGCGCACTGCCGCCGGAGATCGTCATCGACTGCTCGCGCCCGGACGCCTGGTCCTTGGCCGAGACGTGCACGATGCCGTTGGCGTCGATGTCGAAGGTGACCTCGATCTTCGGGATGCCACGGGGAGCCGGGGGCAGACCGGTGAGCTCGAAGTTGCCGAGCGGCTGGTTCTGTGCCCACATCTGGCGCTCGCCCTGGGCGACCTTGATCTCCACGCTCGGCTGGTTGTCGTCGGCCGTGGTGAAGATCTCCGACCGCTTGGTCGGGATCGTGGTGTTGCGCTCGATCAGGTTGGTCATCACGCCACCCTTGGTCTCGATGCCCAGGCTGAGCGGGGTGACGTCGAGGAGCAGGACGTCCTTGACCTCGCCCTTGAGCACGCCGGCCTGCAGGGTCGCGCCGACCGCGACGACCTCGTCGGGGTTGACGCCCTTGTTGGGCTCCTTGCCACCGAGCAGCTGCTTGACCAGGTCGGTGACGGCGGGCATCCGGGTGGAGCCGCCGACCATCACCACGTGGTTGATCTTGGCGACGTCGACGCCGCCGTCCTTGAGCACCGACTGGAACGGCGCCTTGGTGCGGTCGAGCAGGTCGGCGGTCATCTTCTGGAACTCGGCCCGGCTCAGCTTCTCCTCGAAGTGCAGCGGACCGGACTCACCGTGGGTGATGTAGGGCAGGTGGATCGTGGTCTCGCTCGAGGCGGACAGCTCGATCTTCGCCTTCTCCGCGGCCTCCTGGAGCCGCTGCATGGCGATCTTGTCCTGGGACAGGTCGACGCCGTTGTTGTCCTTGAACCGCTTGACCATCCACTCGACGATGCGCTGGTCCCAGTCGTCACCACCGAGGTGGTTGTCACCGCTGGTGGCCTTCACCTCGACGACGCCCTCGCCGATCTCGAGCAGGGACACGTCGAACGTGCCGCCGCCGAGGTCGAAGACCAGGATCGTCTGGTCCTCGCCCTTGTCGAGGCCGTACGCCAGCGCGGCCGCGGTGGGCTCGTTGACGATGCGCTGGACGTTGAGCCCGGCGATCTCACCGGCCTCCTTGGTGGCCTGGCGCTGGGCGTCGGAGAAGTACGCCGGGGTGGTGATCACGGCGTCGGTGACGGGCTCGCCGAGGTACGCCTCGGCGTCGCGCTTGAGCTTCTGCAGGACGAACGCGCTGATCTGCTGGGCCGTGAAGGTCTTGTCGTCGATCTTCACGTTCCAGTCCGAACCCATGTGGCGCTTCACCGAGCGGACGGTCCGGTCGATGTTGGTGACGGCCTGCCGCTTGGCGACCTCACCGACGAGGACCTCGCCGGACTTGGCGAATGCGACCACCGACGGGGTGGTCCGGGAGCCTTCTGCATTGGGGATGACGGTGGGTTCGCCACCTTCGAGTACGGCGACGACGCTGTTCGTCGTACCGAGGTCGATGCCGACGGCACGAGCCATGTTGTGTTACCTCCGGGTCGTCCGGCCGGACCTCCGACCGGTCTGCTATGGGCTTCTTACGGGTGTGGTGCCATCCTGCTGGTCAGCACCGCCCTGACAAAATTCTTGAGTCTCCTCGACTCAAGTCTGTCACTTGCACAACGACCGGGAACTGCCCTCTTGTTCCCACTCGAGTCACCCAATCTTTCGGGTTGTCCGCCCCACGCCGGGCGCTAGCCCGGTCTCAAGCGGACGACCGGAAGGACCCGGGTGCGTTCGGCAACGTCAGCCGTCGTCGGTCTGCACGACCTGGCCGTGACCGAGCTTGCTGTGCCGGTAGCCGTAGAGCGCGTAGATCAGGACCCCGATCAGGAACCACACGGCGAACCGGATCCAGGTCGCCTCCTGGAGCTTGGTGATCAGCCACAGGCTGAACCCGATGCCGACGAGGGGCGTGATCGGCATGAAGGGCGTCCGGAACGTCCGGGCCAGGTCAGGCGAGCGGTAGCGCAGGACGATCACGGCCGCGGAGACCACGACGAACGCGAGCAGGATCCCGATGTTGGTGAGCTCGGCGGCGTCGCCGATCTCCACGAACCCGGCGATCCCGGCCGACACCACGCCCACGATCCAGGTCGGCCGGGAGGGCGAGTGGTGCTCGTTGGTCTTCGCGAACCACGACGGGAGCAGGCCGTCGCGGCTGATCGCGTACCACACCCGGGCCGCGCCCATGGTGAACGAGAACAGCACCGTGAAGATGCCGACGATCGCACCGACGGCGACGACCTTGGAGAAACCCGACAAGCCGACCGACTCGAACGCCGCGGAGAAGGCGGCGGTCGCGGAGAGGTTGCGGTAGTCGACCATGCCGGTCAGGACGGTCGCGGCCAGCACGTACAGCACCATCGCGATCGCCAGGGAGTACACGATCGCCTTGGGCAGGTTGCGCTCCGCCTCCTTCGACTCCTCCGCTGCGGTGCTCATCGCGTCGTACCCGAAGACCGCGAAGAACACGATCGCCGCTCCCGACGCGGCGCCCGAGATCCCGTAGGGGAAGTACGGCCGGAGGTTGTCGGAGCTGACGTAGAAGGCGCCGACCACCACCACCGCGATCACGATCGCGATCTTCACGAACACCAGCCAGGTCTCGACCTTCGCACCGGTGCGGATCCCGCGGTTGAGCAGCCAGGCGACCAGGAGGCAGAGCAGCACCGCGAACAGGTCGACGTGGTGCCCGTGGCCGGTCCCCGGTGCGCCGAGCATCCAGGAGGGCAGGTTGAGCCCGACCGCTGTGAGCAGGAAGTCGATGTACTGGGAGACGCCGATCGCCACCACGGCCACGATGGCGGTGTACTCCAGGAGCAGGTCCCACCCGATGAACCAGCCCACCGACTCGCCCAGCACGGCGTACCCGTAGGTGTACGCGGATCCCGCGCGCGGGATCAGCCCGCCGAACTCGGCATACGACAGGGCGGCGCAGGCGCTGGCCACGCCGGCGATCAGGAACGACACCGTCACCGCGGGGCCGGCCGTGGTCTTCGCGACCGGCCCGGCGAGCGCGAAGATGCCGGCGCCGATGATGGCGCCGAGGCCGATGGCGGTGAGCTGCCACAGTCCGACGCTGCGCTCCAGCCCTGAGTCCTCGTCGGCCTCGATCGGCTTGCGGCGGAAGATGCCCGTGGTCTTCAGGTGGTTGGTTCGGTCCGCGGGTTGGGTCATGTGACTACCTCCGAGTGCGGTCGTCCTCGTCCACCCTCGCAGGGGCAGGATCCGGTGTCGAACCTCGAACGCGTCGTCCCCACCGCGCCGTGCGACTAGCGTCTGGTCCATGCGGCGACACCGGGTGTTGGTCTCCGCCCACCGGTGTGGCTACATCGAGCTCGGCACGATCGGCGGCCACGAGGACCCGGTCGCGGGCATCGCCCACTCCGAACGGGTGGGCGCCGACTACTGCGAGTTCGACGTACGCCGGTGCGCCGACGGCACGTTCGTGGTGTCGCACGACGCCGACGGAGGGACCGGCGACGAGTCCGTCCTCATCCAACGGTTGACCTGGCCCGAGCTCCAGGAGCGTGCACCGGCGGTGTGCACCTTGGACGACGTGCTCACCGCCCTGGCCACCACCGGGATGGGCGCACACGTCGACCTGAAGCTCCGCACCCCGAAGGCACTCTGGGCGAAGGGCGAGCGTTGGGAGATAGACGCGGTCCGGGCCATTGCGGCCCGGATCCCGGCAGACCGGATCGTCGTCACCAGCGGGATCCGGCAGACCACCACGTCCCTCCGCGCGTGGGGCCGCGAGCACGACGCCCCCCTCGTCGTCGCCCTCGCCATCGGTGGCAGCGTGCGCGGGATGTCGTGGCGGATGGCCGTCGAGCGCCGCTGGAGCGAGCTCTTCCCGCAGCGACGCTTCCGCCGCTCCCAGGCAGACGCCGTCGCCGCCCACTTCGCGCTGGCGATGATCCGGCTCGCCCGCTGGACGACCCACATCGGGGTGCCGGTGCTGGTGTGGACGGTCGACTCGCCCTGGCTGCAGAAGCGCTTCCTGCACGACCGTCGGATCTGGATGATCACCACCAACCATCCCGCCCGAGCCGTGGCCCTCCGCGACCGTCCCCAGGGCTGATCTCGCTACCGTGGCCCGGTGCCGACGAACGAGGAGATCACCCGCCACCACACCGACGTCCGGCCCGACAGCGACGCGTGGGTCGAGGGCTACACACAGCCCCGGCTCCGGTTCGAGATCCGGGAGTACGACGCCCGCTGGCCGGCGGACTTCGAGCACGTGGCAGCTCGGGTTCGCGGCGCCCTCGGCGACCGCGTGCTCGAGCTCCACCATGTCGGCTCGACCTCGGTGCCAGGGATTCCTGCCAAGCCGATCATCGACATCGACCTCGTCGTCGCCGACCCCGGCGACGAGGCGTCGTACGTCCCCGACCTCGTGTCCGCGCGCTTCGTCCATGCGATCCGCGAGCCCTGGTGGCACGAGCACCGGCTGCTCAAGTACGACGACCCGGCGGCGAACCTGCACGTGTTCGGCCCGGACTGCCCGGAGGTGGTCCGGCACCTGATGTTCCACGACTGGCTGGTCGAGCACCCGGACGACCGGGAGCGGTACGCCGAGGCCAAGCGGGCCGCCGCTGCGGAGATGAACGCGCGCTCCGGCGGCGGCACTGGAATGGACTACAACCGGCACAAGGAGCCGGTGGTCCGCGACATCTACGACCGGATGTTCCGAGCCCACGGCATGCTCCGGTGACCACCGTCCGAACGGCCACCGCGGCCGACCTGGCCGGCGCCGCGGCGATCTACGACGCGGAGGTCCGCGGCGGCATCTCGACGTTCGACTTGGAGCCGCCGCCCGAGTCCTACTGGCAGCACCGCCTCGACAGCACCGAGGCGGGTGACCACTTCCTGGTCGCCGACCACGGCGGCGAGGTCGTCGGCTTCGCCTATGCGGCGCCGTACCGCCCGCGACCCGGGTACCGGCTCACTCGCGAGACCTCGCTCTACCTCGCCGAGTCGGCCCGCGGCCAGGGCCTCGGCCGCCGACTGTACGACGAGCTCCTGGCCCGGGTGCGGGCCGACGGCATCCACGTCGCTCTCGCCCTGATCGCGCTGCCCAACCCGGCCAGCGTCGCGCTTCACGAGGCCTGCGGCTTCGAGCACCTGGGCACGATGCGCGAGGTCGGCCGCAAGTTCGACCGCTGGCTCGACACCGCGTGGTACCAGCGCCTGCTGGGATAGTCCGTGACGAACGTCAGCCGATTTCGGTCGTTCCGGCTGCGTTTCGTCACGGACTATCCCAGCTAGCGTCGGCACCATGCACGACCGCCGGAGCGAGATCGAGGGCCGGCTGGCCAGGATCATGGACGAGCGGCTTCGACCGGCGGTCCACACGACTCTCACCCCGTTGACCGTCGAGGTCTGGCACGTCCCGCCGGATCCCTACGGCCACGTCGGCGAGCCGGTGCCGTTCCGCGAGGCGTGCCGTGCGCCGTACGTCCCCGGGCAGGTGGGGCTGCGCTGGGGCCCGGCCTGGGGCACCACCTGGTTCCGCCTGACCGGCACCGTGCCGACCGACGCCGAGACGCCGGAGGCCGTGGTCGACCTCGGCTGGAGTACGGCCCAGCCGGGCTTCCAGGCCGAGGCCCTGGTGTACGACGGAGACGGCCGCACCGTGAAAGGCCTGCACCCGCGGAGCTCCTGGCTTCCCGCGACTCCGGGCCAACGGATCGAGTGGTACGTCGAGGCCGCGGCCAACCCGGCGATCCTCAGCGGCTGGCAGCCCACGGAGGAGGGCGACCGGCTGACGGCATCCGGAGAACCG
>JAFMQY010000112.1:11418-12407 GCA_017354415.1 Nocardioides sp.
GCGCCGACCTGTGCCACCTGGAGACCGAGGTCCAAGAGCTCGTGGCCGACCTGGAGGTGCTCGACGGGCTGCGCCGGTCGCTGCCCGACGAGAGCCACCGGTCGCGGCAGCTGCTGGACGCGATCGAGCGGGCGCTGGACACGCTCGACCTGGCCGACGTCAAGGGCAGCGCCGCCGCCGCCCGTGCGCAGCTGGCGCCTGCGCTCGCGACGCCGGCAGCGCCAGGAGGGCACACGATCTCGGCCGTCGGCCACGCCCACATCGACTCGGCCTGGCTGTGGCCGGTCCGCGAGACGGTGCGCAAGGTCGGCCGGACGGTCGCCAACGTCGTCCAGCTCCTCGACACCGACGACACCCTGGTCTACGCGATGTCGAGCGCCCAGCAGTGGGCGTGGCTGGAGGAGCACCACCCGGACCTCTTCTCCCGCGTCCTCGAGCACGTGCGGACCGGGCGCTTCGTGCCGGTCGGCGGGATGTGGGTCGAGTCCGACACCAACCTGGTCGGCGGCGAGGCGATGGTCCGCCAGTTCCTGGCGGGCAAGCGATGGTTCGCCGAGCACCTCGGGGTCGAGCCGCGCGAGGTCTGGCTTCCCGACACCTTCGGATACACCGCCGCACTCCCCCAGATCGTCACCCTGGCCGGGATGCGGTGGTTCCTGACCCAGAAGATCTCCTGGAACACCACCAACCCGTTCCCCCACCACAGCTTCTGGTGGGAGGGCATCGACGGCACCCGGGTGTTCACGCACTTCCCACCCGTCGACACCTACAACTCGACGCTGTCCGGCGAGGAGCTCGCCCACTCGGCGGCGAGCTTCCGCGACAAGGGCGTCGCGTCCCGCGCCCTCGTCCCGTTCGGGTACGGCGACGGGGGCGGCGGTCCGACCCGCGACATGCTGGCACGCGCCCGGCGTACCGCGGACCTCGACGGGTCGCCGCGGGTCCGGGTGGAGGCTCCCGACGCCTTCTTCACCGCCGCGGCGGAGGAG
>JAFMQY010000026.1 GCA_017354415.1 Nocardioides sp.
CGCCGCTGGCGGGGCCGACACCCCGACGAGCGCAGCCCGTGTGGTCGGCCCCGCGGCCGACACGGCGGCTGACGCCGCCACCTGACACCAGCCGGAAACGGCCGGGTCACCGCCAGGGAAACAGGAAGGAAAGCCCAGATGGGTTCGGTTCGAGTAGCAATCGTGGGCGTCGGCAACTGCGCGACGTCCCTGATCCAGGGCGTCGAGTACTACAAGGACGCCGACCCCGGCGGCACCGTGCCGGGGCTGATGCACGTCACGTTCGGTGACTACCACGTCTCGGACGTGGAGTTCGTCGCGGCGTTCGACGTCGACGCGAAGAAGGTCGGCTTCGACCTCGCCGACGCGACACAGGCCTCGGAGAACAACACGATCCGCATCTGCGACGTCCCGCCGACCGGCGTGATGGTGCAGCGGGGGCCAACCCTCGACGGCCTCGGCAAGTACTACCTGCAGACCATCGAGGAGTCGGACGCCGAGCCGGTCGACGTGGTCCAGGTGCTCAAGGACACCGAGGCCGACGTCCTCGTGTCCTACCTTCCGGTGGGCTCCGAGGAAGCCGACAAGTTCTACGCCCAGTGCGCGATCGACGCCGGCGTGGCCTTCGTCAACGCCCTTCCGGTCTTCATCGCCTCCGACCCCGAGTGGGCCAAGAAGTTCGAGGACGCCGGCGTCCCGATCGTCGGCGACGACATCAAGAGCCAGGTCGGCGCCACCATCACCCACCGGGTGATCGCGAAGCTGTTCGAGGACCGCGGCGTCGTGCTCGACCGCACCTACCAGCTCAACGTCGGCGGGAACATGGACTTCAAGAACATGCTCGAGCGCGAGCGCCTGGAGTCCAAGAAAATCTCCAAGACCCAGTCGGTCACCTCCAACCTGCACGGCCCGCTGGGCGGCAAGGTCCAGGACCGCAACGTCCACATCGGCCCGTCCGACTACGTCGCGTGGCTCGACGACCGCAAGTGGGCCTACGTCCGGCTCGAGGGACGCGCCTTCGGCGACGTGCCGCTGAACATGGAGTACAAGCTCGAGGTCTGGGACTCCCCCAACTCCGCGGGGATCATCATCGACGCGATCCGCGCCGCGAAGATCGCCAAGGACCGCGGTCTGGGTGGACCGATCATCTCGGCGTCGTCGTACCTGATGAAGAGCCCGCCGGTGCAGCTCCCCGACGAGGAGGGCCGCCGACGCGTCGAGGCCTTCATCAAGGGTGAGGAGTGATCTGCCCCATCCAGGCAGGCTGACCCTGGCGTAGCTCGACCCTGACCCCGGTCCCGCACCTTGCGGGGCCGGGGTTCGGCCGTTCCAGGCGGGTCGAGGACAGCTTCTTCCGCTCGCCCCTAGATTGCCGGGCATGAGCGACCCGCAGGAGCCGCGACGCCCGGCGCCCACTCCCGGGTCGTACCGCGCCACCGAGGCGCTCGGCTTCGGTTGGCGGCGGTTCTGCGCGAGCCCCGCGACCTTGCTGATCCCGACGACCGTCGCGTGGGTCGGTCTGGTCGTGGTCGCCGTCCTCGTGCAGTTCCTTCTCGTCCAGACGCTGTTGGGTCGGGAAGGATGCACCACCACTGTCGGGGGGTGCCGATCCCGACGCGATGTGGCCCCGCCTCGCTCACCGGGCTGCTGGTCGGTGGCATCGCGGCTGCGGTGATCGTGCTGGTCTTCGAGCTCTTGGCGGCGGGGCTGTACCAGGGCGCGCTCCATGTCACGGACGGGCTCCCGTTCACCCTCGGACTGCTGTTCGAGGGTTGGGACAAGACCCAGGTCGCACTCGCCGCAATCGTGATCGCGATCGCCACCGGGATCGGGACGCTGCTGTGGTACGTCCCCGGCCTGATCGTCGGCTTCCTCGCGCAGTTCACGCTGCTGTTCATCGTCGACAGGCACATGCGGGCGGCGGACGCGATCAAGGCGAGCACCCGGCTGGTGGTCGACCATCTCGGCGGCGCCTTCGTGTTCTACGGGCTTGCTCTCGTCATCACGCTGCTCGGCGCGGCTTTGTGCAGCGTCGTCCGCATGATGCTGGAGTTCGGCCTCGCGATCGTCCGGATGAGCGAGGACATCCACCACCACCTGCCCGCGCGCTGACGTCGCTCCACCCCTGTCATCGACGCACTCCAGTGGTCGCCGGGCTACGCACGGGTCGCGAGCACGAGCGGGAGGACCGCCGTGGCCCCCGCCTCGCGGATCGCGCGGGCGGCCAGGGTGAGCGTCCATCCGGTGACCAACTGGTCGTCGACCAGCAGCACGGGCGCGGCGGGGACGTCACCCTCCAGCTGGTAGCGACGGGTCACGGCCGCCACCCGCTGGGCGGAGTTGGCGACGCCGTGACCGGGAGGGACCGTCGGATCGGCCACCGCCCAGCGACCCACCACCGGAACCCTCACGAAGCGTGACAACCCGTCGCCGAGGTCGCGGGTGAGGACCGGCCTGGTCATCGACTCCACGACGACGACGCCCGCGACCTCGCTGATGGCCGGCCGCCAGTCGCCGAGGATCTCGATGACTGCACGCACCAGGGGCTCCGGCACCGTCGTGTCCCGCGTCGGCTCCGCGAACAGCTCTCGGAGGGTCTGGCCGTGACCGAGGTCGGTCAGTCGGGCCACGGCCCGGCCGGGCTCCGCCGCCTGCCTGATCCGGCCCTTGAGGTCGAGCCCCAGGTTGGCCAGGGCGGTCGGCCACATGGCGCGCGGCTCGACCACCACGCCGGGGCGGGCAAGCCGCTCGCGGGCCTCCACCACCGCGGCCTCCGATACGTCGGTCGGGACGTCGATCCCGCCACAGGTGTCGCAACGGCCGCATCGGGTGTCGTCGGTGACGTCGGGGTCATCGAGCTGGTCGCGCAGGAACCACATGCGGCACCGCTCGGTGTCCAGGTAGGCGAGCATCGCGTCCTACTCGCGTCGTCTCGCGGCGGCCACCCGCTGGTAGCGCTCGGCGTCGTAGCTCCACTCCCGGCCGGTCGCCTCCCACCCACCGCGCACCCGGCGTACGGCGCCGTCGACGTCGAGGACCTTGAGCATCTGCTCGAGACGGGTACGGCCGAGGTCGACCCAGGTCTCGAGGCTGGCAGTGCTCGCCGGGCCCTCCTCGGCCAGCACCCGCAACGTGCGCCGCACCTGGTCCTCGCGGGGAAAGGCGAGGGAGGCGAAGTAGGCCCAGATGTCCTTGTCCTCCCGCTGCGGCAGGAGCACGACGGACGCCTGGTCGGTGCCACGCCCGGCACGCCCGACCTGCTGGTAGTACGCGACCGGGGACTGGGGTGCGCCGAGGTTGACCACGAACCCGAGCGTCGCGTCGAACCCCATCCCGAGCGCGCTGGTCGCTACCAGCGCCTTGATCTCACCAGCGGCGAGCCGCGACTCGAGGTCGAGCCGCTCGGTGGCCTCGGTCTGTCCGGAGTACGCCGCGACGTCAAGGCCGTGGGCCCGGAGGTGCTGGGCAACCTGCTGCGTCGCGGCGACCGTCAGGCAGTACACGATCCCGGACCCCGGCTGCTCTGCCAGATGGTCGACGAGCCAGGCCAGTCGCTGCTCGGGCGTCGACAGCCGCACAACTGCGAGCCGCAGCGACTCGCGGTCGAGCGAGCCGCGCAAGATGAGCGTGTCGCTCTCCCCCGGAGAGGTGGCGAGCTGCTCGGCGACGTCAGCGCTGACCCGGGCGTTGGCGGTGGCCGTGGTGGCGAGCACCGGGATGCCCGGCGGCAGCTCGGCCAGCAGAGTCCGGATGCGGCGGTAGTCGGGCCGGAAGTCGTGGCCCCAGTCGGAGATGCAGTGCGCCTCGTCGACGACCAGGAGGCCACAGGTAGCCGCCAGCCGGGGCAGCACCTCGTCGCGGAAGCCGGGGTTGTTGAGCCGCTCCGGGCTCACCAGCAGCACGTCGACCTCTCCTGCGGCGACCGCGGTGTGGATCTTCTCCCAGTCCTCGACATTGGTGGAGTTGATCGTGTGCGCGCGGATGCCGGCGCGCTCGGCCGCCGCGATCTGGTTGCGCATCAGGGCCAGGAGGGGCGACACGATCACGGTCGGCCCGGACCCCTGCGCACGCAGGAGCAACGTGGCCACGAAGTAGACCGCCGACTTGCCCCACCCCGTGCGTTGGACGACCAGCGACCGCCGTCGGTCGACCACCAGCGCCTCGACCGCCGCCCACTGGTCGTCGTAGAGCTGGGCGTCGTCTCGGCCGACGAGGGCACGGAGGTATCGCTCGGCGTCGGCCCGGACATCGGTCGTGGTCGGCATCGGTCCTGTCTAGCAGGGAGGGCCGACCCGCCCGGGCGGTCATCCACAGCAGGGCGGGCCTACCATGCCGAAGGTGGACGACCTCAGCGCCGCCGAGCTCGCCCACGAGCTCGCCGGCGAGTTGGGGCGGCGGCTCGCGGGCGAGGACGAAGCGCTGGTCGCGCGGTTCCCCGGCGAGCGACCCGGCTGCCAGCCGGTGCACACGGTCTACGTGCCGGCAGACCAGTACGACGCCGACGTCGTCCGGTCCTGGGGCGAGCGGGCACGGCAGGCGATGGCGGACCACGACGCCGTGCTGCGTGAGTGCCTCGGCGATGCGGCAGCACCCCTGCTGCCCCTCGTCGTCGACAAGCTCGAACGAGAGCCGATCGAGGACCTGCGGATCGACTTCGAGGACGGGTACGGCGCGCCCGCCGACGCGGTCGAGGGCGCCGATGTGGTCCGCGCGGCCGAGGCGTTGGCCGCGTCGCAGGCGGACGCGAGCCGGCCGGCGTCGTACGGGATCCGGATCAAGAGCCTCGAGCGCCCGACCCGGCGGCGCGCCCTCGAGACGCTCGTCGGCTTCATCGACCACCTGCTCTCCGCCAGCGGCGGCCTCGACGGCTTCGTGGTGACCCTTCCCAAGGTGACCTCGGTGGCGCAGGTCGAGGCGATGGCCCTGGCCTGCGACCGGATCGAGGCCGCGAACGGGTTGTCCCCGGGCACGCTGCGCTTCGAGATACAGGTCGAGACGCCGCAGTCCGTCCTCGGACCCGACGGCACCGCACTGATCGCCCGGATGATCCATGCCGCGCCCACGCGCGTGGTCGGACTGCACTACGGCACGTACGACTACTCGGCGTTCTGTGGGATCGCCGCGCCGTACCAGTCGCTCGAGCACCCGGTGGCCGACCACGCCAAGGCGGTGATGCAGGCCGCCGCGGCCGGCACCGGGGTGCACCTGTCCGACGGCTCGACCAACGTCCTCCCGGTCGGCGACAGCGACCAGGTACGGCGGGCCTGGGCGCTGCACCTGCGCCTCGTACGCCGTTCGCTGGAGCGCGGCTTCTACCAGGGCTGGGACCTGCACCCGGCGCAGCTGCCCACGCGATATGCCGCGACGTACGGGTTCTTCCGCGACGGGTTCGCCGACGCCGCGGAGCGCCTCCGGCGCTATGCCGCGCGGAGTGAGGGCGGGATCCTGGACGAGCCGGCCACCGCGCGTGCCCTGGCTGACTTCCTCGTGCGCGGCTTGGAGTGCGGCGCCCTGCGGGAGCAGGAGACCCACGAGGGGACGGGCCTGGAGGTGGCCGGACTGACCGCGCTGGCCAGGCCGAGCCGGACCTGAGTGCGACTGAGAGGGGAGACAACGATGGGGATCGTCCTGGGGGACAACCGGTACGGGAAGGCGGAGACCCGGGTCGTGCGGATCGTCCGGGACAGCCCTCGGCACGAGATCCGCGACCGCAACGTCTCCACGGCTCTCCGGGGCGACTTCGTCGACGCTCATCAGACCGGCGACCAGGCCCATGTGCTACCCACCGACTCGCAGAAGAACACGGTCTTCGCCTACGCCCAGGAGCACGGCGGCGAGGCGGCCGAGGACTACGCCGTCACGGTCGCCGACCGGTTGCTCGAGGCCAGTCCGTACGCCACGAGCGCGCAGGTGCGGGTCGAGGAGTACACGTGGGACAGGATCGCCGTCGGTGGTTCCGAGGCGGGCCACGACCACTCGTTCGTACGACGCGGCACCGAGACCCGCACCTGCGTGGTCACCGTCGAGGGCCGGGGCTCCTACCGACGGCTGCATGTCCTGTCGGGGCTGGCCGACCTGACCGTGCTGAAGTCGACCGGCTCGGAGTTCCAGGGGTTCCTGAAAGACCGCTACACCACCTTGGCGGAGGCCGACGACCGGGTGCTGGCCACCTCGTTGACCGCATGGTGGCGCTGGAGGTCACAGTTCTCGACAGGCGCGACGGACGGACCCGACTGGGACGCGTCGTACGACAGCGTCAAGGCGCTCCTGCTCGAGACGTTCGCGACGACGTACAGCCGCGCGCTGCAGGAGACCCTGCTCCTGATGGGACAGGCGGTGCTGAGGGCGCATCCGGACCTTGCCGAGATCCGCTTCTCCGCGCCCAACAAGCACCACTTCGTGGTCGACCTCGCAGCGTTCGGGATGGACAACCCGGGCGAGGTCTTCCACGCGGACGACCGGCCGTACGGCCTGATCGAGGCTCAGGTACGACGAGACGACGTCGGTGACGAAGCCGTGGCCTGGCGCGACGTTCCGGGGTTCTGCTGATGGTGTTCGACGACCTCCCCGAGGATCGCGCCCGCGAGCTGCTGCTGCGCTGTCTGTCCGCCCCGGGCTGGGCCGACCGGGTCCTGTCCGGGCGGCCCTACGGGACCAGGCAGCAGCTGATCGCCGCCGCCGACCAGGCCGCGCGCGAGCTGTCGGAGGACGACCTCGCGGCGGCCCTCGCCGGACACCCGCGGATCGGTGAGCGCCCCGGGGTCGCGCACAACGCCGCAGCATCCGCGCGCGAGCAGGCGGGCGTGGTCTCGCTTCGAGACGGCTCGTCCCTCGTCTCCTCAGGACAAGCGACGCGCTCGACCGACGAGGCAGGGCGCTCGACCGTCGTCGAACTGGCGGAGGGGAACCGCGCGTACGAGGAGCGCTTCGGCCACGTGTTCCTGATCCGCGCGGCCGGACGGACCGGCCCGGACATCCTCGCTGAGCTCCGGCGGCGGCTCGGCAACCCGCCGGAGGTCGAAAGCGAGGAGACACTGGACAACCTGCGCCAGATCGCCCTGCTCCGCCTGGAAGGAGAGGTGTGAGGTCGTGCCCACCCTCAGCACCCACGTGCTCGACACCGCCCGCGGCGTTCCTGCCGCCGGCGTACCCGTCCGGCTCGTCGACGCCTCGGGTCGGACCCTGGCCGAGGACGTGACCGACCGCGACGGGCGCGTCGCGTCCCTCGGTGGTGACCTGCCCGCTGGGACGTACACCCTGCGGTTCAACGTCGCGGTCCAGCAGCCCGACGGCTTCTACCCCGAGGTGGTGGTCACGTTCACCGTCGACGATGCTGAGGGTCACTACCACGTACCCCTGCTGCTGAGTCCCTACGGCTACTCCACCTACCGTGGCAGCTGACCCGTCCGCCACCTCGTCGTCGGCGGTGGACCTCGTCGTCCGCGCCCGACGGGCGATCGTCGAGGGCGCCGAAGAGGCGGTGTGCGTGGGCGTCACGGACGGCCGCATCGCCACCCTCACGCCGTACGACGAGCCGCCGTCGGCCGCCCGCACGGTCTCGCTTGAGGACGACGAGGTGCTCCTCCCCGGGCTCGTCGACACCCACGTCCACGTCAACGACCCCGGTCGTGCCGAGTGGGAGGGCTTCGAGTCGGCCACCCGCGCCGCGGCGGCCGGCGGCGTGACCACGATCCTCGACATGCCGCTGAACTCCGTGCCGCCGACGGTGACCCTGGACGCGCTCGGCACCAAGCAGGACGCGGCCCGTGGCCGAGTGTTCGTGGACGTCGGCTTCTGGGGCGGGGCGGTGCCCGCGCACATCGGCGACCTGGCGGGTCTGTACGAGGCCGGGGTGTTCGGCTTCAAGTGCTTCCTCGTCGACTCCGGGGTGCCGGAGTTCCCTCACCTGTCTCACACGCAGCTCCGGGCGGCGATGACCGAGACCGGGCGGCTGGGGGCGCTGCTCCTCGTCCACGCGGAGGACGGTCACTACCTGGAGACTGGGCCCGGTGGCGGCACGTCGTACGACGGGTTCCTGGCCTCGCGTCCGCCGGTGTCGGAGGACTCAGCGATCCATCTGGTCATCGACACCGCTCGCCGGACGCACGGTCGTGCCCACGTCGTCCACCTCTCCTCGGCCGGCGCCCTGCCCGACCTGCACGAAGCTCGCGCCGACGGCGTCGACATCTCGGTGGAGACCTGCCCGCACTATCTCGCGCTGGCCGCGGAGGACGTGCCCGACGGGGCCACCGAGCACAAGTGCTGCCCGCCGATCCGCGAGCGCGCCAACCAGGACCTGCTCTGGCAGGGCCTAACGAATGGCGACATCGACTTCGTGGTCACCGACCACTCGCCGAGCACCGCCGACCTGAAGGTGGCCGACTTCGCGAGCGCCTGGGGCGGGATCTCGTCGTTGCAGGTCGGCCTCCCTGTGGTCTGGACCGCTGCCCGGGCACGAGGGGTTCCCCTCACCGACGTCGTGAGGTGGATGGCGACGGCGCCGGCCGACCGCGTCGGGTTGCCACGGAAGGGCCGGATCCACGTCGGCGCCGACGCGGACCTCGCGGTCTTCGCGCCGGAGGAGTCGTTCGTGGTCGACGTGTCGCGCCTGCATCACAAGAATCAGGTCTCGGCGTACGCCGGCCACACGCTGCACGGCGTCGTCCGACGTACCTTCCTGGGTGGTCTCGAGGTGGGCGACGAGCCCCAGGGCCGACTGCTTCGGAGAGGAGGAGCGACATGAGCTACGCGGGACCGCCCGGCGGGCTGCCCCCACAGACCCGGCTGACCACCGACCGGGCGCGCTTCACCGAGGCGTACGCCGTGATTCCACGCGGCTCGATGACCGACATCGTCGCGTCCTACCTCCCTCACTGGGACCAGACCCGCTGCTGGATCCTGGCCCGGCCGCTCAGCGGCTTCGCCGAGACGTTCAGCCATTACCTGATGGAGGTCGAGCGCGGCGGCGGCTCCGAACGGCCCGAGCCGGATCCCGAGGCCGAGGGAGTGCTTGTCGTGACCTCGGGCAGGCTCCGGCTCACCCTCGACGGGGCCACCCACGACCTCGGACCTGGTGGCTACGCGTATCTGCCCCCGGGCTCGGTCTGGTCCGCTCGCAACCGGCTGGCACGGCCCGCGACCTTCCACTGGATCCGCAAGGCGTACGAGCGCGTGGACGGCCTCGACGCACCGCCGGCGTTCGTGACGAACGAACAGGACGTCGAGCCGGTGCCGATGCCCGAGACGGGCGGCGCCTGGTCGACGACGCGGTTCGTCGACGTCGCCGACCTGCGCCACGACCTGCACGTCAACATCGTGAACTTCGAGCCGGGTGGGGTGATCCCCTTCCCGGAGACCCATGTCATGGAGCACGGCCTCTACGTCCTCGAGGGCAAGGCCGTCTACCTGCTCAACACCGACTGGGTCGAGGTCGAGGCCGGCGACTACATGTGGCTGCGCGCCTTCTGCCCGCAGGCCTGCTACGCCGGCGGCCCCGGCAGGTTCCGGTACCTGCTCTACAAGGACGTCAACCGTCACCCGAAGCTGACGTTGTAGGTAGAGTGGTCGGACGGCCTGTTGTTCGCATGGATAACCAGCAGGCACGCGGCAGGACCTCCAACCATGTCTCCGGTGTCACCCGAGCACCACGCTGGGGAGGGAGGTGCGATGGCCGATCTCGCTGCGACTGCTGCGGTCGCCGACGTCACGGTCAACGGCGTACCGCTCGCCCTCGACGGCGTCACCGCGCACACCACCGCCCTCGACTTCCTGCGTGACCGCGGGCTCACCGGCGCGAAGGAAGGCTGCGCCGAGGGTGAGTGCGGCGCGTGCTGCGTCCTGGTCGCCCGACCGCCGGCCGACGGCTCGCCGGGCACCGAGTGGACCTCGATCAACGCCTGCCTGGCGTCTGCCGCCTCGCTCGCGGGCCAGGAGGTGGTCACCGCCGAAGGCCTGGGCGCGCCGGACGACCTCCACCCGGTGCAGCGGGAGCTCGCTGAACGGGGCGGATCGCAGTGCGGCTACTGCACGCCCGGGTTCGTGTGCTCGATGGCCGCTGAGTACTACCGACACGACCGGGCGTCCTCGGCTCCGGCCGATGGAACGCGCGGGAGCAACGGGTTCGACCTGCACGCCGTGACCGGCAACCTCTGTCGATGCACCGGCTACCGGCCGATCCGCGACGCGGCGTACGCGCTCACCCGACCCGCCACGGGCGACCCGCTCGCCGTACGCCGGAGCGCGCCGGCGCCGATGCCGTCACCGACCCGGATCGTGACCGACGGCGCGACGTACGTGCGCCCGGCCGAACTGCCCGAGGCGCTCCGGCTGCTGGCCGACCGCGACGACGCCACCCCGATCGCCGGGGCCACCGACCTCGGCGTGGAGATCAACCTGCGCGGGTCGAGGCCGAGCCTGCTGGTGGCGGTGGACCGGTTGCCCGAGCTCCGCGACTTCCAGTGGTCGAGCGACGATCTGCGGATCGGAGCCGCCTTGTCCCTCACCGAGATCGAGCGTCGGCTCGCCGGTCGGTTCCCGATCTTCGACGAGCTCTTCCTGCAGTTCGCCTCCCGGCCGATCCGCAACGCCGCCACCCTCGGCGGCAACCTGGGCACGGGTTCCCCGATCGGCGACACCTCTCCCGTCCTGCTCGCCCTCGGTGCGGAGGTCGTCCTGGTCTCGACCGCCGGGGAGCGCCGGGTCCCGCTCGCCGACTTCTTCACCGGATACCGCACCAGCGTCCGGAGGCGTGACGAGCTGGTCAAGGAGGTCGTGGTCCCGCTGCCGGTGGCACCCGTGACGGCCTTCCACAAGATCGCCAAGCGGCGCTACGACGACATCTCCAGCGTCGCGGTGGGCTTCGCGCTCGACGTGAGCGGCGGGACCGTCCGCTCGGCCCGGATCGGTCTCGGCGGGGTCGCGGCCACCCCGATCCGCGCGCTGGAGGCCGAGGTCATGCTGACCGGGCGGCCGTGGACGCAGCAGACGGTCGAGCAGGCGGCAGAGATGCTGGCGTCGGCCGGGACGCCGATCGACGACCAGCGGTCCTCGGCCCGCTACCGGTCGGCGATGCTGGGCCAGTCGTTGCTGAGGCTCTACGCGGAGACCGTGGTCTCGACATGCTCGACCGATGGAGGCATCGGCTCGACCGACGGCGGCCGAGGCGCCACAGACGGAGGCCGCGCATGAGCGATCTGTCGCAGCGTCCCGAGAACGCCGTGGTCGGCGAGACCGTCCCCCACGAGAGTGCGGTGCTTCACGTGACCGGCCGGGCCCTGTACACCGACGACCTCACGCCACGCACCAAGGACGTCCTCCACGCCTGGCCGGTGCAGGCGCCCCATGCCCACGCACGCGTCATCCGCCTGCGCACCGACCCGGCGTACGACGAGCGGGGTGTCGTCCGCGTGCTGACCGCCGAGGACGTACCCGGCATCAACGACTCCGGCACCAAGCACGACGAGCCACTCTTCCCGACAGAGGTGATGTACCACGGCCAGGCCGTGTGCTGGGTGCTCGCAGAGACGCCCGAGGCCGCCCGCCTCGGTGCGGCCCGGGTGGAGGTCGACTACCAGCCGCTGCCGGCCCTGCTGACGATCCAGGGGGCGATCGAGGCCGGCAGCTTCCAAGGCGCCCGGCCCACGGCTCAGCGCGGAGATGTCGAGGCTGCGCTCGCCCGCGCTCCACACATCTTCGAGGGCGAGACCGAGATGGCGGGCCAGGAGCACTTCTACATCGAGACCCAGGCCTCCCTCGCCGACGTCGACGATGCCGGTCAGGTGTTCGTGCAGTCGTCGACCCAGCACCCCACCGAGACCCAGGAGATCGTGGCCCACGTGCTCGGCCTGGCCAACCATGCGGTGACCGTGCAGTGCCTGCGCATGGGCGGCGGCTTCGGTGGCAAGGAGGTGCAGGCCAACGGGTACGCCGCGGTCGCCGCCTTGGGAGCGAGCCTGACCGGCCGTCCGGTGCGGGTGCGCCTCAACCGCACCCAGGACTTCACGATGACCGGCAAGCGCCACGGCTTCCACGCGACCTGGCGGGCCGGCTTCGACGACGACGGCCACCTCCTGGCCCTCGACACCACGCTGACCTCCGACGGCGGCTGGAGCCTCGACCTGTCCGAGGCCGTGCTGGCCCGGGCGATCTGCCACGTCGACAACGCCTACTGGATCCCCGACGTGCGCATCCACGGCCGGATCGCGAAGACCCACAAGACCTCGTCGACCGCCTTCCGGGGCTTCGGGGGCCCCCAGGGGATGCTGGTGGTCGAGGACGTCCTCGGCCGGTGCGCGCCGCTGCTGGGGATCGACCCGCTCGAACTGCGTCGCCGCAACTTCTACGTCGAGGGCCAGGAGACGCCGTACGGCCAACCGGTGCGGCACGCCGACCGCGCGGCGACCGTCTGGGACCGGGTGCTCACCACGGCCGATGTGGCCGGGCGCTCGCGCGAGATCGCGGAGTTCAACGCCACCCACGAGCACGCCAAGCGCGGTCTGGCGGTGACGCCGGTGAAGTTCGGGATCTCGTTCAACCTGACCGCGCTCAACCAGGCCGGCGCGCTCGTGCACGTCTACAAGGACGGGTCGGTGCTGGTCAGCCATGGCGGCACCGAGATGGGCCAGGGCCTGCACACCAAGATGCTCCAGGTCGCGGCCACGTCGCTCGGTGTACCCCTCGCCCGGGTCCGGCTTGCGCCGACCCGCACGGACAAGGTCCCCAACACGTCGGCGACGGCGGCGTCGTCCGGGTCGGACCTCAACGGCGGCGCGGTCAAGAACGCGTGCGAGCAGATCCGGGCTCGCCTCGCCGAGGTCGACGCGGGACCCGGGCTGCCGTGGGAGAAGCTCGTGGGCGAGGCGTACCACGCGCGCGTGCCGCTCTTCGCCGCCGGTTACTACCGCACCGAGGGACTGCACTTCGACGCCACCGTGTTCCGCGGGTCGCCGTTCAAGTACTTCGCCTACGGCGCCGCCGCAGCCGAGGTGGAGGTCGACGGGTTCACCGGCGGCTACCGCACGCGACGCGTCGACATCGTGCACGACGTCGGTGACAGCCTTTCGCCGCTGGTCGACCTCGGCCAGATCGAGGGCGGGTTCGTGCAGGGCGTCGGCTGGCTGACGCTCGAGGATCTACGGTGGGACGTCTCCCAGGGCGAGCATCGCGGACGGTTGGCGACTCAGGCGGCCAGCACCTACAAGCTGCCCAGCTTCGCGGAGATGCCCGAGGAGCTCCACGTCGCCATGCTCGAGCACGCCCATGAAGAGGGTGCTGTCTATGGCTCCAAGGCCGTGGGCGAACCGCCACTCATGCTGGCGTTCTCGGTGCGCGAGGCACTGCGCCAGGCCTGCGCGGCGTTCGGGACCGCCGGAATCAGCGTCGAACTGCCGAGCCCGGCCACACCCGAGGCGGTCTACTGGGCGCTGGACGGCGCCCGGCGCGCCGTCATCACCCGCGAGCCGGCAGGGGCGTGAGCGAATGCGCTGGCTGCAGGCGGTCGAGAAGCTCCGGGGGGAGCGTCGCCCCGCAGTGCTGGTCACGCTGGTCGCCGTCCGCGGTCACGCACCCCGGGACGCCGGCGCCAAGATGGTGGTCGCCGACGGGGTGACGTGGGACTCCATCGGCGGCGGCAATGTCGAGGCGACTGCGGTCTCGCGGGCGCGAGCGCTGCTGTCCTCCGGGGACACCACCCCGGTGACCTTCACCGTCGACCTGTCCGACAAGGCACCCGTCGAGCACGGCGTGCAGTGCTGCGGCGGCGAGGTCACGGTGCTGCTCGAACCGCTCGTCGTACGCCCTGCTGTGGCGATCTTCGGCATCGGGCACGTCGGGCTCGAGCTGGCGCGGATCCTCGCCCGGCACGATCTCGACCTTCATCTGGTCGACGCACGTCCACACCAGCTGGACGCCGAGGTGCTGGCTCCACTGGCCGATGCCGACGCGCGCGTGCACGTGCATCACGAGGCCGTGCTGCCCGAGCTGGTGCTGGCAGAGCTGCCACCCGGGACGCACGTGCTGGTGATGACCCATGACCACGCCGAGGATGTGGCGCTCCTCGACGCCGCCCTGCGAGCGGGGCACCTGGGGCCGGTCGGGCTGATCGGCTCGTCGGCGAAGTGGTCGCGCTTCCGGTCCACGCTGATCGCCGACGGCCACGACCCCGAGGCGGTCGACCGCATCATCACGCCGATCGGCCTGCCCTCGCTGGCGGGCAAGGACCCGGCCACCATCGCGGTCTCGGTGGCCGCGGCCCTCCTGCAGTCGTTCGCCGACGAGGGCGCACCTGCGCACGGGGCGGCGACGTGAGGCTCTTCCGCGGCACGTTCCTCGACACCCCCGACGATCCGTTCCACGGGGGTGTGCTCCGCAGTGCGGACGACGGTGGCGTGCTGGTCGACGACACGGGGTCCATCCTCAGCCGCGGGTCGTTCGCCGCCCTGGCGACTACCCACCCGGACGCCACGATCGTCGACCTCCGAGGCGGCCTGGTGCTGCCGGGCTTCGTCGACACCCACGTCCACTTCCCGCAGATGCGCTGCATCGGGGCGCTGGGCATGCCGCTGCTCGAGTGGCTCGAGCGCTGCGCCCTGCCGGAGGAGGCGCAGTTGGCGGACACGTCGTACGCCGAAGCGGTCGCGCGCGAGTTCGTCGCCGGGCTGGCCGGGGCCGGCACCACCACGGCTCTGGTGTTCGGGGCTCACTATCTCGACGCCACGGAGGCGCTGTTCACCGAGGCCGACCGCGTCGGGCTCCGGATCACCGGCGGCCTCGTCGTCGGCGACCGCGAGCTGCCCGATGACCTGCTGACGACGCCCTCCCGCGCGTACGACGACGGGCTGACCCTGTCCAAGCGCTGGCACGGCGTACGCCGCACCCGGTATGCGGTGATCCCCCGGTTCTCGCTCTCCTGCACGCCCGACCTGCTGGACGCCTGCGAGGCGCTGCTGAACGACGTCCCCGGCACGTTGCTGGCCACACACCTGAACGAGAACTCCGCCGAGATCGAGCGGGTCCGCGCGCTCTTCCCCGACTGCTCGTCGTACCTCGACAGCTACGCCGACCACGGCTTGCTCCGCCCCACCAGCGTCTTCGCCCACGACGTACACCCGACGGCCGGCGAGCTCTCCGCCCTGGCCGCCTCCGGTGCCATCGTGGCGCACTGTCCGACGAGCAACTCGTCCCTGGGCAGCGGGCGGTTCCCGATGCGTGCCCACGTGGAGGCCGGCGTGCGGGTCGCCCTGGGCAGCGACGTCGGCGCCGGCACCGGACTCTCGCTGTTCAAGGAGGGCCTGCAGGCCTACTTCGTGCAGCGGTCCCTCGGCCAAGCCGGTTACCCACTGACCGCCGCCCACCTCCTGCACCTCGTCACGGCCGCCGGTGCCACCGCACTCGGCCTCTCGTCGACCGTCGGGTCCTTCTGCGAGGGCAAGGCGTACGACGCGATCTGGCTGCGGCCGCCACCCGGCTCGCCGCTCGAGGTCCTGCTCCGACACGCCGCCTCGGCGGATGACGCCTTGGCCAAGGCGTTCGCCCATGCCACGCCCGCGGATGTGGCTCGGGTCTGGGTGGGTGGCGAACCCGTCGTTCACCCCTGATCAGCGCCCTGTGGAAGAGCCGCACCCGTTGTCGGCAGCTTCCTCTACGATCGCACGTATGTTCGAGCAGACCGGTCGTGACCCTGTCGGCGGCGAAGAGCCCCGGCGCCCGGCCGCTGCGGGCGTCTCGGACATCGAGAGTTGGACTGCCTCGCTCGTGCGTGTGGATCGGGACGTCAGCGATGAGGTCCGGATCGACCAGCTCCGGGCGCTGGAGGAGCTGTCGTGCGCTGTCGCCGCAGCGCAGGCACGGATCAGCGTCGACTTCGATGCCTCCATGCGCTCCCAGCAAGAGGCACACGGAGCCGAGCGCGACGAGGTCGGCCGAGGTGTCGCCGCGCAGATCGCGCTGGCTCGCCGCATCTCCCCGGCTCGTGCCACGCGGCAGCTGTCCGTGGACAAGGCGGTCGTGACCGACATGCCTCACGCCTTGGCGGCGATGGAGCGCGGGAAGCTCAGCGGGTGGCGAGCCACCCTGCTCGCTCGCGAGACGTCAGGTCTGAGCGCAGCCGATCGCCAGCGTATTGATGCCGAGCTGTGCGCGGACCTCGAGCGCCTGGAGTCATGGGGTGACCGCCGGCTCGCCGCCGAGGCCCGCAGGCTCGCGGCCAACCTCGACCCGCGAGCGGTCGTGGAGAGAGCACGCTGGGCCGAAAGCGAGCGCACGGTGACGATCCGGCCGGCGCCCGACACCATGTGCTACCTGACCGCGCTGCTGCCCGTTGCCCAGGGTGTCGGCGCCTACGCCGCGCTCGTCGCTGCAGCCGACAGTGCCCGCGCCACCGGCGATCCCCGCTCGCGTGGCCAGGTCATGGCTGACACGCTGGTCGGCCGGATCCGACAGGGCGACGTCCTGCATCCCGGCGTGCCCGCCGTCACCGTCGGGCTTGGTGATGACCGACCAGACGTTCTTCGGAGCCGACGACGACACGGCCGACGTCGAGGGCTACGGCCCATCCCCGGAGAGCTGGCCCGCGAACTGCTCGACCGCGCGACCGACGTCCACGAGGTGACCTGGTTGCGCCGGCTCTACACCTCGCCCACCACGGGCGAGCTGGTCAACCTCGACGATCAGCCCGTCGAGTTCCGTAAGAGCATGATCCGGCTGATCCGGCTCCGCGATCGCCGGTGCCGCACCCCGTGGTGCGACGCCCCCATCCGTCACACCGACCATCCGGTTCCTCGGCGCGCCGGGGGCCGGGCCACCCGCGAGAACGGCCAAGGTCTCTGCGAGGCCTGCAACTACCACAAGGAGGCGCCCGGCTGGTCCGTCCGACCCAGATCCGGCCGCCGCGGCCACCTCATCGAGATCACCACCCCGACGGGTCACCACTACACCAGCCGACCACCCCCACTCACCCCTCCACGATGGACCGAGTGCGAACCCGGCGTCTGGATAGTGGCGGCGGCCTGAGTCGCACCGACGTCCCCTGCGCTCGCGAGGCCCGACCACCCTGTCTCGTCACCAGAGCGGGCTCCCACGCCCGCGACCGCCGCTCGGCCCTGCCTTCTGCTGGGGCACAGGAACCGCCGTCACCCCGCAACGCTGACCGGTTCGGCAGGGATGAGCCGAGCAGCCCCGGGGGCGATCGACGTCGGGCGGGCAGGTCAATGGTCCGGTCGGCCGCGCGGGCGAGTTCCGACTCGTGCGTCGCCACGATCACTGTTCGATCAGTCAGGGAGTCCAGGAGCCGGATGAGGTGGTTACGACCGGCGCGATCGAGTCCCGCAGTGGGGGGGTTCGTCGAGCAGGAGGAGGGGGGTCTCGCACAAGAGCGCTCGAGAGGACGAGATGAGGAACTCTTCATCCGGTCTGGAGCCGGCGAGCCGCGCCTTCAGCAGCTCTGAGACCGCCGCGCCGGGCCGCACGACGCCGGATGGGAGCACGTCCCTGGCTGCCATACCGGCGCCCGGCGCACACTGTGAAGGTGGGCGTCTCGCTCCGGCCGAGCCGGCGGACCAACCAGGCGCTCCTCGTGTTGCTCGCGGGGGCGTTCGTGACCGGCTGGGTGGCCTTCTGGTTCGAGCGTCCGTTGGACTCTCGTGTCGTGAGTGTGCTCCACGGCATTCTGGGCCTCGGCATCGTGGTGCTCATCCCGTGGAAGACCGTGATCGTGCGCCGCGGACTGCGCCGCCGATGGGGGCACGGTGACGCGGTCGCGTTGGCGGTGGTCGTCGCCCTCAGCCTGGTTGCCGGGGTTCTGCACGCCACGCTCGGTCCGCTCGAAGTCGCGGGGATCACTGCGCTCCAGGTGCATGTCGGCTCGGCGATTGCGGCCGTCCCGCTCGCACTGATCCACGTCGTACGTCGACCGCAGCGGGTCCGTGCGACCGACCTGTCCCGGCGCGCCGTGGTGCGGGCGATCGGCGTCGGTGGTACCGCGGCACTGGCGTACGGCGCGCTCGAGGTTGTCACGTCGGTCGCGGGTCTGCCAGGTGCCCGCCGTCGCGCGACCGGGTCCTACGAGCAGGGGTCCGGCGTACCGTCCGCGATGCCGGTGACGCAGTGGTTCACCGACGGTGTGCCTGGCATCGACGTCGCCACTTACGAACTGCTGGTCAGCCGTCCCGGCGAGCCGACGCGTCGGCTGTCGTACGGCGGGCTGCTCGCGATGACCAGCATCACCGAGGCGGCACTGCTGGACTGCACGGGCGGTTGGTGGGCCGAGCAGACCTGGCGCGGCGTCCGGCTGCACACGCTGCTCGGGAACCCTGACCACGGGTCGATCGTGGTGCGTTCGGTGACCGGCTACACCAGGCGCTTCCCACCCGAGGAAGCCACCTCGTTGCTGCTCGCCACGCACGTCGGCGGGGACCGGCTCGCGCCCGGCCACGGCGCGCCCGTCAGGCTGGTCGCGCCCGGCCACCGTGGCTTCTGGTGGGTCAAGTGGGTCGAAGAGGTGAGTGTCGAACCACAACCCTCGTGGTGGGAGCCGCCGTTTCCTTTGCAGTGACCGGACGTCCCTCGACTAGGCGTCTCGTCGCTTCAGGAGGAATGCCGCGCCGGCGAGCGCGAGGACCACCCAGATGACGAGGACCAGCAGGCCCATGCCGGGCGAGAGCGCGTTCGGATCTGGTCGCGCGCTGTGCAGCGCGGACCCGGCGTTGTTGGGGAGGTAGGGAAGGGTGTGGGTCTGCCAGTCGCTCGGGAGGAGCTGTCCGACGCCCGGGAGGACCAGCAGCAACCCGAACAAGGCCGCGATCCCACCGGCCGTGCTGCGGATGGCGAAGCCGAACGCGACCGCCATGACGGCGATCAGGGTGAGGTAGGCGGCTGTGCCCACGATCGCGCGCCACGAGTGAGGCGCCCCCAGTGTGGTGCCGTGCGAGGCCAGGAAGTGCTGACCCACCACGAAGGCGATGAACGACGACACCAGCATCAGCACGAAGGTGACAGCGGCGTAGAGGCCCGCCTTGGCCCACAGCACCGGCAGGCGTCGGGGGACGGCGGAGAGGGTGGCGCGGATCATTCCGGTGGCGTACTCACCGCTGATCAGGAGGACTCCCAGCACGCCGATCGCCAGCTGCGCGAGGTTCACACCCGCCAGGCTGCGGTCGATCGGGTTGAAGGTGGCGCGCTCTCCAGGGTCCATGTGGTTCCAGTGGGCGTTGGTGGCCCAGCCCACCAGCCAGGCCAGGGCGATCATCGCGATGACGGCCGCCAGGAGCGTCAGGGTGGTCGAGCGCAGGGACCGCATCTTGATCCACTCCGAGCGAACGACCCGGGCCTGGCTGACCGGCGCGACCTGGACGTGGTCCGTCGCTGGCTGCTGCACTGAGGCGCTCATGTGGGGCTGCCTGCCTCTTCGACCGGCGCTGCCGAGGCTGCGTGAAACTCGATCTCGTCCCGGGTCATGTCCATGAACGCCTCCTCGAGAGAGGCCTGCTTCGGGGTGAGCTCGTGGAGGGAGATGCCCAGGTCGCGAGCGGTGTCTCCGATCTGCGCGGGGCTCAGACCGGCGACGTCGATCCGCCCATCCGCACCGGTGATCGTCACATCGGGGCCGGCGAGGGCCGCCGCGAGGTCCGCGAGCTGTGGCGATCGGACGGTGACGACGTTCGTGGACGCGCGCGCGATCAGGTCGGCCATGGGCATGTCCGCCATCAGCCGCCCACGGCCGACGACGATGACGTGCTCGGCGGTGAGCGCCATCTCGCTCATCAGGTGGGACGACACGAAGACGGTGCGCCCTTCAGCGGCCAGGGCCTTCAGCAGGTCGCGGATCCAGCGAATCCCCTCGGGATCCAGACCGTTGACCGGTTCATCGAGGATGAGCGTGGACGGGTCGGCGAGCAACGCCGAGGCCAGACCGAGCCGCTGCCCCATTCCCAGGGAGAACCCCCCTGCCCGCTTGCGGGCGACCTCGTGGAGACCCACCATGTCGATCACGTCGGCGACACGACTGTCGGGGATGCCGTGGGTCGCGGCCAAGGCCTTCAGGTGGTTGTACGCCGAGCGAGAAGTGTGCACGGCACGTGCCTCCAGCACTGCGCCCACCACCTTCAGCGGCATCGGATGTGCGGCATAAGGCAACCCGTCCACGGTGACCGAGCCCGCCGTCGGCGCGTCCAGACCGAGGATCAACCGCATCGTCGTGGACTTGCCTGCGCCGTTGGGCCCCAGGAATCCGGTCACGATGCCGGGTCGGATACGAAATGTCAGGTCGCGTACGGCGACCTTGTCGCCGTACTTCTTGGTGAGACCAACCGCCTCGATCATCGCGAACACCCTCCGTGGCCGACACCGATCCTAGGAAGCCGACCTGAGTGTCCGCTGTGAACGCGCGGTGCAACCCCGGTCTCGGGAGGGGCGCCTCGCGCTTCACTGCTGTGTCGGCCGAGAAGGCGCCGGATGGACCTGGTGCGATTCGAGAGACACTGACACCGGAGGCCGCTCCAACAGACCTACTTCAGGGAGGACGCGTGATGGCGAAGCGATGGAGTGATCTGAGTCCGCGAAGCCGGAGGGTGATGGTGGCCCTCGGCGCCTTCGAAGGCGTCCTCAAGATCGCGGCCTTGATCGATCTCCGACGCAGAGCCGGCGACGAGATCCGCGGCCGCAAGAAGACCTGGGCCCTGGCGATCACGTTCGTCAACTCCGTGGGTGCCGTCCCGCTGGCCTACTTCCTGTTCGGACGCCGGAAGCAGGGCGGCGCCTGAGGCCGGCCGACGGCCCGCGACCGCCACGGGCCGCGGGGAGAGTTCACCGGTCGAGATCGCCCAGCACCGCACCGATCGTGTCGACCGTGTCGGCCGTGATCGGGTCCAGCACGAGCTGCAGGTGCGTCGCGCCGGCGTCGGCCAGCCCTCGCACGTGGTCGCCGAGGTCGTCGGGCGTCACCGTCGTGACCCGCGCGTCGTACGTCTCACCCATCACCCGACCCTGGCCCTCCGGGAGCGTGACCAGGACCGCAGCGCTCGCCTCGACGTCCCGCCCCTCCGGCATGACCGCATCGACCTCGGCCTTGATCTCGGCGAACCGCTCGACGGAGTTGTCGTAGATGCTCCACCAGACGTTCCAGGAGTCCACGACCGGTAGCCCGATGCTCAGCATGCGCGGGCTGTTGGAGCCCAGCATGATCGGCGGCCCCCCTTCCCGGGCCGGGCGCGGGTCGAGCACGCAGTCGTCGAGGTCGTAGAACTGACCGTGGAAGGTGGTCCGCCCGTCCCGCAGCAGCGGGGCGATGATCGCCAGCGCCTCCTCGAAGCGCGAGACCCGCCGGTCGTAGGGAAACCCGAACGCGTCGAACTCCCGCCGGTTCCATCCCGCCCCGAGCCCCACGATCAGCCTGCCTTGCGAGATCGCGTCGACCGTCGCGGCCTGCTTGGCCAGCATCGCCGGCGCGTGGAAGCTCGTCGACGCCACGAGCGGCCCCACCTCCACTCGCTCCGTGACCGCCGCGAGGGCAGCGAGCGTCGTCCAGGCCTCATACGGCCCGCGCGTCGACCCGTCCGGCAGGTCGTAGATCAGGTGGTCGCCCACCCAGACCGAGTCGTACCCGGCCCCCTCGGCTCGCCGGGCCAGGTCCAGATACTCCGGCCACGGCACGAACCTCTCCACCTCGGGCAGCTGGACACCGACCTTGCACGGGCGCGCCATGGGGCAACCCTAGGGACCCGGACCTCATCCGCCGGCGCGCAGCACCTCGTCGTACGCCGGCAGCGTGAGGAACTCGGCGAAGTCGTCACCGAGCGCGGTGGCCAGGAACAGGTCACGGGCTTGCCGGAGGTGCACTGCGTACGGTCCCCCGGCCGCGACCAGCGCGTCGTACTCGTCGGCGACGACCTGCTCGACGAGCGACCGGTCGACCGGAGTCCCGTCCTCGAGAGAAGCCGAGCTGTGCGCCCACTGCCAGAGCTGCGAGCGGGAGATCTCCGCCGTGGCGGCGTCCTCCATCAGGTGATGGATCGCGACCGCGCCGTTCCCGCCCAGCCAGGCCGCCAGATAGGTGATGCCGACCTCGACGTTGGTACGCAGCCCGGCCATGGTGCGCGAGCCGGGGGTGGCGGCCACGTCGAGCAGGTCGTCCGCCGTGACCTGGACGTCGCGCAACAGAGAGACCTGGTTCGGCGACGGCATCAGCTCGTCGAAGACCTCGGCACACAGAGGCACCAGGTCGGGGTGCGCCACCCACGAGCCGTCGAACCCCTGGGTGGCCTCACGGGTCTTGTCCTCCCGCACCTTCGCCATCGCGGCCTCGTTGACCGCCGGGTCACGCCGCGACGGGATGAACGCCGCCATGCCACCCATCGCGAAGGCGCCACGGCGATGGCAGGTGGCGACCAGCAGGTCGCAATAGGCACGCATCATCGGGGCGTTCATGGTCACCGCGTTGCGATCGGGCAGGGTGTGGTCGCCGGGCGCGTCCCGGAGGTTCTTGATGATCGAGAACAGGTAGTCCCAGCGGCCGGCGTTCAACCCCGAGCAGTGGTCGCGCAGCTCGTAGAGGATCTCGTCCATCTCGAACGCCGCCGGGATCGTCTCGATCAGCACCGTGGCGCGAATCGTGCCGGGCCCGATGCCGAGAGCCTCCTCGGCGTGGGTGAAGACATCGTTCCAGAGCCGCGCCTCACGGTGTGACTCCATCTTCGGCAGGTAGAAGTAGGGTCCGGTTCCACGTTCGACCAGCTCGTGGGCGTTGTGGAAGAAGTACAGCCCGAAGTCGACCAGCGCTCCGACTGAGCGCCTCCCGTCGACGGAGAGATGGGCCTCGGGCAGGTGCCAGCCGCGTGGGCGCGGCATGATCACCGGCAGCCGGTCGGGATCCTGGAGCCGGTAGTCCTTGCCGTCCTCCGTGGTCAGCTCGATGCTGCGCCGGACCGCGTCGTACAGGTTGACCTGCCCACCCACGACGTTGACCCAGTGCGGCGTGTTGGCGTCCTCGAAGTCGGCCAGCCACACCTTGGCGCCGGAGTTGAGGGCGTTGATCGCCATCTTCCGCTCGGTCGGGCCGGTGATCTCTACCCGGCGGTCGCGCAGGTCCGGTGGCGCCGGTGCGACCTGCCAGTCGGCGGCCCGGATGTCCGCGGTCTCCTCCAGGAAGTCGAGCCGGCCGGTCCGGCCGATCTCGGCACGACGCGTACGCCGTGCAGCCAGCAGCCGGTCGCGGCGTTCGCCGAACCGGGCCTGCAGGTCGGCCACGAACGCCAGTGCCTCCGGCGTCAGGATCTCTTCACCGCGTTCGACGGAGGGTCCGATCACGGTCACCTGGGACATGGGCCGATCGTAAGGCTCAGCCCTGGTCGGCCCACCAGGTCAGCAGGGCCGCCTTCGCGTCGTCGTACGACTGGGGGCCCTCGTCCAGACGGCGCTCGAGCAGGAACCGGTACGCCGCGCCCACCTGCGGCCCCGGCGGGATCCCGAGGATCTCCATGATCTGGGTGCCGTCCAGGTCGGGGCGGATCGCGGCCAGCTCCTCCTCCTCGGAGAGTCGCTCGATCCGCGCCTCCAGCTCGTCATAGGTACGACGGAGCCGCTCGGCCTTGCGCTGGTTGCGGGTGGTGCAGTCGGCACGCGTCAGCACGTGCAGCCGGTCGAGCTGGTCGCCGGCGTCGCGGACGTAGCGGCGCACGGCCGAGTCGGTCCACTGTCCGGAGCCGTAGCCGTGGAACCGCAGGTGGAGCTCGACCAGCTTGGACACGGCGTCGGTGTCGTCACCGGGGAACCGCAGCGCCTGCATCCGCTTGCGGGTGAGCTTGGCGCCGACCACGTCATGGTGGTGGAAGGTCACCGTGCCGTCCGGCAGGAAGCGTCGGGTCCGCGGCTTGCCGACGTCGTGCATGAGCGCGGCGAAGCGCGACACGAAGTCGGGACCTCCGAGCCGGTCCTCGAGCTCGATCGACTGCTCGAGCACGGTCAGGGTGTGCTCGTAGACGTCCTTGTGCCGGTGATGCTCGTCACGTTCGAGTGCCAGCGCCGGGAGCTCGGGGATCACCAACGCCGCGAGCCCGGTCTCCACGAGCAGGGTCAGCCCGCGGCGTGGGTACGGCGAGAGCACCAGCTTGACCAGCTCGTCGCGCACGCGCTCGGCGGAGATGATCGAGATCCGGCCGGCCATCGCGGTCATCGCTTCCACGACCGCCGGGTCGACCTCGAAGCCCAGCTGGGCGGCGAAGCGAGCCGCCCTCATCATCCGCAGGGGATCGTCGGAGAAGGAGTCCTCCGGCCGCCCCGGCGTGCGCAGGAGCCCGTGCGCGAGGTCGACCACACCGCCGTAAGGATCGACGAACTCCCGCGACGGCACCCGCACGGCCATCGCGTTGACGGTGAAGTCGCGACGGCCCAGGTCACCCTCGAGACTGTCGCCGAAGTCGACGTCAGGCTTCCGCGAGGCGGGGTCGTAGCGGTCCGAGCGGTACGTCGTGATCTCGACCTGGAAGCTCCCCTTGCGGCTGCCGATCGTGCCGAAGGCGCGGCCGACGTCCCAGGTGTTGTCGGCCCAGCCGGCCAACAGCCGCTCGATCTCGTCGGGCCGCGCCGACGTCGTCAGGTCGAGGTCGTTGTGGCGACGGCCGAGCATGGCGTCCCGGACCTGGCCGCCGACCAGCGCCAGCTCGTGCCCGGCCGCCGCGAACCGTGCCCCCAGCTCGTCGATGACCGGAGCGATCCGGTCGAGCTCGGCGGCCACGTCGCGCTGGGCGTCGGCCAGCCGGACGCTTCCCGGCGGTCGGCGGTCTGCTGCGTCGGACACGGCGCAACAGCCTAGGACCCTGCTGAACAAAGGCGTGCCTCCCTTGGCTCGGGCGCCGACCTGAAATCCTGTGTGCATGCAGGGTGAGTCGGATCGGCAGCGTGAGCTGCTGGACGTGGAGTCGGTGGCCGGGCACCTGCTCGAGCCGGGCAGCGTGTTCGCGTTGCTGGCCGAGCACCGTGACCGGCTGTTCCCGAGTGAGTTGTTCGCCGACCTGTTTCCCTCTGGGCGGGGCCGGCCCTCGATCCCGGGTGAGGTGGTCGCCTCGGTGATCGTGCTCCAAGCCTTGTACGGTCACTCCGACCGCGAAGCGGTCGATGCGTTGACCTTCGACCTGCGGTGGAAGGCTGCGTGTGGGTACGCGATCGACGCGAGGGGCTTCGACTCCTCGACGTTGACCTATTGGCGCAAGCGGTTGGCGGCCAGCGACCGTCCGCAGCGGATCTTCGAGGTCGTGCGGGAGGTGATCGCCGAAACCGGTGCGGTCGTCGGGAAGACTCGGCGGGCGTTGGACTCCACGGTCCTCGATGACGCGGTCGCCCGGCAGGACACCGTCACCCAGCTGATCGCCCAGATTCGCCGGGTCGGCCGCGAGGTCCCCGGCGCGAAGGATCTGATCGCCACCGCGTGCACCCGGCTGGCCGCGCTCACCGGACAGGGCTATGAGTCGACCGGGAAGCCCCCGATCGCGTGGGACGACGAGGCTGCCCGCGACGAACTCGTCACCGCTTTGGTGGAAGACGCGCTCGCGCTGCTCGCAGTCCTCGACATCGACGCCATCACCAAAGCTGGCGGGAGACCGGCGGAGGCGGTCGCGCTGCTGGCGCTGGTCGCCGGGCAAGACGTGGAACCGGCCGAGGGCTCCGATGGCACCGACGGCCGGTGGCGCATCGCGCGGGCGACGGCTCCGGACCGGGTGATCTCGACCGTGGACCCTGACACTCGCCATGCCCACAAGACCAGAGAACGCAAGCAGGACGGGTTCAAGGCCCACGTCGTGGTCGAGCCCGACACCGGCCTGACCACGATGTGCGGGCTGACCAAGACCAACGGAAGCGAGAACTCCGACGCCACCGTGGGCGCCGCGCTGATCACTGCCGACCCCACCCTTCCCGCCCCTGTCGAGCAAGTCGAGCAAGTCGAGCAGGTCGAGCAGGTCGAGGTGTTGGGCGATTCGGCCTATGCCACGGGCGCGATGCTGGCGGTGCTGCGTGCGATGGGCTGGCTGCCGGTGCTCAAGCCGTGGCCGCTCAAGCCCGCCGTCGAGGGCGGGTTCACCATCGACGACTACACCTACGACCCGGGAGCGAACACCCTGACCTGTCCGGCCGGGGTGACCCGCAAGGTCAGCGACAAGGGTCGCGCCACCTTCAAGGCCGCCTGCCGCGGCTGCCCGCTACGCACGCAATGCACCAACTCAGCCGACGGCCGCATTGTGCTGTTGGGCGAGCATCATCAACTGCAACGCGAGCACCGCAAACGAGCAGAAGACGAAGGATTCCAAGCCGTCTACCGACAACACAGACCGATGGTCGAACGATCGATCGCCTGGCTCACCCGCGGCAACCGGCGCGTGCCCTATCGCGGCATCGAGAAGAACAACAGCTGGCTCCACCACCGCGTCGCCGCACTTAACCTCCGCCGACTCCTCAACATGGGCCTCACCGTCCAAGACGGCGCCTGGGTCCTGGCCTGACCCATCCACACCGGGTGTTGCGCAGGCCCGGCAGCGCACAGAGGATGGGCTGAGGCGGGCGGAACGACCCCGTACTCGCACCCAGAGTGCTGACCTGAAATTGCCGCTCGACGGCCCATTGGTGGCGCTCCGCCCGCCACCCACGCCATCACCTCCGCCCAGATGACGTCTTCTTCAGCAGGGTCCTAGGGCCTCGAGTGGTGACGGGGTCCCGAGATCCCGAACGGCCGCCACTACCATCGGGGCGTGCTCCGCCCGTCCTCGCTGCCGCATGCCCGGGCACGGGTGACGGCGCTCGTCCTCGGGTTGCTCGCTGCCCTGACGACGATCGGGCTCGGCGCGGTCCTCTCGCCGGCGACGGCAGCACCGCGTGACCCCACGCAGCCGCTGGTGCCCAAGATCCGGTCGATCACGCCTGGCTATGTCCCCGAGAGAGGGCCGATCGTGGTGCGCGGCACGGTCACCAACGCCACCGACCAGGTGTGGACCGCGATCAACGTCCACGGCTTCATCGGCTCCGTACCGATCACGACGCCCGCCGACCTCGCGGAGGCGACCCAGACGCCATTGGCCTTCGACGTGGGGAACCGGATCACGCTCCCCGGCACCTTCGACCACATCGACTCGCTGCCGCCGGGCGAGACCCGGTCGTTCGTGGTGCGGCTCCCCCGCTCCGCGCTGCCGGTCTCGGCACCCGGCGTGTACTGGTTCGGGGTCCACGTCCTCGGCGACAACGGCCATGGCGGGAGCCGGAACGCGGTCGGGCGCGACCGCACGTTCATCCCGCTCGTCCCGAGCCCGACGAACGCCTCGCCTCCCCCGGAGGCCACCGCGCTGATGCTGCCGGTCCGGGCAGCAGTCGTGCGCGGCACGGACGGGGCCATCGAGGACCCGGCGGCGTGGACCCAGAGCCTGCAGACCGGTGCTCTGCACGAGCTCGTGAACCTCGGACAGGCGGCCCACGGCCACCCCCTGACCTGGCTCGTCGATCCCGCCGTCGTGGACACGGTCCGGGCACTGGCCCACGGGAACCCCCCGCGCACGCTGGGGAATCCGCCCCGGACCGGGCAGGGTGAGTCCCCCAGCGCCTCCCCGAGCGCCTCGGCCACCGACTCCAGCGCCGCGGCGGGCGGCACCACACCTTCATCCGCAACCGAACAGGTGGCCCGGCGTTGGCTCCGGCAGATGCACAGGCTGCTCGCGTCGGGCACCGGCGAGGTGCTCGGGCTGCCGTACGGCGACGTGGCGGTCGAGTCGGCGACCACCTATGACGATGCGCTGCTGGCGCACGCGTTCCACCGGACCGGGGACATGTTGCGCCCATGGGGCCTCCCGTTGAGCAGCGCCGTAGCGCCGCCAGAGGGACGTACGACCGGTGACGCGGTGGCAGGGCTCCCCAGCAACACCGACGTGCTGCTCCACGACTCCGGGGTGCGCGGGACTGCTCCCACGGTCGCCGAGGTGAACGACCGGCGACTGGTCCTCACCGCATCCGAGGCCGCCAAGGGCGGACCGGGACCGGTGGATCCGCGGAGCCCGCTGGCTCTCCGGCAGCGCATCCTGAGCGAGGCGGCACTGCGCTACCTCGGCGACCAGCAACCCCTCGTGGTCGAGCTGCCGCTCGACCCCCATCACCGCGTCGGGAGGAGCTTCTTCACCGGCCTCGATGTGCCATGGCTTCGGCTGACCACGCTGAACGGCGCGACCGCGGTCAGCGCCATGTCCCTGAACGCGAGCAGGCTGCGTGAGCCTCAGGACCCCCAGCTCGGACGCCATGTGTACACGATCGCGAACCAGATGCTGGAGAAGGGGCGCACCCTGCAGACGGTCCTCCCGGGCAA
>JAFMQY010000003.1:0-28771 GCA_017354415.1 Nocardioides sp.
CGGCTGGTCGCTGGGCGGCACGTTCGCGCTGCTCGCGGCGGCCGCGGACCCGTCGCTGCCGATCGCGTCGATCGCCGTGCTCGGCTCGCCGTTCGACGTCAGCCAGGTGCCGCTGGTCGCGCCGCTGCGGCCGCTGCTGAACCTCACGGACGGCCGCGGGGCGATCACCCGGCTCTACCGAGCCGCGGGGGGTGCTCCACAGCCACTCGTGCGGTGGGCGTTCCAGCTGTCGTCGTTCCAGAAGCTGGTCACCAAGCCGCTGGCGCTGGCCTGGCACCTCGACGACGCCGACTACCTCGCCCAGATCGAGGCGGTCGACCGGTTCACCGCGAACATGAGCGCCTATCCGGGCCGGACCTTCGGCCAGCTCTACCACCGGCTGCTCAAGGCGAACGGGTTGGTGGACGGGACGTTCGAGGTCGGCGGCCGGACCCTCGACGTCGCGGAGATCACGGCGCCGGTGCTGGTCTTCGGTGGCGCCAACGACACGATCGCGCCGGTCGCCGCGGTGAAGGCAGCGGTGCCCCTGCTCACGGGTGCGCGCGAGGTGCGGTTCGAGATCGTCCCGGGCGGTCACCTCGGGATGCTCACCGGACGCGCGGCGCGCACCGGCACCTGGCCTCAGCTCGATGCGTGGATCGACGAGTGGACGGAGTCGGGGGCCGAGCCGGACCACCCGGCGGACGACCCGGAGCAAGCGGCGACCCCTCGTGAGCCCGCGACCCCGCGTACCACCACGAAGAAGACTGCGAAGAAAGAGCCCGCCACCGCGATGCCCGTCGTGGAGAAGGGCCCCGCACCGGGCGACGACCCACCGGAGATCGGGACCAACCCGGAACGCCGCTACGGCTCCGCCGGATCGCGTGCGCTGCGCCGGTGAGCGCCGTTCGGAACATTCGCCGGCGCGGGTGTCCTGTCGGGCGTCGCCCCGATCGTCCCCCGGGTGAAGACGCCGACCGGCGTCCGTCCCCGACAGCCCGAGGAGGGTTCCGATGAAGTACCTGATGCTCCACACGCTGGACGAGTCCGCGCATCCCGACATCACGGAGATCGCGACGCCGCCGCACCTCGAGGCCGAGCTGGATGCGTGGATCAAAGAGATGCTCGCCCGCGGGATCGTGCTGGACGGCGCGCGGCTGCGGCCGGTCGCCGACGCGACGTCCGTGCGCGTCGTCGACGGCGAGGCCGTCGTCACCGACGGCCCCTTCGCCGAGACCAAGGAGCAGATCGCCGGCTACGACGTGATCGACTGCCCCGACCTCGACTCCGCGGTCGCCGTGGCCGCGGCACACCCCACGACGCAGATCGGCAGCATCGAGGTGCGCGCGTTCGACGACGGCATGCCCGACCCAGAGGTGCCCGAGCACCCGGCCGACGGGAAGCTGCGCTACCTGATGCTGGTCTGCGCCGACATGCGGCGGTCCGTTGCCGAGCGAGGCGGCGCGGAAGCCGTCGCAGACGCGGAGCCCGAGGACGACGGCGAGGACGACATCGACCGGTGGATCGCCGACGCCGGCGCGCGTCGTCTCTACGGCTGGCCGCTCGGCTCGCCCGACCGGGCGGTGACCGTACGCCGGGTGGACGGACGCACCGTGACCACGGACGGCCCCTTCGCCGAGACGAAGGAGCAGGTCGCCGGCTACGACCTGCTCGAGTGCGACGACCTCGACGACGCGCTCGAGGTGGCGTCGGGGCACCCGGTCGCCGGCGGTGGCGTGATCGAGCTGCGCCCGCTCTGGCGCTGATGCCATGAGCTCCTCCGTGGATGCGGTCGCCCTCAGCTTCGAACGGAGCTGGGGGCGGCTCGTCGCGGGCCTGATCGCCTGGTGTGGCGACTGGGACCTCGCCGAGGAGTGCGCCCAGGAAGCCTTCGCCGCGGCTGTCACCGCATGGGAACGCGACGGCGTCCCCGCGGCACCGGTCGCCTGGCTGACCACGGTGGCGCGCAACCGGGCGCGCGACCGGATGCGGCGTCGTACCAACGAGGCGGCGAAGGTGGCGCTGGCCCACGCCGACGCATCGGACGAAGTGGCTCCGGTCGACGACGAGGACATCCCCGACGAGCGGCTGCGGCTGATCTTCACCTGCTGCCACCCGGCCCTTCCGATGCCGGCCCGGGTCGCGCTCACCCTGCGCACGCTGTGCGGCCTCACTCCCGCCGAGATCGCCCGGGCGTTCTTGGTCACCGAGCCGGCGATGGAGAAGCGGCTGGTGCGCGCCCGCGCCAAGATCGCCCATGCCGGCATCCCCTACCGCGTCCCGCCCCCGGAGCTGTGGGGCGAGCGCGTCGAGGGGGTGCTGGCAGTGCTCTACCTGATGTTCAACGAGGGGTACGCCGCCTCCTCCGGGGACTCGCTGCTGCGGGTCGACGTCTCCCGCGAGGCGATCCGGCTGACCCGGTCACTTGTCGAGCTGCTCCCGGGTGAGCCCGAAGTGCGGGCCTTGCTCGCTCTGATGCTGCTCACCGACGCGCGCCGCCCGGCCCGCGTGCGCGACGGGCACGTCGTACCTCTCGAGGAGCAGGACCGGAGCCTGTGGGACCTCGACAGGATCACCGAGGGCGCCAGGCTTCTCGATGCCGATCCGCCGTGGGGCCCGTACGCCGTCCAGGCCCGGATCGCGTTGTGCCACGACGTCGCGACCCGTCCCGAGGACACGGACTGGCCCGCGATCGCTGAGCTGTACACCCTGCTCCCGGCGACGCCGGTCGTCGAGCTGAACCGGGCGGTCGCTGTGTCGCAGGTGCTCGGTCCGAAGGCCGCGCTAGAGCTGGTCCTGCCGCTGGCCGACGACCTCTCCGGCTACTACCTCCACGCCGCGACCCTCGCCGACCTCTACGCGCGCCTCGGCCGGACGTCCGAGGCCGCGGACGCGCTGGCGACCGCGATCGAGCAGGCGCCGACCGGCGCGGAGCGCCGCCTCCTGCGCGCTCGTCGCGAGTCGCTGCTCCACGGGTGAGACTGCCGGTCGAGCTCGGCCCGTCGGTCGAGCTTGTTGCGACCACTGGGCTCAGTTCGCGGCGTCCTGGTAGGACGAGACCTGTTTCGTGAACAGCGTGGAGATCTGGTCGGTGTTCACCGTGAAGTAGCCCCCTCCGATGGTGGTGACGACCACGGGCCCGACCAGCGCGTAGTTGGCGATGTAGGTGATGTTCCTGCCGGCGGTGATGCGCAACCCGAACGACTCGTCCCCGGCCTTCGGGACAGACATCAGCGCATAGGTGAGCTTGCGTCCCTGGAACATCTCCCCGTGGCAGGTCTCGAAGAGCTTGGAGACCGACGCGAACACGTCCTGGGCCTCCCGATCGGACTTGTACTGGCTGATGGCCAGGTCGATGACCTGGGTCGAGAGCCCGCCGCCCCTGGTGAAGTCGCGACTCGCCTTCACGTCCGGCGTCGCCGCCTTCTGCCCGCAGAAGCTCGAGTTCGCCGTGTCGTGCGAGGGAGGGTCCTGGCTGTAGCCGACCGGGACATCGTGGAGTCCGAGCAGCGCAGCGTCGAGCTCATCCTGGGAGAGGAGGCCGTACGTCGCGCCGAACGAGGGGGACGGACTGGCGTGATCGGCGCGGGTGCCCGAGCCAGGGGAGGACCCGCACTCGGCCAGGGCCGCGAGCAGAAGCAGGCAGGGAAGCGCGGTGCGGGTCATGCGTCGACTCCCCCGACGTCAAGCACCATCAGGCCGATCATGAACCACATACGCGCCGTCGGGAACCTGCCCTGCTACCCCAACCGCCAGGATGACCCTGTCCGGTCACCCGACGCCGTGCTCCTCGAGCCAGCGCCGGGCCGCCGTCTTCGACGCCCGCGCCAGCCAGGCGTCGTACACGACCTCGGCGAGCTCGTCGCGGGACAGCTCGCCGATCCGCGACGTACGGAGCAGCACCGACGGATGACCGTTGAAGTGCGGGGTCGTGAAGAACGGCGTCGAGTCGTCCGCGACGAGCGCCTCCTTGTCGATCTCGGAGGCGACCCAGAGCACGACCACGTCGTCGTACCGCTCCCCGGTCTCGGGGTCGACCGCGTCGGGACGAGGGTTGCGGAAGAACACGAAGCTGCGCCGGCTGACCTGGTACACGTCGTTGCCCATGGGGCCGTGCCAGATCGTCACGCCGGGCATCGAGCCGGCGAGATCCCGTAGGTCGTCGACGGTCGCGCGACGTGGCCGGGCCATGCCCCCACCCTGGCACGTGTCGTCGCGCCGGACCGCGCCCTCGCTACGGTGGCGCCCATGGGTGGTGCGCTGGCCGGACTGGTCGACCGCGGGCTGATGGCCCCCGACTGGGCCGACGCGCTGTCGCCGGTCGACGAGCGGATCACGGCCATGGGTCGATTCCTGCGAGCCGAGCTCGCGGCCGGGCGGCACTACCTCCCGGCCGGCAACGACGTCTTCAAGGCGTTCCGGCGGCCGCTCGCCGACGTCCGGGTGCTGATCGTCGGGCAGGACCCCTATCCCACGCCGGGGCACCCGATCGGGCTGTGCTTCGCCGTGGCGCCCGACGTACGGCCGCTGCCCGGCTCATTGCGCAACATCTACCAGGAGCTCTCCACCGATGTCGGGGTCCCAGCGGCACCGCACGGCGACCTCACCGCCTGGGCCGACCGCGGGGTGATGCTGCTCAACCGGGTCCTCACCGTGCGTCCCGGCGAGGCGGCATCGCACCGCGGACGCGGCTGGGAGGAGGTCACCGACTGTGCCATCGCCGCCCTGGTACGACGTGGTGGCGCGGCGGCGGCGATCCTCTGGGGCCGCGACGCCCAGTCCCTGAAGCCCGCCCTCGGTCAGATCCCGTGGGTCGAGTCCGCCCACCCGTCTCCGCTGTCCGCTGCTAGGGGGTTCTTCGGATCCCGGCCCTTCTCCCGGGTGAACCGACTGCTCGAGGAGCAAGGCGCTGCTCCGATCGACTGGTCGCTGCCCGCCTGAGCCGTCGGGGTGCCCCACCAACAAACTGGTCGTCAGACTGCAACCGACGCGGCGGCAGAATGCAGTCTGACGACCCGTTGGTGCCGACGGCGACACCTGGTGGAACAAAGTTGAATGTGAAACTATTGAGGTCGGCATGAACGATCGGATGCCCGCTCTCTACATCGGCCACGGCGCGCCACCGCTGCTGGACGACCCTCTGTGGTCGAGCCAGCTCGAGGGCCTGGCGGCCGACCTGCCGCGCCCGGCCGCGATCCTGATCGTGAGCGCGCACTGGGAGTCGGCGCCGGTGATGCTGAGCGCCGACGGCGCTCCCCTGGTGTATGACTTCGGCGGGTTTCCCGAGAAGTACTACCGGATGACCTACGCCACGCCCGCCGCGACCGCGCTGGCCCAGCGGGTCGCCGCGATGATGCCCGCCGAGGAGCCGGTGCACCAGCACGCCAGCCGCGGCCTCGACCACGGTGCCTGGGTGCCGCTGAAGATCATGTACCCCGACGGGGACATCCCGGTCCTCCAGATGTCTCTCCCGACGCAGGACCCGGGCCGCCTGCTGAAGCTGGGTGAGCGCCTCCGGCCTCTGCGCGACGAAGGGGTGCTGATCATCGGTTCCGGCTTCCTGACCCACGGGCTGCCGTTCCTCACCGAGTGGCGGATCGACGCGGCCGCCCCCGGTTGGTCGAAGGACTTCGACACCTGGGCCGGCGAGGCGCTGGCCCGCGGAGACGTCGAGGCGCTCGCGTCGTACAAGTCCCAGGCGCCGGGCATGCCCTACGCGCACCCGACGGTCGAGCACTACACCCCGCTGTTCGTGACCCTCGGGGCGTCGAGCGACCCGGAGCAGCCGGGCGAGCAGCTCTTCGAGGGCTTCTGGATGGGGCTGTCCAAGCGCTCGCTCAAGGTCGCCTGACGCCCCGCTGATCGGCAAGACTGGGCAGATGCCCGGAGCACACCGTTCCGGCTTGTCCCTGTGGTCCGAGGGCTCGCTGCTGTCCATCGCGTCGCACGGCTCTGTGCTCTCGGTCGGGAGCGTCGGGTCTGTGCTGTCCATCGGAAGCATCGGCTCGTCCGCGTCCCTGCTCTCGGTCGGCTCCAACATGTCCATGGGGTCGGTGCTGTCCAACCAGTCGAGCTGGTCCCTGCTGTCCCACCAGTCCGACGGGGCGACGCTCGCCTCGCAGACCAGCCATCGGGGTCGCCCGCCGGCGGTGGCCGCACTCCTGGGCGCTGCGGCCACGGCGTACGTCGGGTACCGCCTGCTGAAGAGTCGATGGGCCGAACACGACGTCAGCGACCCGGGCGTCTCGCTCTGAGGCGCGAGAGGTGCTGCGTCAGGCGCTGGTGACCTCGTCGAGCTCACCCAGATCTGACTCGCTCGGCTCCCACTGCAGCGCGGCGGCATTGGCCCGCACCTGGTCACCCGACGTCGCACCCGAGATCACCGACGCCACGGCCGTCTGGGCCGCCAGGCCGGCGATGGCCACGTCCAGCAGCGAGACGTCGCGGGCCTCGGCGTACTTCTCGAGCGCCTCGATGCGGTCCCAGTCGGCGTTCTCGAACCACGTGGCACGGGGCGAGCGGGCTCGGGAACCGTACGGCGCCTCCTGGCCGCGGTGGTACTTGCCGGTGAGCAGGCCGTACTCCAGCGGGAAGTAGGGAAGGACGCCCAGACCGAACCGGTCAGCGGCCGGCACGACCTCCGCCTCGATGCGGCGGTCGAGCAGGGAGTAGCGGTTCTGCACGGAGACGAAGTGCTCGAAGCCCGAGGTGCGGGCGATCCACTCGGAGTCGGCGACCTGCCAGCCGGCGAAGTTGGAACAGCCGAGGTAGCGCACCTTGCCCTCGCGGACCAGGTCGGTCAGCACCGAGAGCGTCTCCTCGATGGGCGTGATCGGGTCCGGAAAGTGCAGCTGGTAGAGGTCGATGTGGTCGGTACGCAGCCGCTTGAGGGAGGCCTCGACGGCACGGCGTACGTAGGTGCGCGAGGCGCGGGCGCCGTGGTCGGGGCCGTTGGTGCCACGCATGTTGCTGCCGAACTTGGTGGCGATCACGAACCGGTCGCGCCGACCCTCGAGCGCAACGCCGATCATCTCCTCGCTCTGGCCGATGCCGTAGGAGTCGGAGGTGTCGAGGAAGTTGATGCCGGTGTCGGCGGCGGCGTCGATGATGCCGCGTACGGCGTCGAGCCCGATCCGGTTGCCGAACGCGTTGCAGCCGACACCGACCGCGCTCACCATCAGCCCCGAGTCGCCCAGCGGGCGATAGCTCATGTCGCTCACTCGGCTGAGACTACCCAGGCTGTCCCTCGGTCGAGGCCGCCGAGATCAGATCGAGGTCACGCACGCAGAAACCGTGGTGTGCCCAGTCCTCGTTGAAAACCGTGCTCAGGCACTGACGGACCGACCGGCCGCGCGCGTACGGCGGCCACATGTCGTTGTCTGGTATCGGCGCCGGCTGTCGGAGCTGCTCGGCGGTGACGGCGTCGAGCCAGGTCGCGAGCTCAGCCCCCTGCGCCTCGCGGACGGCGAGCACCTCGTCGAGGGTCGGGTCGGCTGCCGGGTCGAGGCCTTGCGCCTGGCGATCGGGGACGTCCTCGATCCCGAGGCCCATCGGCGTGAACAGGTCGGTCGAGCCGAGACAGCAGCGCCGGAACCACGAGTCGTGGACGAAGACCAGGTGGCGCAGGGTCTGCACCGCCGACCACTCGTTGTTCACGCTCTCGTGCTCGATGCCGGGCGTGGCCCGCATCCTGTCGACGGTGTCCGCCCAGTCCGAGCGCAGCACCCGCCACGCCTCCCGGAGGTCGGCCGGGTCCTCCGACCGCATCAGCAGCCGCACCGGATGACGGCGGTCGAGCTCGGCCTCGACGTACGACATGACCTCCACGTCGTTGACCACGAGGTTGGTCACCAGCCCGTCGATCACGGCGTCCTGCATGATCACCCCGATCAGGCGGGTGTTGTTCATGTTGCACTCGCGGAACTCCGCGCCCTCCATGTCCTCGTCAACGTAGCGCCTCATACGACTCAGGTTAGGGGCGGTCGCCGACGGGCGGCTTTGCCAGGATGGCCTGCATGCGCTTCCTGTCGATCCAGTCGTTCGTCGCGTACGGGCACGTCGGCAACTCGGCCGCCACCTTCCCGCTCCAACGGCTCGGGCACGAGGTGTGGCCCGTGCTCACGGTCGTGTTCTCCAACCACACGGGGTACGGCGAGTGGCGGGGGCCGCTGCTGCCGCCCGACGACGTCCAGGCGGTGGTGACCGGGATCGAGGAGCGCGGGGTGCTCCCCAGCTGCGACGCCGTGCTCTCCGGCTATCTCGGGAGCCCGGGCATCTGCGAGGTCGTGGTCGATGCCGTCGGCCGGGTGAAGAAGGCGAACCCGGAGGCGACGTACACCTGCGACCCGGTGATGGGGAACGCGACCAGCGGCTGCTTCGTCGACCCGGCCATCCCGCCGATCATCCGCGAGGAGGTGGTGCCGCACGCGGACGTCATCACGCCGAACCAGTTCGAGCTCGGCTTCCTCACCGACACGTCTCCGGACACCCTCGAGTCCACTCTGGCCTCGGCGGACGCGGCGATGGCGATGGGGCCGTCGACCGTGCTGGTCACCTCGGTGCTGCGACCGGACCGGACCGACGACACGATCGAGATGATGGCGGTGACCGCCGACGGCGCATGGATGGTGCGGACGCCGCGACTCCCGATCAGGGCCAACGGTTCCGGCGACCTGACCTCCGCCCTCTTCACGGCGCACCTGGGCTCGACCGGCTCGCCGGCCGAGTCCCTGGGCCGCACCGCATCGTCCGTGGTGGGCGTCCTGCAGGCCACGATCGACTCCGGCGAGCGGGAGCTCCAGATCGTGCTCGGTCAGGATGCCATCGCGTCGCCGGCGAACGAGTTCGAGGTCGAGCGGGTCCGGTGACGCTCCCGGCGCCTGGCCTGGGGCGTCAGCGGGACACGACGGCTGTCAACAGGACCACGGAGTCCTCGTCGGCAGCGAGGACGTGGCGTGCATCGGGCACCGCGATGAAGTGACCAGCGGCGCCCGGCCAGGACTTGTCGCCCGCCGTCAGCCGAACCCGTCCCTGCACGACGTAGATGGTGGCCTCCTTCGGGCTCTCGTGCTCGTCCAGCGACCGCCCCGAGGCAAGGGCGATCAAGGTCTGCCGCAGCTGCTGATCGTGACCCCCGTGCACCGTCCGGGAACTCCGACCGCTGGGGGCTCGGCGAGCGAGCTCGAGCTGTTCACGGGCCAGTGCGGTCAAGGAGATGTTGTCCATGGTGCCCAGTCTGGTCCAGGCTGCCCGGGAATCGTCCAGTCCCGACCGAGCCGGTGCCGACCCACCGTGGTCTCGACAAGCTCGACCGACGGGCCGGGCAGGGCCGAGCCGGTGACAGGAATCGAACCCGCGACATCCGCTTTACAAGAGCGGCGCTCTACCGTCTGAGCTACACCGGCCTGCCGCACCGTGCTGCCGAGGGCTTCGGAGTGCGGCCGGGTCAGCCTAACGATCCCGCACCCGGATCACGCACTCAGGAACGAGTCCACCGAGCGTCGGATCCCCCCGGCGTCGAGACCATGGGCACGCTGGTGCTCCGCGGGCGTGCCGTAGTGGCGCAGCTCCGTCCGGCGGGTCCCCAGCGACAGCAGCCGGTGAGGTACGTCGCGCAGCGCGTCGGAGACGACGCGCGCCGACGTGCCCGCCAGCCAGGGCTCGACCAGCACCACGTCCGGCGTCGCCAGCACGGCACGCAGGGTCGCGCCGTCGAACGGGCGCACGCTGTGCGCATACAGCACGGTCACGTCCCGGTCGGCGGTCCCCGCCAGGACGTCGTCGAGCACCGGCCCGAGTACGACGATCGTTCCGCCCGACCCCCGTCGTACGACGTGCAGACCGCCGCCGGAGAAGGACTCGCGGTTCGTCTGTTCCACGATCCGCACGTAGTGCAGCCCGTCGACGGCCACCGCGCGCCGGAGCACCTCGTCGGTCTCGCCGGCCGTGCCGGGCGCATGGATGACGACGTCGGGAAGCGTGTCGATCAAGGCGACGTCGCCGGGAGCCTGATGGGTCCGTCCCGAGGCCGACGCGTCGAACGACCCGCCGCCACCGACCAGCACCCCGCCCACGCCCTGGTGGGCGTAGCCGAGCTTGATCTGCTCGAAGGCCCGCTCGACCAGGAACGTGCCGAAGGTGTGGACGACCGGGCGCATTCCGGTCAGCGCGAAGCCGGCACCGACATTGAGCAGCAGCTGCTCGCGGATGCCGACGTTGACCACCCGGTCCGGGTGCCGACGTTCGGCGTCGCCGAAGAACCGCCCCGAGATCTCGGCGTAGACCAGCGCCACCGAGAAGTCCTCGTCGAGCAGGTCGGTCACGGTCCGGCCGAACTGCATGCGCGGGTCGTGCACGAGCGGGCGGCTGTGCAGCGTCCTGACGGTCGTGCGGGGGTCCCCGTGGCGTTGTTCGCCGGAGGAGCGAAGCGGGAGAGGCGAAGAACGTCGTGGGGTGCTCATGCGGCCTCCTCCTGGTCGAGCACGGTCGCGACGACGGCGTTCGGGACGCCGAGGCCGCGTTCGGACAGGGCCTTCTCGAGCTCCTGGTGGTCGCGCCCGTCGACCGTGGTGACCAGCCAGCCCTCGGTCGCGAAGCGCTCGGCGATCCGTCCGGGGACGACGTACGACGTGGACCGGTTGTCCACGACGACCACCGTCAGGGCGTCCAGTCCCAGCGCGGCCGCGAGCTCGAGTGCCTCGTGGTTGGAGCCCTCGTCGAGCTCGGCGTCCCCGACCAGGACGACGACCCGGGAGTCGACTCCTTGCGCGCGCAGGCCGAGGGCGACGCCGACAGCCAGCGGCAGACCGTGTCCGAGCGACCCGGACGAGATCTCGACGCCGGGGATCAGGTTGCGGTCGGGGTGGTGGCCGAGCGGGGAGTCGAACGCCGCCCATGACTCCAGCCAGGACTCGGGGAAGAACCCGCGGTCGCAGAGCACTGCGTAGTAGGCCGTCGGACCGTGCCCCTTCGAGAGCAGGAAGCGGTCGCGCCGAGGGTCGTCGATGGTCTCGGGTGAGACGTCGAGCACCCGCTCGTAGAGCACGCGGAGCACGTCGAGGGTCGAGTACGACGCGGGGTCGTGCTTCTCGTCCCCCGTCATCAGGGTCATGAGCCGTGAGATGTTGTCCACGCACTCATTCCACAAGTTGAAGTGAACTTGAAGTCAAGGCATGCTGGCGACTATGACGGAGCTCACGATCGGCGAGCTGTCGGAGCGATCGGGGATCGCGACCAGCGCCATCCGCTACTACGAGAACCGCGGCCTGGTGTGGTCGCGTCGTACGCCGGGCAACCAACGTCGTTACGAACGCCCGATGCTGAGGCGGCTCGCCTTCATCCGGACCGCCCAGCGCGTGGGACTCTCCCTCGAGGAGATCGAGGAGGCACTGGCCGCGCTGCCGAGCAACCGCACGCCGAACAAGGCCGACTGGTCGCGACTCAGTCGGGGTTGGCGTCCTCGGCTCGAGGCGCAGATCGCCCAGCTCGAGCGGCTCCGCGACACCCTCGACTCCTGCATCGGCTGCGGGTGTCTGAGCCTGCGCAGGTGCAGTCTCAGCAACCCCGACGATGTCGTCGCCGAACGCGGTCCGGGACCGGTCCTCCTGGAGGGACGCTGACGTGGCCCCAGGGTGCGCATAGCCTGACGGTCATGGCGCTGCACATCGTGGCGACCCGGCCCGATCCGGCCGTCGTCGGCCTGCCTTGGTCCGTTCCGCTCGAGGACTGGTCGGACGAGTACGTCGTACCCCTGCCGCGCGGCCTGAGCCGTCACGTCGTACGGATCGTCCGGCTGCGCGACCGCGTGTACGCGATCAAGGAGACCCAGGAGGACATCGCGTTCCGCGAGTACCGCCTGCTCCGCGACCTGCAGCGAATGGCGCTGCCGGCGGTCAAGCCGGTCGGCGTCGTCACCGGCCGGGAGGACGAGCACGGCGAGCCGTTGCCATGTGCGCTGCTGACGGAGCACCTGGAGTTCTCCCTCCCCTACCGTGCGCTGTTCGCGCACGGGATGACCGCGGAGAACCTCCCCAGCCTGATCGACGCCCTGGTGGTGCTCCTGGTACGGCTGCATCTCGCCGACTTCTACTGGGGTGACGTCTCGCTCTCGAACGTGCTGTTCCGGCGCAGTGCCGGCGGCTTCGCGGCGTACCTGGTGGACGCCGAGACCAGCGAGCTCCGGCCGTCGCTGTCGCGGCGGATGCGCGAGTACGACGTCCAGGTCGGCTGTGAGAACGTCTTCGCGGAACTGCTCGACCTCCAGGCCGGCGGCCGGATCAGCGCGAGCGTGGAGGGACACGAGATAGTGAAGATGATCCAGAAGCGCTACGACGACCTCTGGAACGAGTTGACCGCAGCGGAGGAGTTCAGCACCGACGAGATGTGGCGGATCGAGCAGCGGATCGAGCGGCTCAACGAGCTCGGCTTCGACGTCGACGAGCTGGACATCGTCACCGACTTCGACGGCGACCGGGTCCAGATCCGGCCCAAGGCGGTCGAGGCCGGGCACCACCAGAGGGAGCTCCAGGCGCTCACCGGGCTCTGCGTCGAGGACGGTCAGGCGTGCCGCCTGCTCAACGACATGACGTCGTTCATCGCCCACAACCGCCTCGGCCGCGAGGATCGGGCGATCGCGGCCAACCTGTGGCTCACCGAGATCTTCGAGCCGATCATGGAGATGGTGCCGCCCGAGGCTCAGGGAAAGCTCGAGCCGGCCGAGATCTTCCACGAGATCCTGGTGCACCGCTGGTATCTCTCCGAGCGGGCCGGCCACGAGATCGGCATCTTCGAGACCGCCCGCGACTACATCGACACCGTCCTGACCACCAAGCCCGAGGAGCGGGTCACCGCCGACGAGAGCTGACCCGTCAGAAAGGTCACGCCGAACGGCGCCGACCCGTCAGAAAGGTCACGCCGTACGGCGCCGACCCGTCAGAAAGGTCACCGGAGCAGGTCGCGTCCGATCACCATCCGCTGGATCTGGTTCGTGCCCTCGAAGATCTGGGTGACCTTGGCGTCCCGGAAGAGCCGCTCGACTGGATACTCCCGGGTGTAGCCGTTGCCACCGAGCACCTGCACCGCGTCGGTGGTCACCCGCATCGCGGCGTCGGTGGCGGTCAGCTTCGCGATGCTGGCCTGCCGGCTGAACGGCCGGCCGGCGTCCTTGAGCCGCGCCGCGAGGAGGTACGTCGCACGGGCGCGCTCGACGTCGGCGCCCATGTCGGCGAGGAGGAACTGCAGCCCCTGCTGCTCGCCGATCTTCTTCCCGAACTGCTCGCGCTGTCCGGCGTACGCCACTGCGTGGGCGAGCGCCGCCTGACCGATGCCGGTGGCGACCGCGGCGATCCCCAGCCGCCCGGCGTCGAGCGCCGACAACGCGATCCGCATGCCGGCGCCCTCCTCACCGATCAGCTGAGCGGCCGGGACACGGGCACCCTCGAAGATCACCTGCGTGGTGACGTCGCAGGTCAGACCCATCTTCTTCTCGGGTGCGCCGAAGCTCATGCCCTCGCTGTCGGCCGGCACCACGAATGCCGACAGCCCGCGCTTGGCGTCGTCGGAGGTGCGCGCGAAGAGGATGTAGTAGTCGGCGCAGGATCCGTTGCTGATCCATTGCTTGGTGCCGGTCACGACATACTCGTCACCGTCACGGACCGCGCGCGTCCGGATCGAGCTCACGTCGGAGCCGGCCTGGGGCTCGGACAGGCAGTAGGCGCCGAGCCAGTCGCCGCTGAGCATCCGCGGCAGCCACTCGTGGTTGAGCTCCTCACTGCCGTGGGTGGCCACGACGTTGGCGGTGAGCGCATGGACGCTGACGCCGACCGCGACGCTCGGCCAGGCGGTCGCGACCTCCTCGAGCACCTGCAGGTAGACCTCGTACGGCTGGGCGCCCCCGCCGTACTCCTCCGGGAACGGCAGGCTCAGCAGCCCGGACTTGCCGAGCAGGCGATACGCCGCCTCGGGGAACTCGCCCCGCTCCTCGGCCTCGTGGACCAGGGGTGCGAGCTCCTTGGTCGCGATCTCCCGGGTCAGCTCGAGCAGCGCCTCGGCAACCCCGTCGTCGTCGGGGGGCAGCAACCGCTCGACCGTCGTACCCACGCATCGATGATGCCACCCTGTGACACCTCCGCCCCACCTGGCGCAAGCCCGTCACAGCTGACCTGGCAGTTGTGTCGCCTCAGGAGACGTCGACCCGGCAGTTGTGTCGCCTCAGGAGACGTCGACCCGGCGCTGACGTCGTACGCAGGCGCCGGATCAGCGTCGTACGGCGTGACGCGACTGCCAGGTCAGCGTCGTACACGTGACGCAACTGCCAGGTCAGCGTCCTACACGTGACGCGACTGCCGGGTCAGCGCCCGACGACGCGACGCAACTGCCAGGTCAGCGGTGCTGGGCGAGGGCGTAGAGGGTGATGGAGGCGGCGACACCGGCGTTGAGGGACTCCAGCGACGACGACATCGGGATGGAGACCAGGCGGTCGCACGTCTCGCCCACCAGGCGGCCGAGGCCCTCGCCCTCGGACCCGACCACGACGACGAGCGGGCCGGAGGCCAGATCGGGGTCGGCGAGCAGGTCGGGCAGGGACAGGTCACCGGACGCCGCAAGCCCGACCACCTGGCAGCCGGCCTCCTGGAAGTCCTTCAAGGTCCGGACCAGGTTTGTGGCCTGCGCCACCGGGACGCGGGCGGCGGCGCCGGCCGAGGTCTTCCAGGCCGCGGCGGTCATCCGGGCGGCCCGGCGTTCGGGGATCACGACGCCGTGCGCGCCGAAGCCCGCGGCCGAGCGCACAACGGCACCCAGGTTGCGCGGGTCGGTCACGGAGTCGAGTGCCACGACCAGCGGCGCCTCACCCCGCTCAACCGCGGCGTCGAGGAGGTCGCGGGGATGGGCGTAGTCGTACGCCGGGACGCGGGCCGCCAGACCCTGGTGCACGGCGCCATCGGTACGCCGGTCGAGCTCGGCCCGGGTGACCTCGAGCAGCGAGATTCCGTGCTCGGCGGCGAGCTTGAACGCCTCTCGCACCCGACCGTCGCGCTCGGCGCCCTCCGCGACGTACACGCCGCTGATCGGGACACCGGCACGCAGGGCCTCCACGACGGAGTTGCGCCCCGCGATCCACTCGTCGCCGTCCCCGCTCCGGCGCTTCGGTCGGCGCGTCGCCTGCCGCTCGGCCTTCACCTTGGCCTTGTGCGCCTTGTGGTAGGGACGGTCGCCGGCCTTCGGCGTCGGGCCCTTGCCCTCGAGCCCACGCCGGACCCGGCCTCCAGAGCCCGCCGTCGGCCGCTTCGACGACTTCCGGACCGCCCCCCTGCGCTGGCTGTTGCCCGGCATCAGGACCCGTCCTCCTTGCCCTCAGCGAGGGACCACTTCGGACCGTCAGGGGTGTCCTCGACGATGATGCCTGCCGCGGCGATCCGGTCGCGGATCTCGTCCGCGCGTGCCCAGTCCTTCTCGGCCCGGGCGACGGACCGTTCCTCGAGAAGCCCGGCCACCAGCGCGTCGACAGCGGAGGACAGTCGACCGTCGGAAGATGCCGCCACCGTCTCCCAGCCCGGGTCGTGCGGATCCAGTCCGAGGACGTCCAGCATCGCCAGGACGGAGGCGAGGCTGCCACGGAGCGCGGTCCGGTTCCCGGCCGTCAGGTGCTTGTTGCCCTCCGTGACGACCTCGTGGATCGCCGCGATCGCCGCCGGAGTCCCGAGGTCGTCGTCCATGGCCGCCACGAAGTCGGCGCACAGCATGCCGTCGCGCGGCACCTCGCCGACCGCATCCTCCGCTCGATCCAGGAACGACTCGATCCGGCGGAAGGACCGCGCCGCCTCGTCCAGCGCCTCGAACGAGAACTCGACGTGCGAGCGGTAGTGCGCGAAGACCATGTAGTAGCGCAGCTCGATCCCCCGCACCCGCGTGAGCACCGACGGGATCAGCATGGAGTTGCCCAGCGACTTCGACATCTTCTCGCCGGCCGTGGTGATCCAGGCGTTGTGCAGCCAGTACGACGCGAACGGCTGGCCGGCTGCCCGCGACTGGGCCATCTCGTTCTCGTGGTGGGGGAAGCGCAGGTCGACGCCACCGCCGTGGATGTCGAACGCCGGCCCGAGGTACTTCGCGGCCATCGCCGAGCACTCGATGTGCCAGCCCGGCCGCCCCGGGCCGTACGGCGACGGCCAGGCCGCCGTCTCGGGCTCGAGCGCCTTCTTCCATCCCTTCCACAGGGCGAAGTCGCGGGGGTCGCGCTTGCCGCGCGGGTCGGCGTCCTCGGCGGGCTCCATGTCGTCGACCCGCTGCCGCGTGAGCTCGCCGTACGACGGCCACGAGCGCACGTCGAAGTAGACGTCTCCCGACCCGTCCTCGGCACGGTAGGCATGGCCACGGGTGACCAGCTGCCCGATCAGCTCCAGGATCTCCGGCACGTGCCCGGTCGCCGCCGGCTCGTACGTCGGCGGCAGGACGTTGATCGCGTCCAGCGCCCTGTCGAGCTCACGCCGCATCCGGTAGGCGATCTCGAACCACGGCCGGCCCTGCGCCTCGCCCCTGGCCAGGATCTTGTCGTCGATGTCGGTGACGTTGCGGATGAACGTCACGTCGTATCCGGACGCGGTCAGCCACCGCCGGAGCACGTCGAAGTTCACCGCCGACCGGACATGACCGATGTGCGGCTCGCTCTGCACCGTCAGACCACACACGTAGATGCCCGCCTTGCCCGCCTCGAGGGGGACGAAGTCGCGGACGTCGCGCGTCGCGGTGTCGTGGAGCCGGAGAGTCACTCCCACATCGTATGAGCCCTAGGCTCCTCGCCATGACTCGCCACATCCGGTATGACGCGTGGTCGCGCGCCGACGGCCGCACCCGTCGAGAGGCCGACGGCAGCACGGCCTGGACCTCACCCTGGTGCGAGCCGGGCTTCGCGTTCACCGAGCTGGTCGCCTCGTGGTCGGTCACCACACCACGGCGTACGTGGGTCGAGATCGCCGCGCAGGCACGCGGAAGCCGTGTCTGGCACGAGCTCGGTCAGTGGTCGTCGGGGGCCCGCCCGGCTCGGCGAACGAGCGTCACCGGCGACCCGGAGGTCGAGACCGACGTCTGGCGGCCAGCTGCGGCAGCCCTCGGCTACCGCCTGCGCGTACGGCTCCATGGGTCGACACCGGAGCTGCACCGGATCGGCGCGGTCGTCACCGCCGGCAAGGTGCGGGGGACGACGTCGTCACCACTGCGTCAGCGCGAACGCGTCATCGACGTACCGCGGCTGAGCCAGATGACGTGGAAGGAGGTCGGCGGCCGCGGGTGGTGCTCGCCCACGTCGGTCTCGATGGTGCTGTGCCATGCCGGCACGCTGCCACCCGCCACCGACACCGGCTCGATCGACGTCGCGCAAGCCGCGCGCCTGGTGCACGACCCGGCCTGGAAGGGCACCGGCAACTGGTCCTTCAACTCCGCGTGGGCGGCGTCACTCGCCGGGAACGCCTTCATCACCCGCCTCCACGACCTCCGGGACGCCGAGCGCTTCATCGACGCCGGCCTCCCGCTCGTCGCCAGCGTCGCCTACCCGACGGGCAGTCTCAGGGGCGCACCCACCCGCGCCACGGACGGCCACCTCGTCGTGATCCGCGGCTTCACGGCAGCCGGGGGCGTCGTCACCAACGACCCCGCCGCACCGACGGAGCGCAGCGTCCGTCGTACCTATGACCGCGGGGATTTCGAGCGCGCCTGGCTCCAGGGCTCCGGCGGCACGGTCTACGTCGTCCACCGCGACGACCAGCCCCTCCCGTCGGGGTCGAGGGGCGCCTGGTGACCGAGGGCTCAGCCCGCGCTGAACGAGATCGTGTGCCAGCCGGAGGCGCCATTCGGGGCCGGCGCGGCCTGGACCGAGGTCTGCACCTGCCCGTCGTCGTTGATGGCCCGCACGCGCAGCTGGTGGTCGCCGGCCGGGACGTCGAGGGTCGCGGTCCACTGCACCCATGTGTCCTTCAGCGTCCGGCGCGAGAGCGTCGCGTCCTGCCATCCCTGGCCGTCCAGCTGGACCTGCACGCCGCGGATCCCGGTGTTCTGCTGCCAGGCGAGCCCTCCGGCCCGGACCGTGCCCGCGGTCACGTGCTCTCCCCCGTGCGGTACGTCGATCCGAGAGGCCAGCTTCACCGGTCCCATCTCGGACCAGCCGCGCTCGGTCCAGTACGCCGTGAACGAGTCGAACGTGGTCACCTCGATGTCGCGCACCCACTTGCACGCCGACACGTACCCGTAGAGGCCGGGGACAAGGGTCCGCACCGGGAACCCGTGGTCGATCGGCAACGGCTGGCCGTTCAGCGCGATCGCGAGCATCGCTCCACGGTCGTCGGTGAGCGCCGACAGCGGCGTACCGCAGGTCCATCCGTCGTCGGAGGTCTGCTTGACCGCGTCGGCACCGGACTGGACGCCCGCCTCGGCCAGCAGGTCCTTGAGCAGGACACCGCTGAACCAGCCGTTGCTGATCAGGTTGCCGCCGACCTCGTTGGACACGCAGTTCAGGGTCATCCACATCTGGTGCCGCGGCCGGGCGAGGAGGTCGTCGTACGTCAGGGTGATCTCGCGGTCCACCATCCCGTGGATGCGCACCGACCAGTCGACGGGCTTGATCGCGGGCGGCACCAACGCGGTGTCGATCCGGTAGAAGCGCGACGCCGACGTCTGCCACGGGGTGATCCCGTCCAGCTGGACCTGGACGCCGGCGGGCGGCCGGGGCGAGGTGACGCCGGGGAGGTCCAGCGCATCACGTGCCGTGTCGACGGCACGCCGGTGCCCGCCCACCCGGTAGCCCAGCCCGCCGGCGACCAGGCTGCCCAGGCCCACCCCCGAGGCGACCAGCAGGAACCGCCGCTGCGGATCCCAGTCACGGTAGGGCTGCTCCCGCAGGGGTGCGGTCAGCAGCGCCAGACAAGCCAGCCAGGTCAGTACGCCGACCAGGGAGGGCAGGATGCCTGTGGCGGGAGCGCCGTACTGGGACTGGTTCGCGATCAGCCCGATCACGCCGAGCACCACGAAGCCGGCGATTCCGGCACCCGGCCAGCGCCTCGCGAGGAGGCCGAAGCACGCGAAGAGCACGAGCACCACGACCAGGACACCGGTGACCAGCAGCGGCTTGTCGTGATGGCCCACCGCCGAGATCGCGGCCTCGGCGACCGATCCGGGCGTCAGCCTGATCACCAGCTCCGCCACGTCCGTCACCGGGTTGCCGCGGAGTCCGAGCCAGGCAGCGACCAGGTACGACGTCGCCAGGCCGGCAAGCCCGGCAAGCACGCCGGCCAGCGCCCAGGGCACACGCGTCCGCACGCCACGATTGTTGCTCGGGCATCATCAACCTCGTGAGTCCCCACGGTGTGCGCACGGGGGTGGGCGTCGACGTCCACCGCCTGGCCGACGGCGTCCCGATGCATCTGGCCGGTATCGACTGGCCCGACGAGCTGCAAGGCCTCGCCGGCCACTCCGACGGGGACGTGTGTGCGCACGCCATGTGCGACGCCCTGCTGTCCGCCGCCGGCCTCGGCGACCTAGGCAGCAACTTCGGCACCGCGGAGCCCGAGTGGGCGGACGCCTCAGGGCTTGCCATGCTCGCCGAGACCGCCGCCCGCGTACGGCGGGCCGGTCATGAGATCGGCAATGTGGCGGTCCAGGTGATCGGCAACCGTCCCCGGCTGGGCCCGCGGCGCGACGAGGCGGTCGCCGCCCTGACGGAGGCGATCGGGGCTCCGGTCTCGCTGTCGGCGACCACCACCGACGGTCTCGGTCTCACCGGTCGAGGCGAGGGCATCGCCGCGATCGCGACCGCTCTCGTCCACACCCCCGCATGATGCGCGCCGCCGTCGTCGTCCTCGCCGCGGGCGCCGGCGTACGAGTTGGCGCCGAGCTGAACAAGGTCCTCCTCCCCCTGGACGGCGTCCCGGTCGTGGCGCGCTCGGTACGCACGGCCCGCGCCGTCTCCGGCGTACGCCGGGTGGTCCTGGTCGTGCGCGACGGCGAGCAGGACGCCGTACGGGCGGCGGTCGAGCCCTACCTGGACGAGGACCCGCCTGAGGTCGCGATGGTGACAGGGGGCGCGACCCGGCACCTGTCCGAGTGGGCGGCGCTGACGCTCCTGGCACCGGACATCGAGCGCGGCGAGCTCGACGTGGTGGCCGTGCACGACGCCGCGAGGCCACTGGCAGCCCCGGCCCTGTACGACGCCGTCCTGGCGGCCGCCCTCGAGCTCGGCGGGGCGATCCCGGTGGCGCACCTACCGGACCTGGTGGCCGTTGACGGCCGGCAGCTGCCGGGCGACCTGGTCGGCGTCCAGACGCCGCAGGCGTTCCGGGCGGCGGATCTGCTCGCCGCACACCGGGCCGCGGCCGCCGACGGTCTCGAGGCCACCGACACTGCGGGGATCATGGCCGCCCACACCGACCTGCCAGTTGCAGCCGTCGACTCCGACGAGGGCAACCTCAAGCTCACCGTGGCGGAGGACTTCGTGGTCGCGGAGGCGCTCATCCGCGGGTGAGTGCCTCGAGCCTCGCCAGGTCGGCTTCGGAGGCGACCCGGAGTGCCGTCAGCGGGGCCTTGCGCAGCTCGACCGTGGCGACCGACCGGAGCCTGGTGAGCGCCGTGCCGAAGTCGGTGGGTGGCCAGCCGTCCATGCGGGCGACCACCGACGAAGGCAGCACCAAAGGGGAGGCCAGCCGGCGGAGGCCGTCGCGGTCGAAGGTGCGGCCGACCACCGGCCCGGCACTCGTCGCCTCGACCTCCTTGACCGTGTCGGTGACCTGAAGCACGCCGGCGACGACCGCGTCCGCGGCGACGGCGCGCCGTACACAGGAGGCCAGGAAGTCCGGAGGCGTCATCGGGCACAGCGAGTCGTGCCAGACCAGGGGCCGCCCGGAGTCGCGGACGCCCTCCCACGGGATGGTCAGGTCGAGCAGCTGGATGCCGGCCTCGTCCATCGCCCAGGCCGCGCACCCCACCAGCGGTTCGCCGTTGATCAGCGCGAACGGCCAGGACCCACGGTCGGCCTCGACGACAACCCCCAGCGCGATCGGGGCCTCGTCGTCCATGGCGCGGATCGTACGGCGTACCGCCCGCACTCGACCCGGAAATCTCCAGAACATGACGAAGGCCCCGTCACACCTGGTGTGCGGGGCCTTCGACGATGGATCAGGAAGCCAGGACCTCGTCGAGGATCGCCTCGGCCTTGTCCTCGTTGGTGTTCTCGGCAAGTGCCAGCTCGGAGACCAGGATCTGACGCGCCTTGGCCAGCATCCGCTTCTCACCCGCGGACAGCCCGCGGTCGCGCTCGCGGCGCCACAGGTCGCGGACGACCTCCGACACCTTCATCACGTCGCCGCTGTGGAGCTTCTCGAGGTTCGCCTTGTAGCGCCGCGACCAGTTGGTCGGCTCCTCGACATGCGCGGCGCGCAGGATGTCGAATACCCGGTCGAGCCCGTCCTTGTCGACGACGTCACGGACGCCGACCAGGTCGAGGTTGCATGCCGGTACACGGACCACGAGATCCTGCTGGGCCACGATGCGCAGGACGAGGTACTGCTTGTCCTCACCCTTGATCTTGCGCGTTTCGATGTCTTCGATGACAGCAGCCCCGTGATTGGGATACACAACCGTTTCGCCCACGGTGAAAGACATATTGTTCAGTACCACCCTTCTTGGGTGACCAGTCTAACACGCGGCCCGACCGACTCCGATGACGTCTGCGCAGGTCAGAGCGTGTTTCAGGGCTTGACAGATCGGTTGTCGATGTGCCTTGCCCGTGCCCCGGCGGTACGTCGCACCGCCTCCCGCGCCGACGCCGTACCTGCGGCCGGGGGGCCCCGATGACCGATACTGCTCGGCATGTCCGCGCCCTCCGGCCCTCCGGCCCCCACGGCGTCGCCGGGTCCGCATCGCCGGTCTCACGCCGGACGGACGCTGGTCGAGCTGGCGCGGGCGGCGCATCCGCGGCAGGCCGTGCTCACTGCGGTGGGCATGGCGGCTTCGGCCGCCCTGTCGGGACGGGCCGCACGTGAGGTAGGGCTGGTCGCGCTCACCGTGCTGGTGGGCCAGACGCTGCTGGGGTGGTACGACGACCTTGCCGACGAGGCTGCCGACCGGGCCGACGAGCGCTCCGACAAGCCGCTGGTGGCCGGCACCCTCGACCGCAGCACGGTCGGGTTCGCCCTGGCCTGTGGCGTGCTGCTCGTGGTCCCACTCTCTCTCTCCAGTGGGATCGTGGCCGGCGCGGCGTACCTGCTCTCCGTCGCGATCGCGGTCGCGGGGAGCCGACTTCTCGGAAGGACGGCGTTCTCCTGGGTCCCGTGGGCGCTCGGCTACGCGCTATACCCGGCGTACCTCTCGTACGGCGGATGGGGCGGCGGCTCGGGCGGCCACCCGCCCAGCATCGCGATCACGGTGGTGGCGGGTCTGCTGGGCATCGGTGTGCACGTCCTGACATCCGTCCGGGGCCTGGTGGACGACAACCGCGCCGGACGACGTCACCTGCCTCTGCGGCTCGCGCTGCGGGTCGGCGCCCCCCGGCTGCTGGTGCTGGCCGGCCTCTGGTGCGCGGTCTGCGTGGCGCTGCTCGGGCTGGTCGGGAGCACGGTCGGGCTGTCGCAATGACAGCCGAGAGCGCCCGCTAGTCTGTCGCCCGTGAACCTGCGTCGGAGCTTCGCCCTCTGCATGGCCGGCCTCGCCGCGGTCGCGACGCTCAGCGCCTGCGGCTTCGACTACCCGACCGACAGGATCAACAACATCACGGCGGGAGCCAACTACCGCGACGGCACCGTCAACATCCTGAACGCCGCCGTCGTCAGCAAGCAGGCGAACTCCGGCACGTTCATCGCGACGTTCGTCAACAACAACCAGACCGACGCGGTCACCCTGCAGTCGATGTCCGGCGACAACACCGCGATCGGCCAGGTCACCGTCCCGCCGATCCGGATCCCACCCAACGGCCTGGTCAACCTCGCCAACAAGGGCGGCATCCCGGTGAACGGCACGTTCGTCGGCGGAAACTTCGTGACGCTGTCCTTCCAGTTCAGCGACGGCAGCAGCGCGACGATGGAGGTGCCGGTCGTCGCGGACACCCCGCACAGCCAGTGGGCCGGGCTCGACATCTCCACGCCCTCCCCGGCCACTGGGTCCCCGAGCCCCACGAGTTGACATGACCTACACGCTGATCCTGCTCCGCCACGGTGAGAGCACCTGGAACGCCGAGAACCTCTTCACCGGCTGGGTCGACGTCGCCCTCTCCGAGAAGGGACTGGACGAGGCGCGGCGCGGCGGCGAGCAGCTGCACGAGGCCGGGATCCTGCCCGACATCGTTCACACCTCCCTCCTGCGCCGGGCGATCATGACCGCCGACATCAGCCTCGACGTCGCCGACCGGCACTGGATCCCGGTCCGCCGCAGCTGGCGCCTCAACGAGCGGCACTACGGGGCCCTCCAGGGAAAGAACAAGAAGCAGACGCTCGAGCAGTACGGCGAGGAGCAGTTCATGCTCTGGCGCCGCTCCTTCGACGTACCACCGCCTCCGATCGACGACGACGACGAGTACTCCCAGGCACACGACGTGAGGTACGCCGACCTGGGGGACGAGCTCCCCCGCGCGGAGTGTCTCAAGGACGTGATCGAGCGCCTCCTGCCCTGGTGGAACGGGCCGATCGCCGACGACCTCCGATCGGGGCAGACCGTGCTGGTCGCGGCCCACGGAAACAGCCTGCGCGGGATCGTCAAGCACCTCGACAAGATCAGTGACGCCGACATCGCTGCCCTCAACATCCCGACCGGGATGCCCTTGGTGTACGAGCTAGACGAGGAGCTGACCCCGACCGTGATCGGCGGTCGCTACCTCGACCCCGCAGCCGCCGCCGAGGCTGCGGCTGCGGTCGCGCAACAGGGTCGTTAGGCGGTCACGGCGGGATTCCCGGTTAACCGGCGATTCCGCCCCGTTGCAACCCCCAGAAAGCGCAGGGGAACCCGGCCTCGTGGGGCCTGATGAGGCCAGAGTGACGGGTCGGTGGAGTCCGCCCGCTCGCGCGCGGTCAGAGCTCAGACGTCACCGGGAGCTGTCCGGTGACCACGAACACCACGCGGTTGGCCACGGAGACGGCGTGGTCGGCGATCCGTTCGTAGTAGCGGCCGAGGAGGGCGATGTCGACGGCCGCCTCCACGCCGTGCTGCCAGCCGTCGCCGAGCAGCTGGGCGAAGCTGGTACGTCGCAGCTGGTCCATCTCCTCGTCGTCGCGGCCGATCTCGATGGCGGCCTCGACGTCCTTGTCGGTGAGCACGGCGGCGACCCGGCGGACCATGTCCTCGGCGACCTCGCCCATCCGGGCGATCGTGGGCCGGGCGTCCTCGGGCACCGCGATGTCGGGCACCCGGAGGCGGGCGATCTTGGCGACGTGGACGGACAGGTCACCCATCCGCTCGAGCTCACTGACCATCCGCAACGCCGAGACGACGACTCGGAGGTCGCCGGCCACCGGCTGCTGCAACGACAGCAGGGAGAACGCCGTGTCCTCGACCCGTTCGCGGGCCTTGTCGATCTTGTCATCGTCGGCGATGACCTGCTCGGCCACCTGGGAGTCGCCGGCCAGGAGGGCCTGCGTGGCGTGGCGCACAGAGGTCTCGACCTCCTGGCAGATCTCCGCGAGGTCGGAGAAGATCGAGTCCAGCTGCTCGTGGAACGCTTCGCGCATCCCCCCAGCGTAGGTGGCAAAGGTGACCACGTGGGGCCGAGCGGTGAACGCGCCATGAACACTCCGTGAGGACGCCCTCCTACGGCGAACGGAAGGTGTCGTGTTGCGTACGATTCTGTCGTGAGCCCCACGACGCAGGCTTTCTTGGCCGCGCTCATCGGGGCAGTCGTCGCCGGAGGCGCCTTCCTGGCCTGGTACGTCAGCCAGCGTCAGCAAGAGGCGATCGTCCGTCGCGACGAGCCGACCTTGCCCGCCGGCGTCGCGACGGTGCTCTCGGTGCTCCGCAGCAGTGCCCTGGTGGTGGACGACGAGGACGAGGTCGTGAAGGCGTCGGCGCCGGCCCTGGCGTTCGGCCTCGTGCGTGGGCACCGATTGGCTTCGGGCGAGCTCGCCGAGCTCGTGCAGCAGGTACGCCGAGACGGGCAGATCCGCGAGACCGAGCTGACGATGCCTCGGCCGAGTGGTCCGCCCCGGACCGTGACGGCGCGTGTGGCTCCGCTCAGCTCCCGCTTCGTACTCGCCCTCGTCGAGGACCGTACCCGGGAGCGCCGCGTCGAGGCGGTCCGCCGCGACTTCGTGGCGAACGTCTCCCACGAGCTGAAGACCCCGGTCGGCGCGATCAAGCTGCTGGCCGAGGCGGTCGCCGACGCCTCGGGGGACCCGGAGGCGGTCGAGCGGTTCGCCCGGCGGATGCTCACCGAGAGCGACCGGCTCTCGCGCCTGGTGCAGCAGATCATCGAGCTCTCGCGGCTGCAGGGCGACGAGCCGCTCGAGGCGCCGGCCGTCGTCGACGTCGACGAGGTGGTCAAGCGCTCGGTGGACATCACGATGATGGACGCGTCCAACAAGCACATCTCGGTCGTCACCGGCGGCACCCCCGGCCTCACCGTCTTCGGCAGCGAGGAACAGGTCTCCGCCGCCATCACCAACCTCGTCGCCAACGCCGTGGCCTACTCGGGCCCGGACTCGACCGTGCTGGTCTCGACCAAGCCGAACGAGGACATGGTCGACATCTCGGTCGTCGACCAGGGCATCGGCATCCCGCACGAGGAGCTGGACCGGATCTTCGAGCGGTTCTACCGGATCGACCCGGCCCGACATCGTTCGACGGGCGGGACCGGCCTCGGCCTCTCGATCGTCAAGCACGTCGCCGCCACGCACGGGGGCGACGTACGTGTGTGGTCCCAGGAGGGACAGGGCTCGACCTTCACGCTCTCCCTCCCCCGCACCCAGCAGGAGGAGTTCACCCCATGACACGCGTTCTGGTCGTCGAGGACGAGGAGAGCTACGCCGACGCGCTGTCGTACATGCTCCGCAAGGAGGGGTACGACGTTTCGCTGGCCGCCACCGGCCAGGACGCGCTCGCCGAGTTCGACCGCAACGGCGCCGACATCGTGCTGCTCGACCTCATGCTGCCCGGCCTGCCCGGCACCGAGGTGTGCCGGCAGATCCGGAACGTGTCCAACGTGCCGGTGATCATGGTCAGCGCCAAGGACGACGAGGTGGACAAGATCGTCGGCCTGGAGCTGGGCGCCGACGACTACGTCACCAAGCCCTACTCGCCGCGCGAGCTGGTCGCCCGCATCCGCGCCGTGCTCCGCCGCGGCAGCGAGCCCGACCTGTCGCCGACGACCCTTGAGGCCGGGCCGGTCCGGATGGACGTCGAGAGGCACGTCGTCACCGTCGACGGCGAGGCGCAGCGGCTGCCGCTGAAGGAGTTCGAGCTCCTCGAGATGTTCCTGCGCAACCCCGGCCGGGTGCTGACCCGCGGCCAGCTGATCGACCGGGTCTGGGGGTCGGACTACGTCGGTGACACGAAGACCCTCGACGTCCACGTGAAGCGGCTCCGCGCGAAGCTCGAGCCCGACCCGTCCCACCCGACGATGCTGGTGACCGTGCGGGGGCTGGGCTACAAGCTGGACATGTGAGCGCGCGGGAGCTCTCCGGGCTCGGTCGCCTCGGCCTTTCATCATGTGAAGGTGGTGAACCTCCGCGGCCCCGGCAGAACGGGCAGGAGGTCACCCCACGACGATCACGTGGAGGGTGCGGGGGCCGTGGACGCCCTCGACCCGGTCGAGCTCGATGTCGCTGGTGGCCGAGGGGCCGCTGATCCAGGTGAGCGGACGGGACGCGTCAAGGAGGGCGACGGCGTCCGGGACGTCGGCGACGACCTGGCCCGCCTCGACGATGCAGACGTGGAGGTCCGGGACCAGCGTGATCGCCCGGCGGCCCTGGCCCGGACCGTGGTCGAGCACGATCGTGCCGGTCTCGGCGATCCCGACGCGGGCCCGGGTGACGACGCCGTCGAGGTCATCCAGGTCGGCCGCCGACAGCCCGTCGTCGGCGACCGCGCCGCGGACGTCCAGCCCGAGGTTGGGCGGGACGACCACATGGGCTCCGCTCGGCAAGGCAGCTCGGACCTGGGCGCGCAGCTGGCGCGCCTGGCAGCGCTCGACGACGGCGCGGTAGTCGGCGACCCGTTCGCAGAAGCGGGCCACGACGTCGACCGAGGGATCTGGGGTACGCCGTGGCACGGATGCCGTCGGTGGGGCCGGGGCGCCGGCGAGCGCTGACCGGACGCGGCCCAGGATCTCGTCGCGTGCACTCATGACCGGGTCCGCCTCCACCATGCCCGGAACGACTCACGGGGAGGGGCCGGCATGTCACGAGCCCCCGACCAGGCTGCGCCCGGACCGGGGAGCCGGCCGAGGGCGCGGCGACCGCCGGGGAGCGTCGTACCGCCGAAGCGCCCCCACAGCCGCCCGACCAGTCCGGAGGCGCGCTCGGCCCGGCCCAGCCGGTGAGCGTCCGTGAACGCCCAGGCCGCGCCCTTCATCGCCACCGCCTCGGCCTTCGGCGTCCGATGCCCGCGGTGGGCGTCGACGACCTGCGACCGGAGGTCGACCAGCACCGAGGGAATGTCGATCTTGACCGGACACACCTCGTAACAGGCGCCGCACAGGGTCGACGCGTAGGGCAGCGAGTCCGTCTGGGGATCCGAGCCGGCACCACGCAGCAGCGGGTTGAGGATGGCGCCGATCGGGCCGGGATAGACCGAGCCGTAGGCGTGCCCGCCGACCCGCTCGTACACCGGGCAGACGTTCAGGCACGCCGAGCACCGGATGCACCTCAGCGCCTGGCGGCCGACCTCGTCGGCGAGCGCTCGGGTCCGGCCGTTGTCCAGGAGTACGACGTGCACCTCCTGCGGACCGTCCCCGGGCGTCACGCCGTGCCACATCGACGTGTAGGGGTTCATGCGCTCGCCCGTGGACGACCGCGGCAGCAGCCGGAGGAACACGTCGAGGTCCGCCCAGGTCGGCACCACCTTCTCGATGCCGACGACCGACACCAGGACCTCGGGAAGGGTGAGGCACATCCGCCCGTTCCCCTCCGACTCGACCACGACGAGGGTGCCGGTCTCGGCCACGGCGAAGTTGGCGCCGGACACACCGACCTTGGCGCGCAGGAACTTCTCGCGCAGGTGCAGCCGTGCGGCGTTCGCCAGCTCGCCCGGATCGTCGGTGAGGTCATCGGGAGCACCCCGCCCCGACGCCGCCATCCGGGCGCGGAAGATCTCCCGGATCTCGGCCCGGTTGCGGTGGATCGCCGGGACCAGGATGTGCGAGGGCAGGTCGTCGCCGAGCTGGACGATCAGCTCCGCCAGGTCGGTCTCCCACGCGGCGATGCCCTCCGCCTCGAGCGCCTCGTTGAGGCCGATCTCCTGGGTCACCATTGACTTCACCTTGACGACCTCGTCGACGTCGTGGGCGCGAGCGACCTCGGCGACCACGTGGCACGCCTCCGCGGCGTCGCGCGCCCAGTGCACCACTGCTCCCCGCTCCGTCAGCGCGGCCTCGAGCCGCTCGAGATGCCGGTCGAGACCGAGCAGGGCGCCGTCCTTGAGGTCGGCCCCGGCCTGCCGCAGGTCCTCCCAGTCGGATACCTCGCCGACCACCCGCGCCCGCTTCTCACGGATCGTGTGGGTGGCGTGGGCCAGGTTGTGCCGGAGCTGGGTGTCGGCCAGGGCCTCGCGGGCCGCGGCCGGGAACGCCGGCATCCCGACGAAGGTCGCGGTCATGGGCGCGACGCCTCGTCGG
>JAFMQY010000003.1:28781-56193 GCA_017354415.1 Nocardioides sp.
CAGGCTCGACCGACCGGCCATCCTCGGTCGCGGCAAGGACCTCGGCCAGGTGCATCACGCGTACGCCGGACCGCTGCCGCGACAGCACGCCACCGATGTGCATGAGGCACGAGTTGTCACCCGCCACCAGCACCTCGGCCCCGGTCTCGCGCACGTGCCGCGCCTTGTCCGCGCCCATGGCCACGGAGAGGTCGGCGTTCTTCATCGCGAACGTGCCCCCGAACCCGCAACATTCCTCGGCCGCCGGGAGGTCGACCAGGGTCATCCCGCGGACCGCCTCGAGCAGCCGACGCGGTCGGTCACCGACGCCCAGCAGCCGGAGCGAGTGGCAGGTCGGGTGGTAGGTGACCCGGTGCGGGAAGTAGGCGCCCACGTCGGTCACCCCGAGCACGTCGACCAGGAACTCGCTGAGCTCATGGACCTTCGGCCCCAGCTCCGTGACGGCACCGACGAGACCAGGGTCGCCGGCACGTTCGGCCACGATCCGGTGCTGGTGCCGCGCGGACCCGGCACACGACCCCGAGGGCGTCACCACCGCGTCGTACCCCTCGAACGCCGAGACGAAGGTCCGCACGACGGGCAGCGCCTCGTCGAGATAGCCGGTGTTGACCATCGGCTGACCGCAGCAGGTCTGGGCCTCCGGGAAGTCGACGTCGACGCCGAGCCGGGTCAGCAGGTCGACCACCGCGCGGCCGGTGTCGGGGAACAGCGCGTCGTTCACACACGTGACCATCAGTGCGACGCGCATGCCGCCCATCATGCCGTCCGTCATCCCGGCCGGCCGGGCACACGGGCCTCGGCCCCTGCCCAGTCGAGGCCCACATCGGGCTCGTGCCGGCGTATGTCGTGGGTACGGCGGACCAGGGCGCGCATGGCCGCGAGGTCGGGGAGGTCTAACGGCGGGTCCCACCGACGTCAAGCATCTGTTTCCCGATCGTTTCAAACGAATCGCTTCCGGTCGCGCGCGAGCGAAGGACCGGGATGGCCCGAGTGGTGAGAGTTCGCTGCACACGTTTCAAGGGGACTGGATGACGCCACGACTGCCCGGTCGGCGCCGGGGCGCGTCCGTGAAGAACGTAGCCGCCGCGGCGGGCGTCTCCCTCGGAACGGTCTCCAACGTCCTCAACCGTCCCGACCGCGTCCGGCCCGCCACCCGCGATCGCGTCGAGCGCGCCATGCTCGACCTCGGCTTCGTCCGCAACGAGGGCGCCCGCCAGCTACGAGCCGGCACCAGCCGGGCGCTCGCCTACGTGATGCTCGACGCTCGCAACCCGTTCTTCACCGACGTCGCCCAGGGCATCGAGGACGCCGCGATGGCCGACGAGCTGAGCCTGTTCATCTGCAACAGCGCCGGCAGCGACCAGCGCGAACGCGCCCACCTCGAGCACCTCCAGCAGCAGCGGGTGCAAGGCATCCTGATCACCCCGGTCGATCCCGAGTCCGACTTCCTGGCCGCGATCGTGCGCCGGGGCACGCCGGTGGTGATCGTCGACCGTACGCGGGGCGCCGACGCGTTCTGCACCGTCGCCGTGGACGACGTCCTCGGCGGCCGGCTCGCGGTCGAGCACCTCCTGGAGCTGGGGCACGAACGCGTGGCGTTCGTCGGTGGCCCGACCACGATCGGACAGGTGCGCGACCGCCTGGAGGGGGCACGCGCAGCCTGGGCCGAGGCGGGTCGCGACCCCGACACACTCGTCCATCTGGTCACCCAGGCGCTCACCGTCGCTGAAGGCCGGGCGGCCGGTGAGCGACTCGCCGGGCTGCCCCGTCGACGGCGGCCCACGGCAGCCTTCTGCGCCAACGACCTGCTCGCGCTCGGCCTGCTCCAGCAGACGATCGGCACCGGCGGCGAGGTGCCCGGAGACCTCGCCATCGTCGGGTACGACGACATCGACTTCGCCGAGGCCGCAGCGGTCCCGCTGAGCTCGGTCCGGCAGCCGCGCCAGGGGCTGGGGAGCCGGGCCGCCGAGCTGGTCCTGGACGAGGCCACCGACCCCGACCACGAGCACCAGCAGGTGGTGTTCCAGCCCGAGCTCGTGGTGCAGGCCCCCACCCGCGGCTGGACCTCTCCCGCTCGGGCGCGAGGTCCGATGCAGGGTCCGATAACCGCACGCGGATGTCGGTGGTCCTCTTTAGGCTGGTGACGTGCCACTTTCCGACCGCCGCTGGGTTCCCCTCGCCGCCGTCGCCGTCACCCTCCTCCTCTGGTCGTCGGCGTTCGTCGCCATCCGCCACCTCGGCGCCACGTTCTCCGCGGGGTCCTTGTCCCTGGGTCGGCTGGTGGTCGGCTCGATCGCCCTCGGGGCCGTCGCGGTGTCGCGTGGCCTGCCGCGACCGAGTGGCCGCGACTGGGTCGGCCTCGTGGCGATCGGCGTGCTGTGGTTCGGGGTCTACAACGTCGCGCTCAACCAGGGCGAGCACCATGTCGATGCCGGCACCTCCGCCATGCTGATCCAGATCTCGCCCGTGCTGATCGCCCTGCTGGCCACGATGTTCCTGGGCGAGCACTTCACCGGGTGGCTGGGGCTCGGCCTGGTGCTCGCGTTCGCGGGCGTCGTGCTGATCGGCGTCGCCCAACCCGGTGGCCACAGCGACGTCATCGGCGTGGTGCTCTGCCTGGTCGCCGCTCTCGCGTACTCGATCTCCCTGGTCGTCCAGAAGCCGCTCGTCTCCCGGCTCTCCGCGCTCCATGTCACCTGGCTGGCGTGCACGATAGGGGCCGTCGCATGCCTGCCGTGGATCGGCCGGCTGGTCGACGACACCTCGCACGCCTCGGCGGCCGACATCTGGTGGGTGGTCTACCTCGGGCTGTTCCCCACGGCCGTCGCTTTCACGACGTACGCCTTCGCGCTGCGGCACATGACTGCCAGCAGCCTCGGCATCACGACCTATCTCGTGCCACCCCTGACGATCGTGCTGGGCTGGCTCTTCCTGGGTGAGGTGCCGCCGACGATGGCATACGTCGGAGGGGCGCTCGCGCTGGTCGGCGTCGCGGTGTCCCGCCGCAAGCCGCGCGCTGGCAGCGCCGTCCGCGAGCCTCAACCGGTCGACGACGAAGCCGGTGAGCGCGTCTGACGCGAGGTCTGGGGTCCACGCCGCGCTCAGCTCGCTGCGTTCTCAGCGAACCACGGCAGGCACGCTTCCGCACCGACCACCTCGGCGGTCCGGCCACCGGCCCGCCAGGCGTCCCGGGTCAGTCGCAGGTGCTGCAGCTCGGTCATCCCGGTCGGGCTGTTGGTGCGGCTGAGCCCGTTGTCGACGTAGCCGAGCCGGCGGGAGACCGCGAGCGACGGCGCGTTGTCGAGGCGGGCCGACGTGACCGCGACCTCCGCGCCGAGGTGCTCGAAGGCCAGGGCCAGGACGCCGACGCGCATCAGCGTCGCCAGGCCGCGGCCGCGGACCTCCTTCGCCAGCCAGGAGTGCGAGTCGACCGTGCGCAGCAGCGGGAACTCGTCTCCTTCCAGTGCCTGGACGCCGACCACCTGCCCATCCACCTCGACCGCGAGGTCGAGGCACCAGGAGCCCGGCGACCAGGTTCCTCGATGCTTCCAGATCTCGGCGGTGAAGCGCCGGCGCCGGTCCGTGACGGCGGCGAGCCCGGCGAAGGTCTCGGTGCGCGGGTCCATCTCGAGATCGTCGGGCAGCACCGCGAGCATCGGGTCGAGATCGTCGTCGGTGACACCCCGCAGCAACACCTCGCCGCTGGCGATCCGCAGGTCGAAGAAGGGCCACTCCACGCGGTCAGGCTAGGGCGAGTCGCCCGGTTCGGCCTCCGTGCTCTCCAGCCAGCCTCGGAACGCCTCGAGGTTGCGGGTGGACTCACCCCGCAGGTTGCGCCACTCCCACTCCTTGCGGATGGACGAGGCGAAGCCGAGTTCGAGGATCGTGTTGAACGAGCCGTCGGAGTTGCTGAGCACCGATCCGAGCAGCCGGTCGAGCTCCTCGGGACTCACCAGGGAAAGGGGCAGCCGGGCGTCGAGGTAGATGTCCCCGAGCCGGTCGATGGCGTAGGAGACGCCGTACGTCTTGAGGTTGCGCTCCAGCAGCCAGCGGTAGACCCGCTCGTGGCTCTCGTCCGGGTTGCGGCAGACGAACGCGTGGATGCCGAGCGCGTGGGGACCGATGTCCACCCGCACCGGCGTCTGCAGCTTGCGCTCCCCCGGGAGGGCGAAGCTGAACACGCCGTCCTGCTCGGTGAACTCCAGGTCGTTGTCGGTCAGGTAGTCACGCAGCACCTGGGCCGGATCGTCCGCCGGGTCATCCATGGGTCGACCCTGCCACGGATGTCTAGATCAGCTGGCGCAGCCCCGCCCGAGCCCGCTCGTAGACCTCGAGGGTGCGCTCGGCGGTCTCCTCCCACGAGAACATGCCGGACCGAGCGCGGGCGCCGGCAGAGAGCCGGGACCGGAGCCCGTCGTCGAGCAGCACGCGCCCCAGGGCGGCCGCCCACTCCGTGGGCTCATGGGTCTCGAGCAGCAGTCCGCTACGGCCGTCGGCGATCACCGTCGTCAGACCGCCGACCGCCGCCGCGATCACCGGCGTCCCGGTGGCCTGTGCCTCGGCGGCGACGAGGCCGAACGACTCGTTGTACGACGGGACCGCGACCACGGATGCCGCCGCGAGCCACTGTGCGAGCTCGGCCGGCGGCACCGGCGGGACGAACCGGACCACGTCGGTGATCGACAGCTCGGCGGCGAGTTCGGCGAGGGACTCGGGGTGCTCGAGGCCGGTCCCGGACGGACCGCCGACCACAGGTACGACGAGCCGGTGACGGAGCTCGGGTGACTGCTCCAGCAGCAGCCCGACCGCCCGCAGGATCACGTCCGGGGCCTTGAGCGGCTGGATCCGGCCCGCGAACAGCACCACCCAGGCGTCCTGCGGGAGGCCGAGCCGTTCGCGTGCCTCGTGGGTGTCGCGGGGACGGAACAGAGACAGGTCGACGCCGGGGTGGATGACGTCGACCCGGCCGGGGTCGGCGTCGTACAGGTTGATCAGCTGCTTCGCCTCGAGGTCGGTGCTCGCGATCAGCATGTCCGCCGCCTCGACCACCTGCTCCTCGCCGATGGTGCGGGCCGGAGGCTCAGGGGTGTCTCCGATGGCCATCGCGTCGTTCTTGACCTTGGCCATCGTGTGCATGGTGTGCACGAGCGGCACGCCCCACCGGTCACGCGCGAGGGCGCCGACCTGCCCGGACAGCCAGTAGTGCGAGTGCACGATGTCGTAGTGGCCGAGCGGCAGTGCCGCCTCGGTGCGCAGCACCTCGCGGGCGAAGACGCACAGCTGGCCGGGGAGCTCCTGCTTGGTGAGGCCCTCGAACGGACCGGCGTGGATGTTGCGGACGGTGATGCCGTCATCGGCCTGGACGACCGTGGGGAGCCGCGACGACGTCGCCCGGGTGAAGATGTCGACTTCGATCCCGGCGGCGGCCAGGCGTCGCGACAGCTCGACCACGTAGACGTTCATGCCCCCGGCGTCTCCGGTGCCGGGCTGGTCCAGCGGTGACGTGTGCACGCTGACCATCGCCACACGGCGTACCGCATCGGCCTCCATGAGCCCCACGGCGTACCTCCTCGCACGACCCCTCACGTCGGGGCCCAACCCCCTCCAACCCCGGGTGACGTCCGGTGATTCCCGATCGAGGCGGACGGTCTCAGAGGGTCGCTCGCGGCGCGGGGCCGTGGTGCGACAGCCGGAGGCCCGCGACGACGCCGATGACGGCGCCGAACGCCGCATCCACCAGGCTCGGGTCGGATGCCGCCCCGCGGACGAGCCCGAACACCCCCCAGACCAGGGTCGGCAGCGCGATGCCGACGAAGACCCGGAGCGCGAGGAAGTCACTGCGCACGAGCATCAGTCCGAGCGCGAAGAGGGCGAGCGTGAGCAGCGCCGCGCCCAGCGGAAGCAGCACCCCCGCGGCGGCGCCGTCGTGAGGAAGGAAGTAGGCGAACACCCACGCGGCCCCGCCGAGGAGCCCGGCGATCTGGGCGGCGCGGCGGAGCCTGATCGGGATCCCGGCGGCGTCGACATGTCGTCCCATGAGCCCCAGAGTTTGCCACCGCCCTCGGCGCGGGTCACTGTGCCGTTCCGAATCCGGCGTTGCAGAATCGGCCCGTGACCCGTCGTACAGCCGTCGTGACCGGAGCCAGCAGCGGGATCGGGGCGGCCACCGCCCGGGCGCTCGCGCGGGAGGGGTACGCCGTCGTCTGCGCCGCGCGGAGAGCCGACCGGATCGCGGCCCTGGCCGCGGAGATCGACGGTACGGCGGTCACCTGCGACGTGACGTCCGCCGAGTCGGTCGCGGGCCTCGCCACCGCGGTCGGCGACTCGCTGCACGTGCTGGTGAACAACGCCGGTGGGGCCTTCGGGTTCGAGCCGGTCGAGGAGGCGGACCCGGAGCAGTGGCGCCAGATGTACGACGTGAACGTGCTCGGCCTGCTCCGGGTCACCCAGGCGCTGTTGCCGGCGCTCCGCGCCAGCGGCGACGGTCTGATCGTGAACCTCGGCTCGACAGCGGGCCGGATCGCCTACGAGGGCGGCGCGGGCTACACGGCAGCCAAGCACGGCACCCAGGTGGTGACCGAGACGCTGCGGCTGGAACTGGTCGGCGAGCCGATCCGCATCAGCGAGATCGCACCTGGGATGGTGCGGACCGATGAGTTCTCCCTGATCAGGTTCGGTGGCGACCAGGCCAAGGCCGACGCGGTCTACGCCGGCGTCGCCGAGCCGCTCGTGGCCGAGGACATCGCCGACGCCATCGCCTGGATCGCCACCCGGCCGTCGCACGTGAACATCGACGAGATGGTGTTGAAGCCCCGGGCCCAGGCGGCGCAGCACAAGGTCCACCGGGAGTGATCCGGGTCTGACCCGTGGGATCGGGTGTCGCGAGCGGCCGTGGCCCGACAGACTGCAGGTCATGCAGACGATCGGCCTGGTCGGCGGGATGAGCTGGGAGAGCACCGCGGTCTACTACCGCGACCTCAACCTCGGGGTGCAGGAGCGGCTCGGCGGACTGTCGTCGCCGAAGCTGGTGCTCAGCGCCGTGGACTTCGCCGAGCTGACCGCCCTGGAGGATGCCGAGCGCTGGCCGCAGATCGGCGACCTGTTGGCCGGTGCCGCGCGGGGCGTCGAGCGCGGCGGGGCGGACTTCCTGCTGCTGTGCACCACGACGTTCCACAAGGTGGCCGACCAGATCGAGGCGGCCGTCGACATCCCGCTGCTGCACCTCGGCGACGTGGTCGCCGACGAGGTGCGGTCGCACGGAGTCGAGCGGGTCGGGTTCGTGGGGACCACCGTGGCGATGTCCGACGGCTTCTTCAGCGAACGCCTGGCCCGGCACGGTCTCGACGTGGTGATGCCCGACACGCGGCACCACGACATGCTCAACAGCGCGATCTACGACGAGCTCGTACACGGCCGTGTCGTCGCCGCGACTCGGCGTCGGGTGCTCGGCGTCCTCGAGGAGCTCTGGGACGCCGGCGTGGGCGGCGTACTCCTCGGCTGCACCGAGCTCGAGCTCCTGATCAAGCAGGCCGACGCGGACCTCCCGGTCTACCCGTGCACGACCTTGCACGTGCGCGCCGCACTGGACCGCGCCCTCGCCGACTGACGGCTGCGTCAGCCGTGAAACCCCAACACGAGATCGGTGAGCGCCCGTTGGTCCTCGGTGAGGTGCTGCTCCGGCACGGTGACTGACCGGTCCCCCACCTCGAAGGTGTAGCTGAACGCGTCGGGGACGGGCGGAGTCTCGGGTGGAGGAGCGGACAGGTCGAGCCGCTCGAGGATCTCGCGCGCCGCCGCGGCCCGGTCGTCGTCGGCCGACAGGTCGATCTCGCCCTCGAGGGTCCGGCCCGCGATCCCGCCCGTCCGGCGTACGCGCACCCGCCCGGAGGCGGCGTCCTTCGCGCCCGTCATCCGGCTGCTCCGACGTCGACCCCCACCGTGGTCCAGGCCGTTCGTACGGCGTCGGCGTGCGCGCCCGCGACGGCGACGGTGGCGGCCGCGAAGCCGGCGAAGTCGGTGTCGGCGGAGACCTGTCCACCGGTCAGGGTGGCGTACCAGATCTGGCCCGCGCCGTCCCAGGTGTCACCGCCGATCGTGGTCGCCGCCAGGGCGAAGGCGCGGTTGGGGATGCCGGAGTTCGTATGGACGCCGCCGTTGTCGTCGGTGGTGTTCACGTAGTCCTTCATGTCGCCCACCTGCGGGTCCTTGCCCAGCGTCGGGTCGTCGTACGCCGTGCCGGGGTGGAGCATGTCTCGCAGCGCGCGGCCCTGGACGCCGGGCAGGAAGATCCCCTCCCCGACCAGCCAGTCGGCCGACGCCGCCGTCTGGCCGAGGGCGCGCTGCTTGACACACATTCCGTAGCAGTCGGAGACCGACTCGTTGAGGGCGCCCGGCTGGTCCTGGTAGTTCAACCCGGCCGTGAACTGCGTGACCGCGTGTGTGAACTCGTGACCGAGCACGTCGATCGGCTTCGTGAACGGACCGAAGATCGTGCCGTCGCCGTCACCGAACACCAGCTGGGTGCCGTTCCAGAAGGCGTTGTCGTAGTTCTGCTCGTAGTGCACGGTGAGCAGGACCGAGGTCCCGCGACCGTCGTACGACGCGCGGTCGTAGACGTCGGCGTACAGCGCGAGCGTGTCGGTGATCCCGTCCGCCGCCTCGTCCACCTCGACGTCTCCCGACGCCGGCTCGCCGGCGGACCTGACAAGGGTGCCGGGCAGCGTCGACCCGTGGGCCGCGGTGTGGACCGTCCAGGCGGCCGCAGTCGCCGGGGCTGCTGGGGGCGGACCCGCCGCCGCGGCCGTCCGGGCCGCCCGGAACTGCTCGTCGAGGGCCAGGGTCCGCTGGCTGTGGTCCGCTGCATCCGAGGTCGACTGGGCGATCCGCTCGAGGAGGTACGGCGGGATGAAGCTGCAGCATCCGAGATTCATGCACCATTCCTACGCCGTACCGCCGACACGTCCAAGAGCGTTCCGGACGCCCGGACGACGAGCAGGAGCGTTCCCGTTGCCTTGCGGTGAGGGACGTCACCCTTCCGGTCGAGGATTCGGATCTGGCCAGATCCTTACTTACCGTGATGGGGTGCCCCGAACATCGGGGCCCACCTCCAGGGTCGCCGAATCCTGTCCGCCCCGGAGGTGCCTGTGACCCGTCGGGCAGGAGCGGGGGACCCACGTTACGCGGGATGCCACGGCGTCCCTTGGGGTGAAGCCACGTTTCTCGAGAGACGTGGCCAGGTGCGTTCTCGCCTCTGAACCCGACAGCTAACTCCGCAGGCGCCGGAGGTATCGCATGCGCCTGCGCACGCTCATCACATCCACCGTCGCCGCGGCTGCCGTCACGGTTCCGCTGGTGGCGACCGCTGCACCCTCGAACGCGGCGACCCTTCGCACCTGGAACCGGCTGGCTCAGTGCGAGTCTGGTGGCCGGTGGCACATCAACACCGGCAACGGCTACTACGGCGGTCTCCAGATCAGTGCCAGCACGTGGCGCGCCTACGGCGGGCGGCACTACGCCTATCTGCCGAACCGAGCCACGAAGGCCCACCAGATCCGCGTCGCCGAGCGGATCAGGGCAGGGCAGGGCTGGGGCGCCTGGCCGACCTGCTCAGCGCGGCTCGGTCTTCGCTGACACACTCCCCCCACCGCGTCGCCTGAGACGCTGAGGGCGTGACCCAGTACGTCATGCCCGCGGAAACGGTGACCACGGTGGTGGCCGCGCTGCACGCGCAGACGGTCACCACCGTGTGCATCGGCGGCGGGTGGGCTGTCGACGCTCTGGTCGGCCGCCAGACTCGGCCGCACTCAGACCTCGACATCTGGGTGGCAGCCAGCGAGACCGAAGGTCTCCTCGCGGGGCTGGCCGGCCAGGGGATCGACCGCATCCACCCGTGGCTCGGCGATCGCCCCTGGAACTTCGTCCTGCACGACGGCCGGAGCCGTCGGGTGGATCTCCATCTGTACGAAGACCTCGGCGGCGGCCGGCTCCACTACGGGAGCGTGCACGCGCCGTTCCTGTTCAGCGGGAACGATCTCTCCGGTGCCGGTGAGATCGCCGGGATGCCCGTCCGGTGTGAACGTCCGGACTTCGCCCTTGCGAACCACCTCGGGTACGACGTACGTGACGTCGACCGCCACGATGTCGCCGTCCTCTGCCGACACTTCGAGATCCCGCTGCCCGAGGGATACCGCGACCCGGGCTTGTAGCGCCGCGTCGAGCACGCGTCGAGCGTGCCGCCGTTCGGCGTCGGTGAGTCCTCCGTCGCCCCTCCCGGCGTGTACGACCCACAGACTCTGCCCAGGGAACCTGTTCGTCCTGAACTCAGGCCCGGGTCGTGCTGGTCCTCCCTGGACTGACTCTGCGCTTCTCGACCCTTGCCGGGATCGGCCCGCCTGCGGTGATCGTGAACGGAAGAGCCAACGGGGAAGTCAGGGTCGACCGACGTGACCCGCTCGAGGAGTTCGTGACGGCCCCGGATCACGCCGAGCATGGAGCGGCGCGGCTGGCGTGGATCAGCGGGGTCGGGCAGGCGGCAGTGGCGTGGTGCCGAGGGGTGTGACCAGGTAGGTCGATCCGTGGGGTCGTGCCAGGTGTAGGTGCCGTCGGAGTGGCGTTGGTAGTGCCAGCGGCGGGCGGTCTTGGCGCGGTGGTGTCGTCGGCACAACGGGGCGAGGTTGGAGGGTGTGGTCTGGCCGCGTGGCCCGCCTTCGTCGGTGGGGATGTAGGGGGTGACCAGAAGCCCACCGTCACCAGCACGAATCAAATTCAAGAACCGCAGCCCACCCTCGACCGGACACCCGAAAGTCCTCGGCCGGATCGGCCACCTGCAGTGGTTTCGAGACGGGCGCGGGGCGCCCTCCTCAACCACCGATGGGTCGTGCGGCCGATGCGCGGCCGCCAGCGACGTAGGCCTCCGATCCGGGGCCGGCGATCCCCGGGGCGGTGGGTTCGAGACGGGTGCGGGGCGCCCTACTCAACCACCAGAGTCGGCCGGGTGGACCACTTTCGGGGGTTCGAGACGGGCGCGGGGCCCTCCCCAACCACCGATGGGCGTCGGGAGCATCTGGTGATCTGCCCCTTACCGGCCCCGCACTAGACTCGCCTAGGCCCTTGTGGGCCACCGACGTCGAGAGGAACCCCGCCACCAGATGACAGACCGCCAGGAGCCCACGCAGGATCAGGCGCCCGGCTGGATCCGTCGGTTGTCGTCGCAGATGTGGGGGCACAGGCGGAACGTCGTCATCTCGTTCGCAGCCGCGGTGGTCGGCAGCACGAGCCAGGCGATCGTCCCGCTGGTCGCCCGGAAGATCGTCGACGACGTGATCGGGCAGGACAACGCGCTGCTCTGGCCGTGGCTGGCGCTGCTGGTCGCGATCGCCGCGGTCGCGTTCGTAATGGCCTACCTGCGGCGCTACCGGGGCGGCCTGGTCGGCATCGGCGTGCAGTACGACCTGCGCAACCGGATGCACGACCACCTGCTCACCCTCGATGAGCAGACCCTCTCCCGGATGTCGACCGGTCAGATCGTGGCACGCGCGAGCAGCGACACCGCCCTCGTCCAGGCCCTCCTCAACTTCCTGCCCATCATGAGCGGCAACCTGGTGATGATGTTCGTCGCGCTGGGCATCATGTTCTGGCTCAACCCACTGCTCGCGTGCGTCGGGCTGGTGATCGCGCCCGCGCTGTTCATCGTCTCCTACCGGATGCGGATCAAGGTCTTCCCGGCGACCTGGGACGGCCAGCAGCGCGAGGGCGAGGTCGCCGAGATCGTCGACGAGGACGTGAACGGCGTCCGCGTGGTCAAGGCGTTCGGCCAGGAGGAGCGCGAGCTGTACCGGATGTTCGGAGTCGTCCAGACCCTGTACGGCGTCCGGATGCGCGCCACGCGGCTGCAAGCCCGGTACCAGCCGCTCCTCGAGTCGATCCCCGTCCTCGCCCAGGTCGCGATCCTCGCCCTCGGCGGCTGGATGGCACTGCACGGTTCGATCACGATCGGCACCTTCCTGGCCTTCTCGGCGTACGTCGGGCAGTTCGTCGCTCCGGCCCGCCAGCTCGCCGGCGTACTCACCGTCGGTCAGCAGGCCCGTGCCGGCGTGGAGCGGATCTTCCAGCTCCTCGACCTGCGACCGGCGATCGCCGACTCACCCGACGCGACCGAGCTTCCCGAGATGACCGGCGAGATCGAGCTGCGCGGTGTCCGGTTCGCCTACGACGACGGCGAGCCCGTCCTCGACGGCCTCGACCTGCACATCTGTCCCGGCGAGCGGGTCGCGCTGGTCGGCGCGAGCGGCAGCGGCAAGTCGACGGTCACCAAGCTGGTGCACCGGATGCTCGACCCCGACGAGGGACAGGTCCTGGTCGACGGCCACGACATCCGGACCGTCACTCTGCACTCACTACGACGCCAGGTCGCCGTTGCCTTCGAGGAGAGCTTCCTGTTCTCCGACACGATCGCCGCGAACATCGCCTACGGGCGACGCGACGCCTCGGGCGAGGAGATCGAGGCGGCGGCCCGGGTCGCCGGAGCCCACGACTTCATCACGGAGCTGGCCGACGGCTACGACACGCGTGTCGGCGAGCGCGGTCTGAGCCTCTCCGGCGGTCAGCGGCAGCGGGTGGCCCTCGCGCGAGCGGTGCTCGCCGACCCGCGGATCCTGGTCCTGGACGACGCCACCAGCGCGGTCGACTCGACCACCGAGGAACGGATCTTCGCCGGCCTTCGCGAGGTGCTCGCCGGACGGACATCCCTGATCGTCGCGCACCGGGTCTCCACCCTCGGGCTCGCCGACCGCGTCGTACTCCTCGACGGCGGGCGGGTCGCTGACGAGGGCACGCATGACGAGCTGATGGCCCGCAACACGTCGTATCGCGAGCTGCTGACAGGGCTCGACGAGGAGGCAGCCCGCGCCATCGGCGACTCGATCGAGACGCTGAGCCAGGTCGACGTCACGCCGTCGGCCTGGACGCGGGGCACGGGCGACCGGGCGGAGGCCGTGCGCAGCGCCAGCGAGCGGGCGGCGGCACGGATCTCGCGAGCCCCGAGCCTCGGCGCGGGCCTCGGTGGCGGTGGGAGCTGGCGGCTCAACCTCGCGCCCACTCCGGAGCTCCTGGCCCGGGTGGCGGCACTGCCGCCGGTCCGCGACCGGTTCGAGCCCGACCTGGAACGCGCGACAGCACCCGATCCCCAGTTCTCGATGCGGCGGCTCGTGCACGAGTTCCGCTGGTCCTTCGGGCTCGGACTGCTGCTCGTCGTTCTCGACGCCGTGGCCGGCCTGGCGGGTCCCTATCTGGTCAAGATCGGCGTGGACCACGGCGTCCAGGCCGGCAGCGAGCAGGTCCTCTGGGCGGCGTCGGCCGCGTTCCTGTTCGTGGCGCTGCTCGACCTGCTCGACCAGGTCGGGGCGACGTTCGTCACCGGCCGTACCAGCGAGCGGGTCATGGCCGGACTGCGGGTCCGCATCTGGGCACAGCTGCAACGGCTCTCGCTCGACTACTACGAGCGCGAGATGGCAGGCCGGATCATGACCCGGATGACCACCGACGTGGACCAGTTCGAGACCCTGATCGAGACCGGCCTCCTCCAGGCGCTGGTCTCGCTGGTCACGTTCGTCGGGGTGGGTGTCGCGCTGCTCCTGATGGACCTCGAGCTCGCGCTCTGGACGCTGCTCGTCGTCATCCCGCTGGCCTTCGCCACGGTCGTCTTCCGGCGCATCACCAACCGGCTGTACGACGTCGTCCGTGAGGCTCTCGCGGTCGTCAACGCCGACTTCCAGGAGTCCCTGTCGGGCGTGCGTGTGGCGCAGTCGTTCGTGCACGAGGAGCTCACCAGCGAGCGGTTCCACGGCCTGGGGCGCCGTTATTACGACGGCCGAGCCCAGGCACAGCGCACGATCGCGACGTATTTCCCGTTCGTGCTGTTCCTGTCCTCGATCGCCGACGTGATCGTGCTCGGCGTCGGCTCCCACCTGATCGAGCAGGGGCGGATCACCACGGGCGTGCTGATCGCGTTCCTGCTGTACCTGAACATGTTCTTCTCGCCGATCCAGCAGCTGTCCCAGGTCTTCGACTCCTGGCAGCAGACGCGGGTCTCCATCGGCCGGATCGTCGAGCTCATGCATCTGGACACGATCACGCCGGATCCGGCGGAGCCGGTCCCGTTCGGAGAGGTGCGTGGCGAACTCGCGCTCAGCGACGTGCACTTCCGGTACCCGACGGCGCCCGAGGGCCCGACGTACGACGTGAAGGGACCGCGGGACGCGGCGCTCCCTGTCGCGGCAGCGGCGCGCCCACGTCCGCCGGAGGCGCTACGCGGCATCGACCTGCGGGTCGCGGCCCGCGAGACCGTCGCTCTGGTGGGCGAGACCGGCGCCGGCAAGTCGACCGTTCTCAAGCTGATCGCCCGCTTCTACGACCCCGACTCCGGGTCCGTCACCATCGACGGCCACGACCTCCGCACCCTCGGCTTGCAGGACTTCCGCAGCCGGCTCGGATACGTGCCGCAGGAGTCGTTCCTGTTCACCGGCTCGATCCGCGACAACATCGCCTTCGGCCGGCCGGAGGCCTCAGACGTCGAGGTGGAGGCGGCGGCCCGGGCGGTCGGCGCCCACCACCTGATCGCGTCCCTGCCCGACGGCTACCTGCACGAGATCTCCGAGCGCGGCACGTCGCTCTCGTCCGGCCAGCGTCAGCTGATCGCGCTCGCGCGGGCCGAGCTGGTCGACCCCGCCGTCCTGCTGCTCGACGAGGCGACCGCGAACCTCGACCTGGCCACCGAGGCCCACGTCTCGGCCGCGATGGCCGCCGTCGCCGGTCGGCGTACGACGATCCTGATCGCGCACCGCCTGCAGACCGCTCGCACCGCCGACCGGATCATCGTGCTCGGCCAGGGCCGGGTGCTCGAGCAGGGGACCCACGACGACCTGGTCGCGCGCGACGGGGCGTACGCCGCGATGTGGCGGGCGTTCGACCTGGTCGCGGCGTCCTAGCGCCAGGTCAGGACGGGCGCTCGCGATGCGGGTCCGGGGTGCCCCTCTCGATACGATCAGACCCGAATCCCCACCTGCGAAAGCGACGTCGTACCGCCATGCCTGCCACCCGCTCCGACCTCAGGAACGTCGCGATCGTCGCGCACGTCGACCACGGCAAGACCACGCTCGTCGACGCCATGCTCCACCAGGCCGGCGCGTTCACCGCGCACCAGGAGGAGGCCGGGGTCGCGGACCGGATCATGGACTCCGGCGACCTCGAGCGCGAGAAGGGGATCACGATCCTCGCCAAGAACACGGCGATCCACTACACGGGGCCGAGCGCTCCCACGGGTGGGATGACGATCAACATCATCGACACCCCGGGCCACGCCGACTTCGGCGGCGAGGTGGAGCGGGGGCTGTCGATGGTCGACGGGATCGTGCTGCTGGTGGACGCGTCGGAAGGACCGCTGCCGCAGACCCGCTTCGTGCTTCGCAAGGCGCTGAACGCCGACCTGCCGGTCGTGCTGGTGGTGAACAAGGTGGACCGCGCCGACGCCCGGATCGCCGAGGTGGTCGACGAGACGTACGAGCTGTTCCTCGACCTGCTCGACGAGCACCACAGCCAGGATGCGCTGGACTTCCCGGTCGTCTACGCCTCGGCGAAGGCCGGCCGCGCATCGCTCGAGGCGCCGGCGAACGGCTCGCTGCCCGACGCCCCCGACCTGGAGCCGCTGTTCCGCACGATCCTGGAGACGATCCCGGCTCCGACGTACGACGAGGGCGCGCCGCTGCAGGCACACGTCACGAACCTCGACGCGTCGCCGTTCCTGGGTCGGCTCGCGCTGGTCCGGGTTCACCAGGGGACCCTGATGAAGGGCCAGAACGTCGCCTGGCTGCAGCGCGACGGGTCGACCCGGACAGTGAAGGTGACCGAGCTTCTGATGACCGAGGCGCTGGAGCGGGTCCCGGCGCAGAAGGCCGGACCTGGCGACATCGCGGCGATCGCCGGCATCCCGGAGATCATGATCGGCGAGACCCTGGCCGACCCGGAGAACCCGGTCCCGTTGCCGCTGATCACCGTCGACGAGCCGGCGATCTCGATGACGATCGGCGCGAACACCTCACCGTTGGTCGGCAGGGTGAAGGGTGCGAAGGTGACCGCCCGCCTGGTCAAGGACCGGCTGGACCGTGAGCTGGTCGGCAACGTCTCACTTCGCGTGCTCCCCACCGAGCGGCCGGACGCCTGGGAGGTGCAGGGGCGTGGCGAGCTGGCGCTGGCGATCCTGGTCGAGCAGATGCGTCGCGAGGGCCACGAGCTGACGGTCGGGAAGCCGCAGGTGGTGACGCGTGAGATCAACGGCACGCTGCACGAGCCCGTCGAGCGGCTGACGATCGACGCGTCCGACGAGTACCTCGGCACGATCACCGAGCTGATGGCCGCCCGCAAGGGCCGCATGGAGCAGATGACCAACCACGGCACCGGGTGGGTGCGGATGGAGTTCCTGGTGCCGGCCAGGGGGCTGATCGGGTTCCGCACCGAGTTCCTCACCGAGACGCGTGGCACCGGCATCGCCCACCACGTCTTCGAGAAGTACGAGCCGTGGGCCGGTGAGATCCGGTCGCGGGCCACCGGCTCGCTGGTCGCCGACCGCTCGGGTGCAGCCACGTCGTACGCGATGACGAACCTGCAGGAGCGCGGCGTGCTCTTCGTCGAGCCGTCGACAGAGGTCTACGAGGGGATGATCGTCGGCGAGAACTCCCGCGCCGACGACATGGACGTCAACATCACCAAGGAGAAGCAGCAGACCAACATCCGCTCCTCCACGGCCGACAACTTCGAGAAGCTGGTGCCGCCGCGGAGGCTATCTCTCGAGCAGTGCCTGGAGTTCTGCCGGGAGGACGAGTGTGTCGAAGTCACGCCGCACACCGTGCGGATCCGCAAGGTCGTGCTGGACCAGAACGAGCGGGCGAAGATCGCCGCCCGTGCCCGGAAGGGCACTCGCTGACTGGCTGACCGCGCCGGACGCCGCTGCGGACGTCATGCGGGCGGAGGCCTCCATGGCCCGGAACGTATGACGTCCCGGGCGGTCAGCGGTGGAGGTGGTGGGTCCAGTCGTCGGGCACAGCACCGGCCGGGCCCGGTGTGGGCTGGTCGGAGGGGTGGCTCTGCGCGCCCGCCAGGACCGGCCCGTCGTACGCCTGTTCGTTGCGGAAGTCCCAGTACCAGTCCTCGCCCGGCTCGAAGCTGGTCATCAGCGGATGCCCGGTCTCCCGCCAGTGCACGGTCGCGTGCTGGGCGGGCGAGGAGTCGCAGCACCCGATGTGGCCACACTGCGCGCAGCGCCGCAGGTGGAACCACCACCCACCGGCCTCGAGACACTCCTCGCACCCGGTGCCGGACGGCGGGACGGACGGGTCGATCCCCTCGATACTCATTCTCGCCACTCTGCCACGGCTCCCTCGGGATAGTCCCCGACGTTCTGGCTGGGAAAACGGCCCCGGAACCGACCATTTCGTCGGGGACTATCCCACCGAGCCGGTCATCCAGCGAGCCGGCGATGTCGGAGCCAGACCTCTCGCTGGTCCGCCGTCAGGGCTCGTCGCTGCTCGACCGTCCACGTCGGTGTCCACCACGCGGGCGGCGTGATCGTCCAGGGTCGGTCGGCCGCCGGCCGCCGCTGGGCACGGGCGTAGGCGGCACGGAGACGGTCGACGAAGGACCACGGATCCGCCAGCTCACCGGTGACCATCGCGACCGTCTCGAGCCCGGCAGCTCGGAACAGGCCCTCTCGTTCCACATCGCGACGTCGCCGTGACCGCTCCAGGTGCAGCTCGCTGTCGTACTCCCCTGCCACGCCCGTCTCGGGATCGAGAAGGTCTGGGGTGCCGAGCAGACGGCCTCCCAGATCGAACACCGGACGGTTGCACAGCGGCCGCGGTAGACCCGCATCGGCGGTCCAGACCCGACGCATCACGACCTCGGCCGGGGACCACGCGTTCTCCTCCATCAGTTCGACCACGCGCCGGGCCTGCCCGATCCCCACCCAGCCGGCACACTGCGCGACGAGTGCAGCGAGCTCCGCGCGGCTGACAAGGTCGGAGAAGGCCGCCATGTCCGCGGCAACAACGGCGAGGCCCAGGGTCCGTGCATGCCGGATCTCGAACAGCAGGGCATAGCTCTCCGTGGTCGTCATCAGCCCGGCGTACGGCGTGAGCTGCTCGGGTGCGAGGCGCTCCTCGCTTATCTCGATCCCCGGTTGTCGCCGGATGGAGCTGTCCATGGTCGCCAGCACCACCGGTCGCAGATCCTGGTCGCGGCCCGCCGTGCCGTCGAACCACTCACCCCCACGCCAGCGCAGGCATGCCCAGCCACTGACTCCGCCGTACGCCGGGAGCACGGCGGCCGCCTCGACGATCCGTTGCTCGACCGAGAGGGGTGTACTCGACGGTACGTAGAGTCCACGGCTGGAGTGCCGCCACGCACGGCTCCGGGCCTGAGCGCGCGTCGGTCCGGTTCGTCCCGTCGGATCGACCCTGACGGGCCACACCAGTCCCGCCGGCAGGCCGAGCGGGCGTGGACCGGGTCGCTGGCGAGACATGGCCCGATGGTGTCCCGAATCGGCGAGTCGTGCGTCCCGCTCTCCACAGGCCCCCGCGATATCCCCGACGTTCTGGCTGGGTAACGCTCCCGGACCCGACCACTTCGTCGGGGACTATCGAAGAAGAAGCGCTCAGGCGTGGTCGACGAACCAGCGGCCGAGGAGGGTGCCGTCCTCCTCTGCGAGGGTGTGGAGGGTGAGCGGGATGTCGACAGGGGGGCCGTCGGTGATCCGGATGTGGTGACCGCCGAGCGCACGGGGTACGACGGTCAGGTCGAGCTCGTCGGCCACGCCCTCGTCGAAGAGGTCGCGGAGCAGGTGCGGACCACCCTCGCTGAGCTGGTTGCCCCAGCCGCGACTCGCCAGCTCCGCCTTCAGAGCGCCGAGGTCCACCCGGTTCTGACCGACGACCAGCACGTGGTCGTTGCCGAGCTTCCGCCGCGCGTCCTCGAGGCCGGGCGACGCGGCGTACGTCGCCATCAGCACGTCGCCGGACGGTGCATCCCTGAGCCGCTCGGGGACCTCGCCCGACCGGGACACCACGACCAGCGGCTTGCCGATGTCGCGGTACCCCTCGATCCGAGCGGTGCCGGCGCCGATCCACACGACGTCGCACTGCTCGCGGAGGTGCTCGAAGACCCGTTGGTCCGGAGGGTTGTTGATCGATCCGCTGCGGCCGTCCTCACCGGTCGCCGCTCCGTCGACGGTCGACACGAAGTTCACCCGCAGCCACGGCGTCCGAGGTACGGCGTACAGCTCGCCGAGGTCGCCCCCCTGTCCGATCAACACCCTCATGATGTCTCCCTCCGTCTGAGGTCGTGGTCCGGTTCGCCCCGCACGCTGCGTGAGGGAGGCCGGTCGCCGCGGATCGAGGCGACCATGTCGAGGGTCTGTCGCGTGGCGCGGACGTCGTGGGTCCGGAACACGGTCGCGCCCAGCCAGGCCGCGACCGCACTGGCGGCGAGCGAGCCGTAGAGGCGCTCGTCGGCAGGCAGGTCGAGGCTCTCGCCGACGAAGTCCTTGCGCGAGATCGCCTGCAGCACCGGGAAACCCAGGGCCGCGACGTCACCGGTGTGCCGCAGCACGGTCAGCGAGTGGCGGGTCGTCTTGCCGAAGTCGAGCGTCGGATCGAGAAGCACCCGCTCGCGCGGGACCCCGGCGGCCAGGCACCTCTCTGCCGCCGCGCGCAAGGTCTGGACCACGTCGGCGACCACCCCGATCGGCTCCGGGGGGTACGACGCCGCCACCGGGTCGGTGCGCGGCGGCAACCCGCCGGTGTGCGAGCACACGATCCCCAGTCCGGCGGCCGCGGCGACTCCCATCAGCTCGGGGTCGTGGCCGGCCCAGGTGTCGTTGACCAGGTCGATGTCGAGCTCCTCGACGGCTCGGACGACCTCGGACCGCCAGGTGTCGACGGAGAGGATGAGGTCGGGATACCGGCGCCGCGCCTCTGACAGGAACGGAAGGAGCCGCTCGACCTCGATCTGGGCCGAGACGTGCGGGCCTTCCTGCCCGGCCCGAACCGCGCCGACGTCCACGATGTCCGCGCCCTCGGCGACCACCTGGTCGAGGCGCTGGAGCGCGGCGTCGGGGTCGGCGAACCGGGCTCTGGCGTAGAACGAGTCGCTGGTGCGGTTGATGATCGCCATCACCGCCGGCCGCCCAGCATCGAAGGTCTGCCCACGGAGAATGAGCGGGGCGGGGTGGTCCATCGAAGGCTCAGCCCAGGTGTCCGCGCACGGAGACGTGGCCGGAGAGCAGGTTGCGTGCGATCGTCCGGCGCTGGATCTCGTCGGTGCCCTCGTAGATGCGCAGCAGCCGGAGCTCGCGGTACCAGCGCTCGACGGGCAGCTCCCGGGTGTAGCCCATGCCGCCGTGGATCTGCAGCACCCGGTCGACGATCTGGTTGGCCTTGACGCCGCCGTACAGCTTCGCCATCGACTGCACCTGGCGCGAGTCGAGGCCGTGGTCGATCTGCCAGGCCGCGGTCAGCACCAGCCAGCGGAGCGCCTCGATCTCGACCGCCGAGTCGGCGATCATCCACTGGATCGCCTGGCGGTTGGCGATCGGCTCTCCGAAGGTCACCCGGTTCTTCGCCTGGTCCATCGCCATCTCGACGAGCCGCTCGCACGCGCCGAGGGCGCGCGCCGGCAGCACGTAACGGCCCTTGCCGATCCACCGCATCGCGAGCTCGAAGCCGCGGCCTTCCTCGCCGAGGATCGCCGAGTGCGGCACCCGCACGTCCTGGAACGACAGCGACGCCGGGCCCCACTCCCCCATCGTCGGGATCGGCGACGACGTCCAGCCGGTCTCACGGTCGGCGAGGAAACAGGTGACCCCGCCGTTGGCGCCCTTCTCCTTGTCGGTGACCGCGAACACCATCGTGAAGTCCGCGACGTCGCCACCGGTGATGAACGTCTTCTCGCCGTTGATCACCCACTCGTCCCCGTCCCGTACGGCGGAGGTCCGGATGTTGCGGGCGTCCGACCCGGCACCCGGCTCGGTGATCGCGAAGCAGCTGCGGCGCTTCCCCTCGATCGTGGGCCGGAGGTAGGTCTCCTTCTGCTCGTCGTTGGCGTCGAACAGGATGTTGTCGGCCTCTCCGCCGAACCTGAACGGCACGAACGTCCGGCCGATCTCGATCTCGATCAGCGCGTTCATCACCGCGCCGAGACCCATCCCGCCGAACTCCTCGGGGGTCTGGATGCCGAAGAACCCGGACTGCCGCGCCTTGTCCTGCAGCGCCACGACCTCTTCGATCGTGATCCCGCGCTCGCCGTTGCGCTCACGCTCGAGCACCTTCGGCTCGAGGGGCATCAGCTCCCGGGTCACGAACGTCCGCACCCAGTCGCGGATCTCGCGTTCCTCGTCGGTGAGGGTCAGATCCATGACGCGACCCTACCCAGGCCCGCCACCGCATCGTGCGCGGGGACAGGGGGACGCCGACGCAGGCGGTCAGCCCAGGAAGTGGCGTACGGCGTGGGCCAGACCGCGTGCGTACCGCGCGCGCCCGGACCGCGATGTCATTCGCTTCGCATCGCGCGCGTTGCGCATGTTGCCGCACTCGACCATCACCGTCGGCATGTTCGAGAGGTTGATGGTGGCCAGGTCGGAGCGGAAGTCGAGCCCGTCGCCGCCGGCGATGTAGTTGGCGACGTGGAGCCCCACCCGTCGCAGCGCGGCCCGGGTGTCGAGGGCGAGCCGTCGCGAGGAGCGGAAGATGTCGTGCGTCCACGGGCGACGGTTGGTCGGGGCGATCACGTGGAACCCGTGGGCACCGGCCACGTAGGAGCCGTCGCCGTGGATGCTGATCTTGAGGTCCGCGTGGATCCGGTTGCCGTCGCGGCCGCGGACGTTGACGCACGGGCCCCAGCGGTCCTGGCGGTTGGAGTGGCGGGTCATCCGGACGTCGGCCCCGAGCGCGAGGAGTCGGCTCCGGAGCAGCCGGGCCACATGCCAGTTGAACGTCGCCTCGGGGTAGCCGCCGTTGGTGGCGGTCCCGGTGGTGTTGCACGGCTTCTTGAACCCCCCGGCCGGCACGAGGCGGGCGATCTCGCGCGGGAAGTTGTGGTCGCCGAGCTGGTGGCCCGCGTCGATCTCGATCGTGCGCCCGGCCAGCGGACCTCGGCGCCCGCCGTCACCGGTGGACGGCATCCGGAAGTCGTGGGTGGCGGAGGCCGGACCTGCGAGCACGGTCGTCACCGCGACGGCCCACGCCGCGCCGGCGGCGAGGCGTACGGCGTACCGGCGCGGGATCACTCGTACCCCAGAACCTCGTAGCGCTTCTCGCCCCATGCCAGCGCGGAGGCGATGGCCTCGTCGATGGACAGCTCGGTGCGCCAGTCCAGCAGCTCCGCCGAGCGCTCGACGTTGGCGAAGGCGCCCACGGCGTCCCCCGGACGGGGTGGCGCCTCGATGACCGGCACCTCGTGGCCGAAGACGCGCTCGAACGCCGCGACGAGCTCACGCACCGTGACACCGTCGCCACGGCCGACATTGATCACGACGCTCGGCGCGCCCACGGCCTCGATCACCTGGTCGAACCGTTCCACGGCGCGCACATGGGCGTTGGCCAGGTCCCACACATGGATGTAGTCGCGGATCCCGGTGCCGTCGCGGGTCGGGTGCTCGGTGCCGGTGATCGTGAAGCTCTTCTTCTGCCCGCGGGCCGCCATCACCAGCTGCCCGAGCACGTGCGACGGCTCCTTGGCATAGATCCCGCTCTCGAGATCGGGGTCGGAGCCGACGGGGTTGAAGTACCGCAGGATGATCGCCCTCAGGTCGGTGGCGGCGGCGATGTCGATCAGGACCTGTTCCATCATCCGCTTGGTCCGGGCGTACGGCGACGTCGGGTCCAGCGGGTCGTCCTCGCGGACCTCGAAGTCGTCCTTCATCGCGTACAGCGACGCCGACGAGGAGAACAGCACCCGCGGCTTGCCGAGCTGAACGAGCTGGTCGAACAGCTCCAACGACTTCGCGACGTTGTCGCGGTAGTACTCGTAGGGAAGCTCCACCGACTCCGGTACGACGATCCGCGCCGCCATGTGGATCGTGGCGTCGATGTCGGGGTGCTCGTCGACGATCCGGCGGAGCAGGTCGCGGTCGGCGATGTCGCCCTCGTAGAAGATCCGGTCGCGCACGAACGCCAGCGGCCCGGTCAGCAGCGAGTCGAGGATCACCGGCACGTGGCCGGCCTCCTCGAGGGCCTTCGCCGTCGTGGAGCCGATGTAGCCGGCGCCGCCGGTGACGAGGATCTTCATGCCGGCCAGCGTATCGAGAGCCACCGGCGCGCTTCAGCAGGCACCTTCGCTCGGCCTTGTCGAGACCACGGTTGAGGCCCGCGTCATCGGCACCGGGTCTCGTGTCAGGCGTCGAGGAGGGCGCGGAGATAGTCGCCGTATCCGCTGCTGGTCAGCTCGTCGGCGCGACGCAGCAGCCCCTCGTCGTCGAGGAACCCCATCCGCCAGCCGACCTCTTCGGGACACCCGATCTTGAGGCCCTGCCGCTCCTCGATCGCCTGCACGAAGCTCGCGGCCGCGATCAGGCTCCCGACGGTGCCGGTGTCGAGCCAGGCCGTGCCGCGCGGCATCACCTCGACCTGGAGCCGCCCGGCCTCCAGGTAGATCCGGTTCAGGTCGGTGATCTCGAGCTCGCCGCGCGGAGACGGCCGCAGGGTCCGGGCGTGCCCGACGACGTCAGGGGCGTAGAAGTAGAGGCCGGGCACGGCGTAGTGGCTCCGCGGATTCGCCGGCTTCTCCTCCAGCGACGTCGCGCGGCCGGTCTCGTCGAAGGTGACCACGCCGTACGACGACGGGTCGGCCACGTGGTAGCCGAAGATGGCCGCTCCCTCGACGTCGCGGAAGCGCCGCAGGTGGATGCCGAGGCCCGGTCCGTAGAAGATGTTGTCGCCGAGCACGAGTGCCACCGGTTCGTCCCCGACGTGGTCCGCACCGATCAGGAACGCCTGCGCCAGGCCGTCGGGCGAGGACTGCACGGCGTAGGAGATCTGCACGCCGTACGCCGAGCCGTCACCGAGCAGCCGCCGGAAGGACTCCTGCTCGTGCGGCGTGGTGATGACCAGCACCTCGCGGATCCCCGCCAGCATCAGCGTGGACAGCGGGTAGTAGATCATCGGCTTGTCGTAGACCGGCACCAGCTGCTTGCTCACCGCAAGCGTGATCGGATGCAGCCGCGAGCCGGTGCCCCCGGCCAGGATGATGCCCCGCATGGACTCACATCCTAGGGATGGGTGACCCGCCGGCCGGGCCACCTAGGATGCGGTTCCATGCCGGGTCTCCAGAGTGTGCTCGTCACCGGTGGGGCAGGCTTCATCGGCTCTGCCTTCGTCCGCCACGTCGTCGAGCACACCCCCGCACACGTCACGGTCCTCGACAAGCTCACCTACGCCGCCAGTCCCGCGGCTCTCGCCGACCTCCCGTCGGAGCGGGTCGATCTGGTCGAGGGCGACGTCGCCGACCCCGAGGTCGTCGAGCCCCTCGTGGCCGAGCACGGGACCGTCGTGCACCTCGCAGCCGAGTCTCACAACGACAACTCCTTGGATGACCCCGAGCCGTTCATCCGGACCAACGTCGTCGGCACCTACGTGCTCCTGGAGGCCGTCCGCAAGGCGGACGCACGGCTCCACCACGTCTCGACCGACGAGGTGTACGGCGACCTCGCCCTCGACGATCCGAAGCGCTTCACCGAGGACACGCCGTACCGCCCCAGCAGCCCGTACTCCGCGGCGAAGGCGGGTTCCGACCACTTGGTGCGGGCCTGGGTGCGCAGCTTCGGAGTCCGGGCGACGATCTCCAACTGCTCGAACAACTACGGCCCGTGGCAGCACGTGGAGAAGTTCATCCCCCGGCAGATCACCGAGGTCCTGGAGGGCCGGAGGCCGCGGGTGTACGGCAACGGCCGACAGGTGCGCGACTGGATCCACACCGACGACCACAGCTCCGCGCTCCTCGCCATCCTCGAACGCGGGCGGATCGGCGAGACGTACCTGGTGGGAGCCGACGGCGAACGGACCAACCTCGAGATCGTCCGGTCGCTGCTGCGGATCATGGGCCGGCCCGAGCACGACTACGAGCTGGTCGCCGACCGCGCCGGTCACGACCAGCGCTACGCCATCGAGTCGGGCAAGCTCCGCCTGGAGCTCGGCTGGCAGCCGCGGTACGCAGACCTCGAGCAGGGACTGGCCGACACCGTGGCCTGGTACACCGAGCACCGGGAGTGGTGGGCGCCGCAGAAGGCGGCCACGGAGGCGGCGTACGCCGCGAAGGGCATGTAGGAGGCCCGCAGTCCGAGGGACGCGCGCGGCTCAGGCGGATCAGGACGCGGTGGTGCCGCGGCCGTAGTCGTCCTCGAGCCGGACGATGTCGTCCTCACCGAGGTAGCTCCCGCGCTGGACCTCGATGATCACCACCTCATCGTCGTGCACGTTGGCGATGCGGTGAGGGGTGCCGACCGGGATGTCCATGAAGCCGCCGGCCTTGACCTCCACGGTCTCACCGTCCATCACGCAGGTGGCCGTGCCGCGGGCCACGATCCAGTGCTCGGAGCGCTGCGCGTGGGTCTGGTAGGACAGGCGCTGACCAGGTGTCACGACCAGCCGCTTCACCTTGAACCCCGGCCCCTCGTCCAGGATCTCCCAGGATCCCCACGGGCGCTCGTCCCGCTCTCCGATCATCAGGACACCCCTGTCTCGTACCGTCCGACAGTGTCCCTCAGGGCCGCGTTGCCTTGGTCAGAAGGGTCGAGACCACGCCAGCGGCCCCGGCAGCGCGGGCTGCCGGGGCCGTTCGCAGGTGGCGGTGTGGTGCCGACGTCAGTCGCCGATCTTCTCGGCACCCTCGCCGGCCGCCTTCGCCGCCTCGGTGGCGGTCTTCTCGGCGGCGGTGGCGGTGGCCTTGGCGCTGCTCGGGGCGGCGCTCTTCTTGGCGGTCCTCTTGGCCGACGAGGCCGACTTCTTGGCAGTCTTGGTGGCCTGGGTCTTCGTGGTCTTGGCCTTGGCCACGGTGGTCTTCGCGGCGGTCGCGGCCTCCTGGGTGGACTGCTGGCCACGGATCCGGCCGACCAGCGTCTCGCCACGGATCACCATCTCGTCGTAGGTGTCACCGGCGGTCGACACCTGCTCGTCGAGCAGCTTCTGGAGCCTCGCCGGCAGGGCCATGGCGTCGGCCTGGAGGGCGGCGACGCGCTCCTCGACGGCCTTGCGGCGGGCCTGCGTGTCGACGTTCAGACCGGCGTTGACGACCTTGGTGGCCTGTTCCCGCCATGCCTGCGGCTGGTAGTCGATGCCGGACACGGTCTTCCGCACGTCCTTCTGGACCGCGGATGCGCGCTTCTGGAGCTCGGCGACGTACTCGCGCACGGCCTGGACGAACCGGTCGGTCACGCCGACGCTCGCGTAGAACGGGCGAGCGACCCCCTCGGGAAGTTGGGCGGGAAGGTCGAGCTTGGGCTTGGCCATCGTGTGCTCCTTCGTGGGTGCGGTCCCGGTAGGTCCGGAACTTCAGTTGGTGTCGCCGCCCGAGTTCAGGGCGAGGAACGACGCATAGACGTCGAGCAGGGTCTGCTTCTGACGCTCGGTCAAGGCGGTGTCGCCGAGGACGGCGAGCTCGACCGAGCCGCCGACACCGTCGTCGGGGCTGACGATGCCTGCTCGGAGGTACAGCTGCTCGGCCGAGATGCGAAGCGCCTTGGCGAGCTGCTGCAGCACCTCCGCCGACGGACGGCGGAGACCGTGCTCGATCTGGCTCAGGTACGGATTGGAGACGCCGGCCTGCTCCGCGAGCTGCCGCAAGGAGAGCTGGGCCGAGACCCGCTGCTCCCGGAGGTAGTCGCCGAGCGACTCGACGGTCTTGCCGACCTTTCCCTTCGCCACGTCTCCATGCTAGCCGCTGCTAGCAGCAGGCAAACCCCTCCACGCGGTGAGGGGCCTCACGACTTCGCGAAAACCCAGGGAATCTTAGGGTTTCCGATCCGTGACGCAGTGCTAGCAGCTAGTAGCACGCGCGGATCTCGCCCACCGGGACGCCACCTCCGAGGACCGCGACGACACCTGACCGACGTACCGCCTCGGCGTCGACGCCCGGCTCGTCGAGCACTCCGGCGCGACGCAGCGCCTCAGCCATCAGCACGGGCCGCACCCGGGCGGCGCCGTCGTCGGTCTTCAGCGCGAACGCGCGCCCGTCCGGCAGCGCGACGGCGTAGCAGCCCTCGGCGCCGGCCTTGCCGATCGCGCCGGGGATGGCGTTCAACAGCGCGAGCTCGTCACGGGTCGTGCCGGAGACGTACGCCGGGTGGGCACGGATCGCCTCCGCCACGCGGGCCGCCGCC